>DATKON010000044.1:0-41616 GCA_035524575.1 Rhizomicrobium sp.
TTCGCCCTGTACGAGCTTCAGGCGACTGTTGCAGACCTCGGATATACAGATGCCAGCGATTTGCTCAATCTCATGGTCAACGGAAATCGTTTGAAAGATATTTCGGATCTGCCGCTCGATCTCGCAGTATAATTTGCGATGGCCGATAAACTCACGCCGGAGCGCCGATCAGAAAACATGCGCCGGGTTAAGGGCCGTGACACGAAGCCCGAGATGCTCGTGCGATCTCTGACGCACCGGTTGGGCTACCGATTTAGGCTCCAGCGTAAGGACCTGCCCGGAAGACCTGATCTGGTCTTCCCGAGTCGAAAAGCGGTTATCTTCGTTCACGGTTGCTTTTGGCATCAGCATAAGGGATGCGGCAGAGCAACACTCCCGCAAACAAACACCGCCTTTTGGGCTGCGAAACTCTCGAAAAATGCAAAGAGAGATGCGGAGCAATTGCGCGCGCTCAAATCAACGGGGTGGAAAGCTCTCGTTGTCTGGGAATGCGAGACCAAAAGCGTGACAAAATTGAGAGCCAAGCTAGAGCGTTTCTTGAGTCGCTGATCTTTTGAATGGCACACGCACGTAGAAGGCTGGCGTCCTCAAAGATCAATCTTTCTCGGCTCGACGACCTCGCGCGTCAGGTCGAGGTCGGAACCGACGAGAGGCGAGCGCCGGAGCGCCGCCAGGGTGCGGCCTTTCGTGGGCTGGTCATCCTTTGGGCCTTGCCTCACCTGGGGGCGACCACCCTTGCTGCGGTTCTTGCCGCGCTGCCTTCGTGGTGTCTTAGCCATTGGTGCCGCTTATAACGCTTCATTTTGTAACAAGATATGGTGCAAGCTGGTCCTGTGATCGCCCGCTCACGCGAACCAATCTCCCGCTTCCCATGTTATTCCTAGCGAAACGGCCCAAGGGGACCTGATGAGCTATATCGAACAATCGCTCGGCGCGAACGAGAAGATCGTCGCCCGGGCCCGCTTTCACTGGTGGTATTCGTTCAAGGCCTGGGCCGCGCTGATCCTTTTGTTCTGGTGCATCATCGGCATCGTCATCTTCGTGCAGATGATGATCCGCAAATATACGACCGAGATCGGCATCACCTCGTCGCGTTTCGTGGAGAAGACCGGCCTCGTCACGCTCCACACCAACGAAATCGCGCTGCACAACATCGAAGGGGTCAAGCTCGAGCAGAGCTTCTGGGGCCGCCTCCTCGGCTACGGGCATCTCAGGATCGAAGGCACAGGCATCGATGCCGTGCAGATGCCCGATATCGCCGATCCGGTGGCGTTCCGGGCCGCGCTCGAGAGCGCCCGGGCCGGTGCCCCCTGACGGTTTCCCCGCGCACCGTCCTCTTGCTATAGGCGAACGGGTTTATCCGTGCGGAGGGGCACATGCGTCTGTCGGTTCTGATTGCAGTCCTGGGTGTGGCCGCGGCGGGCGCCGCCCAAGCTGCCGGCAATGCCACCGCCGGCGCACAGGTCTTCACGCGCTGCGCCATGTGCCACTCGAACGCCAAGGGCGAGGGCAACAAGATCGGGCCCAACCTCTTCGGCGTGGTCGGCCGCAAGGCGGGCACCGTTCCCGAGTTCTCCTATTCCGCCGCCATGAAGAACGCCGGCTTCGTTTGGACCAACGCCAAGCTCGACGCCTACATCACTTCGCCGGCCACGGTCGTGCCGGGCAACAAAATGATGTTCCCCGGGATATCTTCGGCGCCCCAGCGGGCCAACCTGATCGCGTATCTCGACACGTTGAAGTAGCTGGGAACGCCGGCGCTTCATGCGCATGGGACGCCGAAGTTTCGCAAACCCGGATCGGCGCCCGCGCACCCCTTGTCCGGCCTGGCCCGACCCTGGACCTACCCTCGGGAATCTGTGTCAGAATGCCGCAATCTTGGGCATTTTGCAGTGCAACACAAAAAATTGAGGGTTAACCCCCACCCTGTAGCCCAAGCCATTCGTGGTGAAGCTTCGTTGACATAAGCGCCATCGCGCGCCTAGTTTTTGCGCCGCACAAGAAACAGCGGCCCCCGGCGCGCCGGGCTTTTTTATGAATCGCCGCGCAGGGGAAGGCACTCAAGGCCCATGAAAGTCCTCGTGCCCGTCAAACGGGTCATCGACTACAACGTGAAAGTCCGCGTGAAGGCGGATCAATCCGGCGTCGATCTCGCCAACGTCAAAATGTCTCTGAACCCCTTCGACGAAATCGGCGTCGAGGAAGCGGTTCGTCTCAAGGAAAAGGGCAAGGCGACCGAAGTCGTTGTCGTGTCCATCGGTCCGCAGCAGGCGCAGGAACAGATCCGCACCGCGCTCGCGATGGGCGCCGATCGCGGCATTCTCGTGAAGGCCGACGGCGATGTGGAACCGCTCGCGGTTGCGAAAATCCTCAAAAGCATCGTCGAGGCGGAGAAGCCCGGACTTGTCATTCTCGGCAAGCAGGCGATCGACGACGACTCCAACCAGACGGGCCAGATGCTGGCCGCGCTGCTGGGCTGGCCGCAGGCGACCTTCGCCCACAAGCTCGAGCTTGGCGACCAGACGGCGACCGTGGAACGCGAAATCGACGGCGGCCTGCAGACCGTTGAAATCAAATTGCCGGCGATCATGACGACGGATCTGCGTCTCAACGAGCCGCGTTACGCCTCGCTGCCCAACATCATGAAGGCCAAGAAGAAGCCCATCGACGAGAAGACGCCGGGCGATTACGGCGTCGACGTCGCGCCCCGGCTCAAGGTGCTCAAAGTCAGCGAGCCGCCCAAGCGCACCGCCGGCGTCAAGGTCAAGACCGCCGCCGAACTCGTCGACAAGCTCAAAGAAGCCGGAGCGATCTGATGACCTCGCTCGTCATTGCCGAACACGACAACAAAGTCCTGAAAGATTCGACCGCCAAGACCGTGACGGCGGCTGCGCAACTTGGCGCGCCGGTGCATGTCCTCGTGGCGGGCGAGAATGCGGCGGGGGTCGCGGACGCGGCGGCGAAGCTCGCGGGCGTCGAGAAAGTTCTCCTCGCCGACGATGCCGTCTACGCGCGCATGCTGGCCGAGCCGATGGAAAAGCTGATCGTCGGCCTCGCCGCGAATTACGATGCGGTCCTCGCGCCGGCCACCACCAACGGCAAGAATATCATGCCGCGCGTCGCCGCGAAGCTCGACGTGCCGCAGATCTCGGAAATCCTCGCCGTGGACTCGCCGGACACGTTCCGCCGCCCGATCTATGCGGGCAATGCGATCCAGACCGTCCAGGCACCCGCCGGCAAGAAGGTCATCACCGTGCGCACGACGGCGTTCAAGGCCGCGGAAGCCACGGGCAGCGCGCCGGTGGAGAAGATCGCCTCGGCGGGCGATGCGGGCATCTCGAAATTCGTCGGCGAAGAGCTGTCGAAATCGGAACGCCCCGAACTCACGTCCGCCAAGATCATCATCTCGGGCGGGCGCGGCATGCAGTCGGGCGACAATTTCCACATGCTCGACAAGATCGCCGACAAGCTCGGCGCCGCCGTGGGCGCATCGCGCGCCGCCGTCGATGCGGGCTTCGTGCCGAACGATTACCAGGTCGGCCAGACCGGCAAGGTCGTGGCGCCAGAGCTTTACATCGCGGTCGGCATTTCCGGCGCGATCCAGCATCTCGCCGGCATGAAGGATTCCAAGACCATCGCCGCCATCAACAAGGACGAAGAAGCCCCGATCTTCCAGGTGGCCGATTACGGCCTGGTAGCAGACCTCTTCAAGGCGCTGCCGGAGATGGAAGCGGAGCTCACGAAACTCGGATTTTGACGAATTGGAAATGCGTTGCCGCCGGTCCGGGGGCGACCGGCCCGGCAACAAGAACGGAGCCAGGTAGGTCCATGAGTATCGAACGTATCGGCATTATCGGTGCCGGACAGATGGGCGGGGGAATTGCCCATGTTTGTGCGCTGGCGGGCTATGACGTGCTGCTCGAGGACGTCAATCCGGAGCAGATCAAGAAAACGCTCGGAGTCATGGAAAAGAACCTGCATCGCCAGGCGGCGCGCGGGCTCATCAAGGACGACCAGATCGGTTCCGCGCTCGGCCGCGTCAAGACATCGCAAAACCTCGACGACATGAAGGATCGCGATCTCGTCATCGAGGCGGTGACCGAGGACGAGAGCCTGAAGCGCAAGATCTTCCAGGATCTCTGTCCGCGCCTCGACGCGAAGACGCTTGTCGCCACGAACACGTCGTCGATCTCCGTAACGCGCCTCGCGGCGTCGACCGATCGCCCCGAGCATTTCATCGGGCTTCATTTCATGAATCCCGTGCCGATGATGCAGCTCGTGGAAGTCATCCGCGGCATCGCAACCGACGACACGACCTTCCAGGCCGCGCTCGATGTGGTGAAGCGCACGGGCAAGACGGCGGCTTACGCCGAAGATTTCCCGGCCTTCATCGTCAACCGCATCCTGCAGCCGATGATCAACGAGGCCGTCTATACGCTTTACGAGGGCGTCGGCAATGTCGAAGCCATCGACACGGCGATGCGCCTCGGCGCCAATCATCCGATGGGCCCGCTGCAGCTCGCGGACTTTATCGGTCTCGACACGTGCCTGTCGGTCATGCAGGTGCTCTACGAAGGCCTCGCGGATTCGAAATACCGCCCGTGCCCGCTGCTGGTGAAATACGTGGAAGCCGGCTGGCTCGGCCGCAAGACCGGCCGCGGCTTTTACGACTATCGCGGCGAACACCCGGTGCCGACGCGGTAACGTCGATCTAACCTCCAAATATCGTTGTCATTCCCGCGCAAGCGGGAACCCAGTCGGCGCGTGTCCACGCCCCGAGAGACTCTTGCGCTCGCGAACGCTCGTATTGGGTTCCCGCTTGCGCGGGAATGACATAGTTTGGAAGCGGGTCATATTCGCTGCACCTTCGGTGATAAGAAATGAATCGCATCGAGCCGCGCCACGACTTTTCACCGGCCGAAGGCGGCTGGGTCGAAGAGCGTCTCTATGAGTTCAATCAAAAGGCCACCGGCCGCAGCGACGGCGAAGGACTTGCTTTCGTGATCCGAGGCGATGCCGGCACAATGATCGGCGTCGCCGCGGGCTATTCCTGGGCCGGGATTTCCGAGCTTCGTCAGATGTGGGTCGACGAGAAATTTCGCGGGCGCGGATATGCGCGCGCACTTCTGGACGCATTCATCGACGAAGCGCGAAAGCGCGGCGTCAAGCGCATCTTCGTCGCGAGCTACGATTTCCAGGCGCCGGCGATGTACGAGAAATTCGGCTTCCGGCGGATCGCGGAGTTTGCGGGCTGGCCGGAAGGCCATACGAATGTCCTTCTCTGCAGGGAATTCGGCGCCTCGTCGGACGCATGAACGGCGCGGTGTTCCGAGAAGGACGTCGTCACCGCCCGCCGAGCGATCTGAAATACGCCTCCGCCGCCGGATCGTCCCATTTCATCGGTCCGGAGGCGCGCGCGATTTCGCGGCCCCTGCCGTCGATGACGACGCTGAAGGGAAGGCCCTGTGCGCCGAAGGCGGTCAGAAAAGACAGGTCGGGATCACGATAGACGGCGAGATTGCCGGCGCCGTGGGCTTTGAGGAACGCCGCGGTCTTGGCCGCATCGTCACGGCTCGCGCTGACCGCCACGAGGGTTACCTTCCCCGGCCCCAGCGCCCCGGCGAGTTTGGCCACGGCCGGCAGCTCCGCGACGCAGGGCGCGCACCAGGTGGCCCACATGTTGAGGATCACGACATGGCCCTTGAAGCGCGACAGCGGCACGGGATGGCCTTCGGCGTCCACGAAGGTCGCGGACGGCACCGGCTTGGGCGCGGGATCGGCTTTGAGCGCGGCCAGCGCTTTGGGAATCGCAGGGCTCGCCTCGACCGGCGGGATCACATATAGAACGGCAAGCAGCAACGCTGTGACGATTTTGCGAGGCATTGGGCCCATATTCGTGAGTACCAATCCATGACTGCGAACAAGATGTGGGGCGGGCGCTTCGACCGCGGTCCTGCCTCCATCATGGAGGAGATCAACGCCTCCGTCGACTTCGACAAGCGGCTCGCCCAACAGGACATTGCGGGCTCGAAGGCGCATGCGCAGATGCTGGCGCAGCAGGGAATCATCTCCGCCGCCGACGCCGAAGCGATCGTCAAAGGTCTCGACCAGATCGCAGGCGAAATCGCCGACGGCCGTTTCACGTTCAAGCGCGCGCTGGAGGATGTCCATCTCAATATCGAAGCCAGACTGACCGAGATCGTCGGCGAGGCCGGCGCGCGGCTGCACACCGCCCGGTCGCGCAACGATCAGGTGGCGACGGATTTCCGGCTCTGGGTGCGCGAGGCGTGCGTGCGCGCGGCCGCGCGCCTGCGTGAGCTTCAGCGGAATTTGCTGCTGCAGGCCGGCGCGCATGCCGAGACCATCATGCCGGGCTTCACCCATCTGCAGCCGGCGCAGCCCGTCACCTTCGCGCATCATTGCCTCGCCTATATCGAAATGTTCGAGCGCGATCGCGGACGTTTCGAAGATGCGAAGACGCGGATGAACGAGAGCCCCCTGGGCGCCGCCGCGCTCGCCGGCACGCCCCATCCGATCGATCGCGAAGCGACCGCGAAAGCGCTGGGCTTCGAGCGTCCTATGCGCAATTCGCTCGATGCGGTGGCTTCGCGCGACTTCGCACTGGAATATCTCTCGGCGGCCGCCATCGCCTCGGTGCATCTCTCGCGCTTCGCCGAAGAGATCGTGCTGTGGGCGTCGCCGGCCTACGGCTTCGTCGCGTTGAGCGACGCCTTCACCACCGGCTCTTCCATCATGCCGCAGAAGCGCAATCCCGATGCCGCCGAGCTCGTGCGCGCCAAGACCGGGCGCGTCTTGGGCAGTTTCGTGGCGCTGGCGACGGTGATGAAGGGACTCGCGCTCGCCTATGCCAAGGATCTGCAGGAAGACAAGGAAGCGGTGTTCGCCGCCGCCGACGCGCTCGATCTTTCGCTCGCCGCCATGGCCGGCATGGTCGAAGACATGAAGCCGAACGACAAGGCGATGCGCCGCGCCGCGGAGATGGGCTATCCGACCGCCACCGATCTCGCCGACTGGATCGTCAAAAAGCTCGGCAAGCCCTTCCGCGAGGCCCATCACATCGCGGGCAGCATCGTGAAAGCGGCGGAGTCGAAAGCCGTTGCCCTCGACAGGCTGCCGCTCGCCGACATGCAGAAGATCGAACCGGGGATCACGAAAGACGTCACCGCGGTTTTGTCGCTCGAAGCCTCGGTCAAATCCAGGCTAAGCTATGGCGGCACCGCGCCCGATCGCGTGCGCGAACAAATTCTGTTCTGGCGGGAGAAACTCGCATGACATTGCCGCGACTTCTCCTGGCGCTGAGCCTCCTGCTCCCCGTCGCCGCCTGCGGCACCAAGGCGCCGCTCGAGATGCCCCAATGCAGCAAGGAGGAGCGGGCGGAAAACAGCGTTCCCGCGCCGGCCAATGTCTCCCGGGTCTGCGGCAAGCTCTCGAAGGGGCAGAGAAACCCGTCCGAGCCGCCCAACCCGATCGCCCGATGAACCATTTTTCCTATCGAGAGGGGCGGCTCTTTGCGGAGGACGTCGATCTTGCGCGTCTGGCGGATGAGGTCGGCACGCCGTTCTATGTCTATTCCTCGGCGACGCTTGCGCGGCACTATCGTGTCTTCGCAGAGGCCTTCCCGCCGACGAGCCTGATCGCCTATTCCGTCAAGGCGAACGGCAATCTCGCGGTCCTCAAGACCCTCGCGAAACTGGGCGCCGGCGCCGACGTCGTCTCCGGCGGCGAACTCACCAAGGCATTGGCGGCGGGCATTCCGCCTTCGCGCATCGTCTTTTCCGGCGTCGGCAAGACCGCGCACGAAATGGCGATGGCGCTGCATGCCGGCATCCACCAGTTCAATGTGGAAAGCGAGCCCGAGCTTCTGGCGCTGGATGCCACCGCGCGCGAGATCGGCGTGCGCGCGCCGGTGGCGATGCGCATCAATCCGGACGTCGATGCGAAGACGCACGCCAAGATCACGACCGGCACGGCGGAAGCGAAATTCGGCGTGCCGTGGTCCCGCGCGCGCGACATCTATCGCATGGCGGCGACGCTTCCCGGCATCAGGATCGTCGGCGTCGATCTCCACATCGGCAGCCAGATCACCGATCTCGAACCGTTCGAGCTCGCCTTTGCGCGCGCCGTGGAACTGGTGCACTTGCTGCGCGCCGACGGACATGCGATCACGCGCGCCGATTTCGGCGGCGGCCTCGGCGTTCCGTATCATCAGGGCAAGGATCCGCCGCCCGATCCCGCGGCCTATGGAAGGATCGTAAAAGAGCTGACCGCCGGGCTCGGCCTCGATCTCATCTTCGAGCCCGGACGTCTGATTGCCGCCAATGCCGGCATTCTCGTTTCCCGCGTTATCTATGTGAAGGAGGGCGAAACGAAGACGTTCCTGATCCTCGATGCGGGCATGAACGATCTCATTCGCCCGGCGCTTTATGACGCCCATCATGACATCGTGTCCGTGACGGAGCCCGAGGGACCGCTGCAGCGCTACGATGTCGTCGGCCCTGTCTGCGAGTCCTCCGATCTCTTCGCGCGCGACCGCGAATTGCCGCGGCTGCAATCCGGCGACCTCGTCGCTATACTGACGGCCGGCGCCTATGGCGCGGTGATGTCTTCGGCCTACAATGCGCGGCCGCCTGCGCCGGAAGTGCTGGTAAACGGCGCGGAGTGGAGCGTCGTGCGGCCCCGGATGAGCTATGAAGCCCTTGTCGAACAAGACCGCCTCCCGCCCTGGCTCCGGGACTGACGCGAGCGAGCGCTATGTCCGCTACGCGCGCGCCGCGATCCTGTGGGAGCGTGTGTGGCGCGCCTCCTGGCCGGCGACCGGTCTTCTCGGGCTCTTCATTGCCGCCGCACTGTTCGGACTGATCGAGCCCTTGCCGCAAAGCGTGCATCTGTGGCTGCTCTTCTTCATCGTGCTCGCGGCGGGCGCGTTCCTGCATCAGAACCTGATGGGGTTCAGACTTCCGCGCTGGGAAGACGGCGCGCGCCGCGTCGAAACGGATTCGACGCTTGTCCATCGTCCGATCTCCGAAGCGAATGACAGGCTCGCGGCCGGCGAAGGCGATCCGTGGGCGGAGGAATTGTGGCGGGCGCATCTGAAGCAGATGCTGGCGCGCATCGCCAATCTCAAGGTGCGCTGGCCGAAGCCGGGCCTTCAGGCGCGCGATCGCTATTTCCTGCGCTTCGTCGCGCTCGCGCTCGTCCTTGGCGGCGTCGTCTGGGCGGGACCGGATGCCGGCAAGAGGCTTGCGCTCGCCTTCACGCCGGACTCGGGCACCGGCGGCTCGATCGCCTCGCTCGATGCCTGGATCAATCCGCCGGCTTACACCGGCCAGCCGCCGATCTATCTGCAGCATCCCGCCGACGGCGCGAGCGTGGCAGTGCCCGTCGGCTCCGAGCTTGTGTTGCGCGTGCATGCTTCGCACGGCATCCCGCATCTGGCGCTGCAGCCCGAGCCCGGCGATCGCATCGGAATATTCACCGGCACCGCCGGCGAATACGGCGCCAACGTAATCCTCACGCGCAATCGCGCCGTGCGCGTGATGGCGGACGGCAAGCTGCTCGCGCATTTCTCCGCGACGGCGATTCCCGACGATCCGCCGCATATCGCCTTCGCCAAGCCGCCGGCGAAGACGGCGCATGACGCACTCGAGATCGCCTTCACCGCCGGCGACGATTACGGCGTCGTCTCCGCGCGCGCGATCATCCGGCCGGTCGCCAGGAATGCGCGCGCCGTGCTGTCGGTCGATCTGCCGCTGACGCCCGCGAAGACGCTGTCGCAGACCGTCTATCGCGATCTGACCGGCGAGCCGCTCGCCGGCGCGATGGTGTCGATCGTGCTCGAAGCCAGGGACGGCGCCGGCCAGACCGGCACCAGCAAGCCGGCCGTGATGCGTTTGCCGTCGCGCGTCTTCACCAATCCTCTGGCGCGCGCCCTGGTCGAGCAGCGGCAGAACCTCGCGATCAATGCGCCGCATGCGAAGGAGACCGTGGCGTTCGCGCTCGATGCGCTGAGCATCGCGCCGGACAAATTCTATGCGCAGGACGCAAGGACCTATCTTGGCATCCGCACCGCCTATTGGAGCCTTTTGAATCTGGAGTCTCAAGAACGCGCAGCGCAAGCCCAACATCGTCAGTACTCGAACAGCGAGGCCGACATCGCGGCCGTCCAAAGGCTCCTGTGGGACATCGCCGTGTCGCTGGAGCAGGGCGGGCTTCTGACGGCCGCCAACGAGCTGCGCCAGCTGCAGCAGATGCTCTCCGAAGCGCTGCAGCAGGGCGCGCCGCAGGAGGTGATCGACGCGCTGCTCGACCGCTACAAACAGGCGCTGCAGCGCTATCTGCAGTCGCTGGCGCAGAACGGCCAGAAGCAGCCCGACAACCAGCTCTCGTCGAATGCGAAAACCATCACGCCGGCCGATCTCGATCAGCTCCTGAAGGCGATCGAACAGATGGCGCAGACGGGCTCGCGCGATGCGGCGGCGAAAGCGCTCGCGATGCTGCAGGATCTGCTCGAGAATCTGCATGCGGGCAGCGGCGCCGGCGGCGCGCCGACCGACAAGGCGCTGAGCGACGCGATCCAGGGCCTCGGCGACATCATCGGCCGCCAGCGGCAGCTGCTCGACAAGACCTATCGCCAGCAGCAGGGCGCGGGCGATCCGAAGGACGGCGGCGGCAAGGGGCTCGCGCAAGGCCAGGGCAAGCTGCGCGAGGATCTCGACAAGATCCAGAAGGGCCTCGGCGCGCAGAAGACGCCGAAGAATCTCGGCGAAGCCGGCAGGCAGATGGGCGAAGCGCAGGGCCGCCTCGGGACCAACGATTTCGACAATGCGGAAGCGGCCGAGAAGAACGCGCTCCAGGCGATGCAGGACACCGCCGATCAGCTCGCCAAGAAATTGATGGAGGAAGCGGGCCAGCAAAACGGCCAGCCGGGACAGGGCCAGGACACCGATCCTTTGGGCCGCGCGCAGGGCACCAACGGTCCGGCGCCGGGCTCCGGCGTCAAGATCCCCGATCGCGACGAACTCGCGCGCGCGCGCTCCATCCTCGAAGAACTGCGCCGGAGAGCCGCCGAACGCGGCCGCCCGAAGGAAGAGCTCGATTACTACGATCGGCTGCTGAAGGAATTCTAGCGGGCGCTGTGCGCGGAGATTTCTCTCCACTCTCGTCTGAAGCAAACGTCCGAAGAAAATCCTCCCCCGCGCAAAGCGTGGGGGAGGTGGCGCGCACGACGTGCGCGACGGAGGGGGCACGCGACGTTGAGACACGGTACACACTTCGCGCCAGGTCGTGTGCGTGAAGGGGTGACCGGAGCGTGGCCCAGCAAAAGTGTGAAGCACTTTTGCGTTCGGGACCGCGACCAATAAGAAGAGCGCCGGGACCGTCGGAAGAAAATCCTCCCCCGCGCAAAGCGTGGGGGAGGTGGCGCGCACGACGTGCGCGACGGAGGGGGCACGCGACGCGAGGTGCGTGCGCCGGCCCCCTCCACCGCTTCGCGGTCCCCCTCCCCCAAACTTCGTTCGGGGGAGGATTGTCGATGACCGCCGGCGCTCATTTTATTTCACGGGTTCCTGAGAGTTTCGCATCTGTCTCTGCGAGGCCGCGGAATCCCTGGAGCCATGTACCACAGCCTTTCGCTAACGCCGTCCCGCGCAAGCGTGCCAGACTCTGTCGGCGCGGGGACGCCCGCGCGGGCTCTTTGACATTGTGAAGTTCACCCCGGGGTGCGGGGCGATTTCCGCGCCGTCGCGCCGTCGCGGCCGGCACGCGCACAAAAGTGTCTACTGTTGGACGGAAGCCTGCCGCAGATTGCCATAGGGTGCCGGCCCAAACCGGAACCATTTATCACAAATGCGCGTTTATGGTCGGGTCAAAAAACGGGGCTATCGCGATGGGTACTGGCGGCAGGACAATCAGCATCGGGCAGGCGGAATTCCATTGCCCGTGCCATGCCTGCGCATTTTTCCATAGCCGGGACGAAGAGTACGAGCTGCTGTTGCCGTTCTCGAACGACGGTTACCGGGCCGGCGACAAGCTGTTCCAGGTGGTCGACAGGGGGCACCGGGACGAGCGGCGGCGGCGGCTCTCGAAATCGGGGATCGATCTGGACAAGGCCGAAAACGCCGGCCAGCTGGAGATTCAGGTGTGGGATGAGACCTATCTCAAAGGCAATCGCTTCGATCAGGACGCGATGCTGCAGCTCGCCGAATCCGTCTTGCGCAAAGGCCGCGACGACGGATTTCCGGTCACACGGTTCTGGGCGAACATGGAATGGGCGCTGGAGGATTTCCCGGGCGTCCACGACATCGTCGAATATGAGGCGCGGGCAAACCGCTTCCTGCCGAACTATCCGGGCTTCGTCGTCTGCACCTACGATCTCAACAGGTTCAGCGCGCCCGTCGTGATGGACATCATGCGCACCCATCCGCATGTGATCGTCAGCGGGATCGTACAGGAAAACCCGTTCTACGTGCCGCCGGATGAGTTTCTGGCCGAGCTGAGCAGCCGGCCGGTCTGAGCGATGGTCGCCACGCGGGCGCTGCTGGAGCGGTCTCGGGATCTTGGGACGGCTGCCGCGCTGCGGCGCTGTGTCCGCGATCTGGTGTCGTTGTCGAGCCTGCCGGCCCTTTGGATCAAGGCCGACGCTGCGCAAATCGCCGACAGCCTTGGCCAGCTGGCCGTGAGCATTCTCGACGCGGACTTCGCCTGCGTTCTTTTGCGCGATCCCGATGTGGAAATCCTTCATTGTCATCAGCGGTCCCTCGCGCGGCCGATCAGCATCGCGCAACTTCGCGAGAAATATCGGCCCAACGCGACATTCGATATCTGTGCCGATGGCGGCCGGTTGCGCGCGATGTGTGTACCGATCGGTCGGGAGGCGGGCTCGGGGCTCATCGTCCTGGGACGCAGGCCCGGCTTTGCGGGCGGCACGGAGCGGATGCTGCTCCAGGTCGTGGCAAACCAGGCTGCGACCGCGATCGAGAGATGGAGAACGGAATCGGAGCGCGCCGAACAGGCGCGTGCGCTCGAACGGCTTCACCAGACCCAGACCGCTCTGTATGCCTTCACCGATCAGCTTTTTCGCGCCGAGACGCGCAGCGACGTCTACGACGCCGGCCTGGATGCGATCCTGAGGATCCTGCACTGCGACCGCGCTTCACTCCTGCTGTTCGACGACAGCGATGCGATGCGGTTTGTGGCCTGGCGTGGTCTTTCGGAGGATTACCGCAAAGCGGTGGACGGTCACTCGCCCTGGAAACCGGACGACGTGGACGCCGGCCCTATATGCATCGGCGACATCGACCAGGCCGCCGGTCTTGATGCGGCGCTGAAGGCCGTCGTCAAGGCCGAGGGGATCGCCGCGCTCGCGTTCTTTCCGATTTTTGCGTCCGGCAAGGTTGCCGGAAAATTCATGGCCTATTACGACCGGCCGCACACATTCAGTTCCACTAAGATCGATGCCGGCGTCACGATAGCGCGGCAGCTCGGATTCGGCCTCGAACGTCTGCGCGATGACGAAACCAGGCGCCGGCTCGCGACGATCGTCGAAACTTCGGACGACGCGATCATCAGCAAGAATCTCGACGGCATCATTCAGACGTGGAATGCGGGCGCGGAGCGCATCTTCGGCTACACCGCCGCCGAGACTATCGGAAAGCCCGTCACGCTGCTGATGCCGCCGGAACGCCAGGATGAAGAGCCGGGAATCCTTGCGAGGCTGCGGCGCGGCGAACGCATCGATCATTATCAAACGGTGCGGCAGCGCAAGGACGGCACGCTGATCGACATTTCGCTGACGGTCTCGCCGGTGCGGGACCGTATCGGGCGCATCATCGGTGCATCCAAGATCGCGCGCGATGTCACGGACCAGAAGCGCGCGGAAACTGCGCTTCGCGACAGCGAACGCCGCCTGCAGGAGCTGCTGTCGGCCATTCCGGCGGCCATCTACACGACCGACGCCGAAGGCCGCATCACTTACTACAACGACGCCGCGGTCGAGCTTGCGGGACGGCGACCGACGATAGGCGTCGATAAGTGGTCCGTGATCTGGAAAATGTATTGGCCCGACGGCACGCCTGTGCCGGCGGACCAATGTCCGATGGCAGCGGCGATCCGGGACGGCCGTCTCATTCGCGGCAAGGAAGCCGTGGCCGAACGACCCGACGGCACGCGTGTTCCGTACATTTCCTTCCCGACCCCTCTGCGCGATACCAGCGGCAGGATTGTCGGGGCCATCAACATGCTGGTCGATGTGAGCGAGCGCAAACAGGCCGAGTCCTACCAGCGCATGCTGATGCAGGAGCTCAATCACCGCGTCAAAAACAACATGATGATGCTGCAGGCGCTGCTTCACGTGGCGATGCGGGACACCGAAAATCGCGAGGCCAGGAAGGTGCTGGAAGACGCGGCGAACCGGGTTTCGGCGATGGCGGCGGCGCAGCGGGTTCTCTATGGCGCCAGCACGGCGAACAGGTTCCGCGCCGCGGAGTTTCTGGACTCCGTCTGCGCCACCGCGCAGCAGATTTTCCCGCCCGAGATCAGGATCGTTCGTGACGCGGCCGACGGCGAGTTCGACAACGATGACGCGATGCCGCTGGCTTTGATCCTGAACGAATTGCTGACCAACGCCGCCAAATACGGGTGCAATGGCGCCGGCGAAAACCGGATACGCGTCGGATTGACCAACGCAAGGGGTTCGGAGCTCTATGTCGAGGACTGCGGTCCCGGTTTCGACCTCGAGGGCGTCGGCAATCGCTCGTCAGGTTTGAAGCTTGTTCAGCTGCTGGCCCGACAGCTGCGGGGCCAGCTCGAGGTTACCACAAAGCCCGCCAGCCGTTGCACGGTCCGGTTCAGGACCAGCTAGATGGACCTCGCACCCCTATTCCGCCTGCGCCTGCCCCCGCAAACCTCGATGCAAGGGGACCGTGCCCGTGGCTGCCGCTGACAACACGGCGAAGTCGCAGACGCATGCCGGCCAAAGGGGCAGCATCCTTATCGTGGAAGACGATTTTCTGATCGCCAGCGGAATCGAGGCGGCATTGATCGATGCCGGTTACGAGAGTGCCGGCATCGCCGCGACCGGCGAGGAAGCCTTGCAGATGGCGCTGCTGCGACCGCCGACCCTCGCCGTCATGGACATCCGGCTCGCGGGCGACCGCGACGGGATCGAGACCGCGATCGAACTCTTCCGTTCGCTCGGCGTGCGCTGCATTTTCGGGAGCGCCTATTCGGATGACGAGGCCCGCAGGCGTGCCGCGCCGGCGGCTCCGCTCGGATGGCTGCAAAAGCCCTACACGATGGCGTCCCTGACCGCCTTGGTGCGCGACTCGGTGCGGGACCTCGCCCGCGAGTGAGCGGCCAGAAAGGCCGTACACGGACGGTCGCCTCTAGGGCCTCGCTTCCAGGATGATGTTGAACGGCGTCTCGATGGCCCGGCGCATCGCGGTGAAGCCCGCCTTGTCGATCATGATCTCGCGCAGCCGCTTTTCGCCCGCCTGCGCACCGAGCGCCGGCCCCTTCTTCGCGAGCGACACGGGCACGCAGATGAGCGACGAGGCGCCGTAATAGAGGCGGCCCACGGGATTGTGGTTCTCCTCGGCGCGGTCCCCGGCGAACGGCTCGACCAGCATGCAGGCGCCATCCTTCTTCAGCGCCTGCCGCGCATGCATCGCGGCACCGACCGGATCGGCCATGTCGTGCAGACAGTCGAAGAAGGCGATGAGATCGAAGTCGCTATCCTTGTAGCCCGACGCATCGGCGACTTCGAAGCGCGCGTTGGGAACGCCTTTGGCGCGCTCGCGCGCGGCTTCGATGGACGGCGCGTGATAGTCGTAGCCGACGAATTCGGAATTGGGGAACGCCCTGGCGAGGAGGATCGTGCTGGCGCCGTGGCCGCAGCCGACATCGGCGGCTCTGCCGCCGCGCTTCAGCTTCGCTTCGATGCCGTCGAGCGCCGGAATCCACGAACCCAGAAGATTGGCGTTGTAGCCGGCGCGGAAGAATCGTTCGGTGCCGTGGAACAGGCAGGCGCTGTGCTCGCCCCATTCCATGCCTTTGCCGGTGCGGAAATTCTCCGTGGCGCGTTCGCGCACGTCGAAAAGATCGCGCACGACAAGATAGGCGCCCGGAAGATCCACCGGACCGTTGGGATCGGCAAGGCAGAGCGCCTGCTCGGCGTTGAGGCTGTATTTGCCGCTCGCCGCATCGTAATCGACATAGCCGCCGGCCGCCTGGTTGTTCAGCCACTCGCGCACATAGCGCTCGTAGGTGTCGGTGCGCTTTGCGAGCTCCGCCGGCGTCAGGGCCTCTTTGGCCAGCGCCTTGTAGAAACCGAGCTCGTCGCCGATCGAGACCAGCACGGCGCTCATCGCGGCGCCGAGATCGCCGACCGCCTTGCCCAGAAATGCATGAAGCTTGTTCTCATCGACAGCCATGACCAATCTCCCCGAGAGTTTGGAACAGACGACGAAAGAGCCGAAAGGCTATCGCGGCGGGGACCGGCGCGCCAGAGGCCGGGACAGGCCGGCCGGCCCGCGTGGCGGTTTCAACCACGGCGCGAAAGGACGTATACGGACGGATTTCACCCTGGGTCGCCCTGTTTTTCGACTTGGGTTCCGAGCCGAACCTGCGGGAAAGCCCCGCGGAATCGGCATTTCCTGCAATCCGGCCGGCGCGGAGAAATTTTTTGACCCTGATCTTTGCCCTGATAGCAGGGTGGCGATGTCATCGCGGCTGGCGGAGCTATTTGACCGTGCCGATGTAAGGCAATCCGCGACCGAGGCCTTTGTCGTCCATGCCGTAGCCGACGATGAAAGCGTCCGCGCCGACGAACGCGGCATGGTCGGCCTTGAGCACTTCGCCGCCGCGCGATTTGTCGACCGCGACGGCGATCGCGACCGACGCCGCGCCGGCATCCAGCAGCAGCGCGCGCGCCTTTTCCAGCGTGTGTCCGTGATCGAGCACGCCGTCGACGAGAAGCACGTGCCTGCCTTTTGCGGCGTCGCCGGCGCCCATGCGGATGACGATCTCCGCGCCGCCTTCGCGCTTGCGCCCATAGCGCGTCAGGCTGATGAACTCGACGGGCAGATCGAGACCTTCGCGGTTGAGCGCGCGCAGAAGGTCGGCCGCGAAGACGAAGGCGCCGGTCAGGATCGGCACGACGAGCTCGGGACGCGGGCGACGGCCTGCGATCTCCTTCGCCAGCCGCGCCACCTGGCGCTGGATCTCCTGCTCGTCGAAGAGGACGCTCAATTCGTGTGCTCGGCGGCGAAACGCAGCTCGATGTTCCGCGCCGCGGCCGGGGGGCTTGTCAGCTGCGTGTGGAAAAAGGCGAGCTTGCCGGGCGCCAGCGTCGGCACACCGGCGGAGAAATTCCAGTGATAGAGCTCGTGCCGTCCGGCATCCATCAGCGACACGCGGATGGCCGGCACGGAGAGTTCGCGCGCCGTGGTGTTGAGGAGATGGCCGGTGATCACCAGCACGTCCTGGTCGCCGTCGGTTTCGAAATGGGCGGTCTTGTCGTGGAATTCGATGCCGCGCGTGTTCACGCGCAGGCCCATCGCCGCGTAGAGCGACGAGGATTGCGGCCACAGGCTCGCGATGCTCTGGCGGTACTG
This sequence comes from Rhizomicrobium sp., assembly GCA_035524575.1. Lineage (GTDB taxonomy): Bacteria > Pseudomonadota > Alphaproteobacteria > Micropepsales > Micropepsaceae > Rhizomicrobium. The sequence continues at coordinate 17,631 of DATKON010000044.1, forward strand.
AAAGCCGGACCAGCCGATGCCGAGAACGATGGCCGCGAGAACCGCCCAGCCCACGCCGATGCCGAGGCGCTCGAAGATGCGCGGGCGGTCGGAGAGCCGCGGCGTCGGCACAGCGTCGGCGCGGGGCGACGGCGCATAGGACTCGCGCTTGGGCGCTGCGACAGCCTCGGCCTCGGACTCGGGTTCGACCCGTGCCTCTTCCGGCCCCCGTTCGGATTCCGGCGCCGGCTGAAACCAGACATGGCCGCATTTGGCGCAGCGCACCTTGCGCCCGTCGGGCACGAAGTTCGACGCGTCCGTCTGATAGCGCGTCGCGCATTCCGGGCAGGTGAGGATCATCCGAACAGGCCGTTTTTCGAATGGCCGAAAATAGGCTTAAGGCTTGAGGCGAGGCAAGGATTGTGGCGACGGGAAGCGGGAGCCATTATGTTCGCAACACATGGTTCGTTTCGAAAATGTCGGCATGCGCTACGGCGCCGGGCCCGAAGTGCTGCGCGACGTGACGTTCGTGCTGGAAGCGGGCTCGTTCACGTTTCTGACCGGCCCGTCCGGCGCCGGCAAGACGACGCTTCTGAAGCTCATGTATCTCAGCGAGCCCCCCACCCGCGGGCTTATCAACCTGTTCGGCTGTGATCTCGCCACGGCACGGCGCGCGGATTTTCCGAGCCTCAGGCGCCGGATCGGCGTGGTCTTCCAGGATTTCCGCCTGCTTAATCATCTGACAGCCTTCGACAACGTGGCGCTGCCGCTCCGCCTGGCCGGCCGCCGTCCCGAAGACTACGAAAAAGATGTGGACGAATTGTTGGGATGGGTGGGACTGGGTGACAAGCTGCAGGTGAAGCCGCCGACGCTCTCGGGCGGCGAGCAGCAGCGCGTGGCGATCGCGCGCGCGGTGGTGGGGCGGCCCGATCTTCTGATCGCGGATGAACCCACGGGCAATGTCGATGCCGAAATCGGCCAGCGGCTGCTGCGCCTGTTCGGCGAGTTGAATCGTCTGGGCACCACCATCCTGATCGCCACACACGACAGAAGCCTGATCGAGCGGGCCCGCGCGCGCGAAATGCGGCTGGTCGACGGCAGGCTTGTCGAGCTGCGGACGGCGCGCGCATGAAGACAGCCAATTTGCGCGCCCCCATCGCGCCGCGCGAAGCCGGCGCCGCGCCGCTCGACGTCGTCATCGCCATCATGGCCTTTCTCGCCGCGCTTGCGCTCGGCGCATCGTTGATCGCGGACCGTGCAGCGGAAGGCTGGCGCGAAGGCTTGTCCGGACGGCTGACGGTGCAGATCATCCCGCCCGAGCGCGGCGCGACGAACAAGCTGCTCGACGACGAGACTTCCGCGGCCGTCGCCGTGCTCAAGGGTATCGACGGCGTTGTGGCGGTCACGCCTCTCTCGCAGAAGGAAACCGAAGCGCTCGTCGAGCCGTGGATCGGCGGCGGCGGAGTGATCTCCGATCTGCCGCTGCCGCGATTGATCGATGTAACGGTGCTGCCAGGCGCCAAGATCGATCTCGGAACATTGTCGCAACTGTTGAAGACGGCCGCTCCCGATTCCGTTCTCGACGACCACACGCATTGGATCGGCCGGCTTAAGAGTCTTGCCGACGGCATTATCTGGTCCGCTTACGGCGTCCTCATTCTGATCGCCGTTGCAACCGCGGCCACGGTTGCCTTCGCCACGCGTGCAGGCCTCGAGGCGCATCACGACATTGTCGCGCTTTTGCATCAAATGGGTGCGCATGCCGGATTCATCGCGCGCACATTCGAATGGCATTATTTCGTGTCGGCGCTGGTTGCTGCGACAGTCGGCGCAGCCTGTGCGGCGATTTTGTTCAGCATGGCAGGCGGTCTGGAACTGGCCGGCATCGAGGCGGTTCCCTTCCTTCCGCCTTTGTCGCTTCATGCTCAGGAACTCGCCTGGCTGGCAGGAATTCCAGCCGGTGTCGCCGTGATCGCCTGGGCGACGGCCCGGCTCTCCGTCCTGGCGGCCGTGGCCCGAATCTATTGATCCGGCCGCGAACGATGTAGACTGAGGACATGGCCGAGAGTCAAAAATCCTCGCCCGGCGGATCGCGCCATATCGTCTGGATGGCCCTGGCCTTTGTCGCCGGCGTCTATGTGGGCGGGTTCTTCGTGTTTCTGTGGAGCCTGCCGCCGACGCCCGCACGCGCGGTCAGAGCCGACGGCATCGTGGCACTGACGGGAGGCGATTCGCGCCTCGACGCCGCCGAGGCTCTGCTTGAGGAAGGTGCCGGCAAACGGCTTCTGATCTCCGGCGTGCATCCGAACATCACCAAGAGCGATCTGAAGCGGCTGGTGCATGGCGGCCAAAAATTCGATTGCTGCGTCGATCTCGGCTTCATCGCCACGAGCACGCGCGGCAATGCCGCGGAAGCTTCCGCCTGGGCGCATGACCACGGCTACAGAAGCCTCATCATCGTCACCGCGAACTATCATATGCCGCGCTCCATGCACGAGTTCGCGTCCGAAATGCCGGATGTACGGCTCTTGCCTTATCCGGTGCGCCAGGACGACGTCGATGTGGGCGAATGGTGGCAGGATCCGCATACGTTCCATGTGCTGCATCTCGAATATGCGAAATATCTCGGCAGCCTCGTCTTCGGCGCGCTGGAACGGACCGACAAGCGCTGGAAGACGACGCGCGAAGCGCGCAACTAAAATCCGAAAATGACATTCCTCCGTTCGGCCGTTTTCTTCGTCTGGTTCGCGCTCGTGTCGACGCTGATGTCGCTTGCCGCGCTGCCGTCGCTGGTCCTCGACCGCAAAGTGATCGTCTTCGTCTCGCGCAGCTGGTCGCGCGCGGTTCTTTGGGGGCTCAAAGCAATCGCGGGACTTGATTACGAGATCCGCGGTCCGGTGCCGCCGCGCGGTGTGCTCGTCGCCTCGAAGCATATGAGCATGTGGGACACGATCGCGCTTTATCTGCTGCTCGACGATCCGGCCGTGGTCGTGAAGCGCGAATTGCTGCGCGTCCCGTTCTACGGCTGGTATGCCTGGAAAGCGGGTGTCATCGCCATCGATCGCGATGCCGGCGCGCGGGCCCTCAAGCGCATGATCGACGGCGCCCGCGCCGCCATCGCCCGAGGCCAGGCCATTCTGATCTTCCCGGAAGGCCATCGCATGGCGCCGCACGCGTCCCCCGACTACAAGCCGGGCGTCGCCGCACTTTATTCACAACTCGATGTGGCCTGCGTGCCGGTGGCGCTCAACTCCGGACTGTTCTGGACAGGGCCCCTGGGCTTCCTCAAAAAGCGCGGTCGGGTGGTCGTGCAGTTCCTCGAGCCCATTCCGGCGGGGCTGCGTCCGCGCGAATTTCTCAAGACTCTTGAAGCCCGTATCGAATCCGCCACCGCCGTGATCGTGGCGGAAGGCGAAACGATTTTGCAGCGCAACGCGACTGGTACCCCGGCCATCGTCCGCCGCTGAATCGCCATCTTGTGCCGAGACATTTGCGACCTACGTAGGACGGGACCTTAGGCGCGTTGCGGTTGACACGGCGGTTGAGTCGTCCGTCAATTCGCTGCGCTGGGGCAGGGCGATTATCGTGGGGCGTTCCATGAATAGTTGGGCATTCCGCAACGACGCGCTGGCAAAGCGCGCGCTGCTGTTCGTTGCGTGTCTGGGCGTCATCTCCGTCGCCGGCTGCGAGGCGGTCAACGAAGGCGTCACCGATTACCGCAAGGCTGACGTCATCGGCAGCGCAACGAGTCCCTTGGGCGCAGACCCTTACGCGACCAACCTCACGCGCAAATACGATCTGGTGAAAGACAAGGAATTCCAGATCAACACCTACGACACGTTCTATGTGTCGCTGTTGCAGGCTTATGTCGGACAGGATGCGCGCTTCGGCGGCTTCCCGCACCTCGAGGACCGGCAGGAGATGCTGATCGTGCTCCGCGTGCGCGATTCCAATTCGCCGGAATCGCCGGGCGAATTCGTCTTCTATTCCGACGATGTCGTGCGGGGGCAGTTCCTGAACTTCTCCAACATGCTGACGCTGGGGCCGACCTTCTACCAGGGCGGCGTCATTACGATCGACGTCGACGAGATCAGGATCGAAGGCACGACCGAACACATCCGCAAGCGGCTGCAGAGCCTGGCCGACAGCAAGATGGATGTGGTCGGCCCGGATCCGCAGAAGCGCAAGAACTGGAACGCCGAAGCGCGCGACGTCTTCGACACGATCGACCGCGACGCCTACGGCACGCGCTATACGCTGACGCTGATGCCGTCGGGCGGCGTCTCGGCGCTCCCCTATCCGCGCTTCGAGGCCGGCAATTACGTGCTGATGCGCCACGATGCGCACGCGCCCGACATCCCGTGGGGCAAGCTCGAGCTCGACAACAACACCGGCCGCCTCGTCAATACCGACCCGAATTATGAGGCCGATTTCGCGCAGCACTCCTATGTGACGCTGCAGATCAACACGCTTCGGAATATGCCCTCGACGGTCGCCGAACGGCGCATGCCGCAGAAAAAGGATCTGAAGCCTGTCGATGCGCCGAAATATCAGTCGCTCGACCAGGCGCGCGAATGCCCGTTGCCGGGCGATGTGCCGGTCCATCCCGGCGATCCAATGCCCCCGGACGGCTTCCCGTCACCGTCGCGCTGCCACGATCTCGGACAGAACCGCACGCATTAGACGGCGGCAACGCTCACGGGAGTGCCATTGTTACCAACGTCGAATACGTCACCATCGCGATGCGCATGGACATTGACGGCGAGAGCGGGATCCTCGCGCTGATGTCGCTGGTCACGAATATGGAACACCTCAAGAGCGTCTTCGCGCGCGGTATTTCCCATTTCGGGTTTATGGAAATGCCCTATGTGCCGGCCTCTTCGCGAAGCCGTGCTCGACGGCTGCAAGCTCGATCTCCAAGACCTGACGTTTTTCGCGGGCCGCGAGACCATCGTTCCACGCGGACCTGGTATGGGATTGCCGCGCCCCATCGAGATCGCTTTCGCATTCATGCAGCGCAATGCCGGGCATGCGACCGAATATTTCCGCCTGCCGCACAATGCCGTCGTGGAGATCGGCCGCGAGATTGCGATCCGAGCCGCTCGCGCCTATATCGCCGTCAGGACCAGCCGACCCATGCACGAGATCGTCACCCTCATCGAGCATTATGGCCTCGCGGTCGTGTTCCTGGTCATGCTATTCGACCAGGCCGGGCTTCCTATACCTGCATTTCCCGCCTTCATGATCGCCGCCGCGCTCGGCGCGGGCGGGCGGTATGGGCTCGAGGGGATCATTGTCGCCGGTACGGCAGGCTCGCTGATCGCCGATGTGAGCTGGTTCGCGGCCAGCCGCCGCTACGGCCGCGCGCTGCTGGCGCTGCTCTGTCGCATTTCGCTGTCGCCGGATTCCTGCGTCCGCCAGACCGAGACCATGTATCTGCGCGTCGGCACGCCGCTTCTCTTGTTCGCGAAGTTCGTTCCGGGACTGGGCATCGTGTCGGTGGCACTCGCCGCCATCACCGGCGTCAATGCGTTTGTCTTCCTGATGCTCGACATGCTGGGCGCGCTGTTTTTCGTCGGCGCGGCGGTTCTGCTGGGCGCGCTGTTCAAAGGCGTGATCTTTGCCTTCATCGCGAGGCTCGCCGAGCTCGGCACGCTTGGCCTTGTGCTCGTCGTGCTCGCCATCGCCGCCTATATCTTCGCCCGCTGGTGGCAGCGGCAGATGTTCATCCGGCAGCTTCGCATGGACCGGATTTCGGTCGAGGAGCTGACCGAGCTGATCGATCGGGGCGAAGCCCCGGTGATCCTCGATGTGCGCCCCGATCTCGTACGCTATGAGCAGGGCATCATTCCCGGCGCGATCTTCGCCCACCCGCTCGAGGCCCAGAAGACGCTGGCCGAGTTCTCGAAGGACATTGAAGTCGTCGTCTATTGCTCCTGTCCCAACGAGGAAGCCGCGGCGACGGCGGCGAAGCATCTGAAAGAGGCAGGCTTCCGCAAAATCCGGCCGCTCCTCGGTGGCATCGAAGCCTGGACGAAGGCGGGCCGCGAAGTGGCGACGATCTCGCTGGCTTAGACCGTCTCAACTCAAATCACCCAAACTACCGTCATCGCCCGCTTTATGCGGGCGACCCAATTTTTCGCCAGCGAGAAAATGGGTTGCCCGGACGCGCTGTCTCGCGCGCCGGGCAATGACGGAGGAATAGTTCTAAAAGAACCGCAGCTTTTTCGGATCGCCGCCGCGCCAGGCTTCGGCGAATTCGACGGCGAGGAATAGCCCGCCGGCGACATAGATGGCGGAGTCGGTACTGTTCGCCTCTTCACGCGCCTGCGCGACTGCAGCCTCGATGGCCTGACATGTGGCGGTCCGGGCCGCCGGATGTACGGACTTCACGAGCGCCGCGATCTCTTCCGCCGGCAGGCCGTTGTGATGCGCGGCCGTGCAGAGGATACGGTCGAAGGGCGGCGTGAGGATCTCCAGCATCTCGCGCACATGCTTGTTCTTCGAGCCGCCGGTGACGAGGATGGCGTTGCGCGCGCCCGATAGTGTGCGGAAGCCCGCGAGCGCGGTCTTGATTCCTTCCGGCGTGTGGCCGACGTCGATGGCGACCAGCGGAGCGGTCGAGATCGTTTCGAGGCGTCCCGGCCATGTCACGCGCGCGATGGCGTCCTGCCAGCGGTCTTCGATGGCGGCGATGGGCCACTGACCGGAATGTCTCAATCGCTCCCGCACCAGCGCCAGTGCCACGGCGTGGTTGTTGATCTGATGACGGCCGATCAGCGGCGAACACAGGCCTCTCATCGCGCCGATGTCGAAATGCTGCAGGCCGCCTTCCACGCCGCCGTCACGCCAGTCATCGGGATGCACGTATTCGATCGTGACGCCGGAAAGGCCGGCATAGGTGCGGATTTGCTCGGCGAACGGCAGACAAGATTCGCCGAGGATCGCGACGCCGCCCTTGGCCGTCGCGTCGAGCTTATCGAAGGCGATTTCTGGAAGGGTTTTGCCGAGCAGCTCCGTATGCTCGAGATCAAGCGAGACCAGCGCCGTCACCGGCGCGCGGGCGAGACGCACGGGATCGTAGCGGCCGCCGATGCCGGCTTCGAGCACCAGCCAGCGGCAATCTTCGAGCGCAAGAAGCGCCACGACGAATTGCGCTTCGAAGGCACCGATGCGGTCGGAGTGGGTCGCGCCATAGTTGTCGACGGCACGGTGCACGCGGTCGATCGCCATGATGAGGCGGGCATCGTCGACGGGCTCGCCGTCGATGCGGAAGCGTTCGTTGTAATGATAAAGATGCGGCGAGGTGAAGAGCCCGACCGTGCCTCCGGCGGCGCCGAGGAGTTCACTCGCGATCCTGGCGGTGCTGCCCTTACCGTTCGAGCCGGTGACGGCGACGGCGCGCTGAGAAATCGTCCCGCCGTCGAGTTCGCAGGCGTCCATCAGGAACTGGACGCGATGAAGCCCGATGCCGTCGCCATATTTGGGCAGGCGCTGCAAGGGATGTTCGACGAGGCTCATGCGTGGAACGCAGCGAAGGCGCGCCGGAGGATCATCGACCAGATCTGATCGATCAGGTCGTCGCGGCCGATGGCTTCGAGCGACTGCATGCCGGGATTGCCGTTCACCTCGATGACGACGAGTTGCGAGAGATCGCGCTTCGGCGATACGTCGAAAAGATCGACACCCGCCACACGCAGGCCGATGGCACGCGTCGCCTTCAGCGCCGTCTCGGCCAGTGGCTTCGGCACCTCCGTCGTGAAGCCCGCGACGTCGCTGCCCGCGCTCAAGTTGCGCCGGCCGGGAAGGATGATCCGCTCGCCTTTCGGCGGCACGTGATCTCCGGAAAGTTTGTGGTGCGCAGCGACGGCCGCCAGCGCCGCCTTCTCGTCGATGGCGGAGACGCCGGTGCCCTGAAGCTCCGCGTTGTGCGCGCGGATCAGCTCGGCAATCGTCGCAAGGCCGTCGCCTTGCAGTGAGAAGTCCGCCTTGCGTGTCGCGAAGACGGCCTTGTCGTCGACGCAGAAGACGCGATGCTCGTCGCCCGCGACGACCGGCTGCAACAGGAGCGTGTCGAAGCGCGTGCGCACCCGCGCGAGATAATCGCGGAACGCCGTTTCGTCGGTCACCACTTCCGCGAAGTTGCCCCGCGCTGCCTGGTTCGGTTTGCAGAAGACCGGCTTTTCCATGCGCGCGAACTGGGCGATGGCGTTCTCGATCTCGCGGCCCGGCATACGCAGCTTCTTGTATTCGTCGGACAGAAAGAACAGCGCGCTCGGAATGACGGGAACGCCGGCCCGCGCCAGCACGGCATTGGTGTGAAACTTGTCCTTGGAGATGCCGAAGGCGGGCGCGCCGTTCAGAGGGAAGGCGCAAATGCCGCCTCCGCCGCCGACGATTTCGTGCTTGCCGTCGGAGATCGCGTAGAGATAGCCGCCGCCCTTGTCGAGATCGGTGAAACGAAGCCCCAGCCTGGTGCAGGCGCGCGCGATATAGCGGGTCTGGGCGGGGATGGCGCTCATGCCGCCATTTTGTCATGGGCTGCGACGGCGGGCCACCCGGCGGATGCTGTGTCTATTTCTTCGGCACGACGATCGCGAAGCCGACGAGCCGGTTGTCTTCGGTCAGCCAGAAAAGGCCTAACTGCCCGTTGGCGTCATAGGCGAACAGCGAGACGGCGTCGTTGGGCGGCAGCTTTTCGAGCTCCTGCAGTACGGCGTCCGCGCCATAAACCTTCGATTTTTTGGCCATCTGCCCGAAGCTGACCCGATAGGTCTCGAGCCAATGCTTTGCGGGGAACGTTGACGTGCTGGCGGAGTAAACTTCGGCGACGTCCGGATCTTCGAGGACGGCGAGGGCCACATCGGCATCGCCAAAGGATGCCGTCTTGATTTGAAGCGCCAGCGCTTGCGGCGAAACGGTGTCGGACATCGCGCGAATCATCCCAGCTTTTGCGCCCGCGCAGCATAGCAGATTCGCACCGCGTTCGGCGGCGTTCTCACATCTGCATCGTCCAGCCTTCGACGCCCATCGCCGCCTGGCGGATGGCTTCCGACAGCGTCGGGTGCGGATGGCTGGTGCGGGCGATGTCTTCGGATGCCGCGCCGAATTCGATGGCGAGCGCCAGCTCGCCGATCATCTCGCCGGCATTGGCCCCCATGATGTGGGCGCCGAGCACGCGATCGGTCTTGGCGTCGGCGATGATCTTGGCGAAGCCGTCTGTCGCCGCGATGGTCTTGGCGCGCGCGTTTGCGGTGAACGGGAATTTGCCGACCTTGTAGGCGACGCCCGCGGTCTTCAGCTCTTCTTCCGTCTTGCCGACGCTGGCGACTTCCGGCGCTGTGTAGACGACGGCCGGGATCGCATCGTAGTTCACGTGGCCAGCCTTGCCGACCATGCGTTCGATGCAGGCGACGGCTTCGTCTTCCGCCTTGTGCGCCAGCATGGGGCCTTCGCGGCAATCGCCGATCGCCCAGATGCCGGAAACGTTGGTTTTGTAATGCGCGTCCGTGATGACGCGGTTCCTGGCGTCGAGCTTCACGCCAGCCTCAGCGAGACCAAGGTTATCCGTATACGGACGGCGGCCGATGGAGACGAGCACGACGTCGGCTTCGAGCACCTGCTTCTGGCCGTCGGCCGCGGATTCGACGTTGACGCGCAGGGTGTCGCCCCTCTTCTCGACGCCGGCAACCTTGGTCGACAGGAAGAACTTCATGCCCTGACGCTGCAGCAGACGCTGAAACTGTTTGGAGATTTCGCCATCGAGGCCTGGCGTGATGCGATCGAGGAATTCGACGACGGTCACGTCGCTGCCCAGACGGCGCCACACGGAGCCGAGCTCGAGGCCGATATAGCCGCCGCCGACCACAAGGAGGCGCCTCGGTACGCTCTTGAGTGACAGCGCACCCGTCGACGAGACGACGCGCTCTTCGTCGACGCTGACGCCGGGAAGCGGCATCACATCGGAGCCCGTGGCAATGACGATATTCTTGGTGGATAGCGTGCGCGAAGAGCCGTCCGGCAGTTTCACCGCGACCTGTCCGGCATTGGCGATGCGCGCTTCGCCGATGATGCCTTCGACCTTGTTCTTCTTGAACAGGAACTCGACGCCTTTCGTGAGTTCGCCGACGACTTTCGTCTTGTGCGCCATCATGCCTGGGAGATCGAGGCTCACCTGCGATTTGATGCCGAGCCTGGCGAACTTTTCGCCCGCGGCTTCCTCGTAAAGCTCGCTCGCGTAGAGCAGCGCCTTGGACGGAATGCAGCCGATGTTGAGGCAGGTGCCGCCGAACTGCCCGCGCTTGTCCACGCATGCGGCGCGCAGGCCCAGTTGGCCGGCGCGGATCGCGGCGTTGTAGCCGCCCGGTCCGCCGCCGATGATCACGACGTCGAAATTGTCACTCATGGTTGCTCCGCGAGAGGAGGGGGATGGCGCCGGCGCGGTGGAGGCGAGGCGCGCCGCCGGTGCGGCGGGCGAGGCTGCGACCATCGCGGCGGACGGACGGCTGACAGGCGGCTCGGTGCGCGCGACGGTCGGTTCGACGCGCGCCGGCGTAGACGCGGCAGGTTTCGCTTCCTTGCGCCGCCGTGCCATCGCGCTGCGCAAGAGTTGCAGCAGAACAACTGCCACCCACGCGCCCGCCAGCGACAGCGACACGATCCATTCCGCAGCAATCCGCTGAAGATATTGAACCATACAAGCTGCCCCCAGTGACGCGAGAAGCTAGCCGCATCTGCACCCTAAATGTCCAGCAACAGGCGCTGAGGATCTTCGAGGTTTTCCTTCACGCGCACGAGAAACGTGACAGCTTCGCGACCATCGACCAGGCGATGATCGTACGACAGCGCCAGATACATCATCGGGCGGATCTCGATCTTGTTTTCGATCGCGACCGGACGCGGCTGGATTTTGTGCATTCCTAAAATGCCCGATTGCGGCGTGTTGAGGATGGGCGTCGACATCAAAGAGCCAAAGACGCCGCCATTGGTGATGGAGAACGTCCCGCCCTGCAGCTCGTCAAGCTTGAGTTTGCCGTCGCGGGCACGCGTCCCGAGATCGGCGATCGAAGCTTCGACGCCGGCAAGCGAGAGTCTATCCGCATCGCGCACGACGGGGACGACGAGACCGCGCTCGGTCGAGACTGCCACGCCGATGTCGTAGTAGTTTTTGTAAATGATGTCGTCGCCTTCGATCTCGGCGTTGACGTTGGGAAGTTCTTTCAGCGCGGCGATGCAGGCTTTGACGAAAAAGCCCATAAAGCCCAGACGCACATGATGCTTCTTCTCGAAACTGTCCTTGTATTCGTTGCGGAGCGTCATCACCGTCGACATGTCGACTTCGTTGAAGGTGGTGAGCTGGGCGGCGGTGTTTTGCGATTCCTTGAGGCGCAGCGCGATCGTCTTGCGCAAACGCGACATCGTCACGCGTTCTTCACGCGCCGCATTGGGTCGCGGGCCCGACGGCACGACCGGTGCGGGACGCGCGGCGCGTTCGGCGGCTCGCTGCTCGAGCGCGGAGAGAATGTCGCCTTTGGTGACGCGGCCGCCCTTGCCGGAGCCGTTGAGTGAGGCCGGGTTGATGCCGGTCTCTTCCGAAATGCGGCGCACCGAGGGCATCACGGGCGGCGGTGTCTGCTGTGGCGCTGTCTGTGCGGGCTGTTGCTGCATCGGCGCCGGCGCAGGCCGCGCAGGCTGTGGAGCAGGTTGAGGCGGCGGCGGAGGCGTCGGTCTCGCCGGTGCGGCCGGAGCGGGTTTTCCGGCGCCCGCGCCTTCCGCGATCGATCCCAGCACGGTGCCGACCTGAACCGTGGCGCCGGGTTCGACGGCGATGGATTCGAGCGTTCCTGCCGAAGGTGAGGGCACTTCGACCGTGACCTTGTCGGTTTCGAGCTCCACCAGCGGCTCATCGCGGGCGATCGCGTCGCCCACCTTCTTGAACCAGCGCCCGACCGTGGCTTCAGTGACGGACTCGCCCATCGCCGGGACTTTGATCTCGATGCTCATGGAGCCCTCGTTCCTTGTCACGCCCTTATAGCGTCAATGCCTCTTCGAGGAAGGCGCGAAGTTCTGCGTTGTGTTGAGTCATGAGGCCCGCGGCGGTCGAGGCGTATTCGGGACGGCCGACATAGCGCGGCGTCCAGTTGCGGCCCAGGCTTTTGACAGTTGCCTCGATGCGCGGCACGACGAAGGTCCAGGCGCCTTGGTTCTTCGGCTCTTCCTGGCACCAGATGACTTCCGCAGTGGGGAAGCGGCGAAGCTCTTCCGCCAGCGCTTCGTCGGGGAACGGGTAGAGCTGCTCGAGCCGCAGCATCTGCACGTGATTCTCGTTGCGCCTTTCGCGTTCGTCCATCAGATCGAAATAGACTTTGCCGGTGCAGAGAATCACGCGCTTGATCTTGTCGTCGGACACGAGCTTGACGGTGGTGGCACCAGGCACGGCTTCCGCCTGGTCGCGGAAGACGCGGTGGAAGGACGAGCCCGGCTCCATGTCGGACAGGAACGACACGGCGCGCTTGTGACGTAGGAGCGATTTCGGCGTCATCAAGATCAGCGGCTTGCGGAACGGGCGGTGTACCTGCCGCCTGAGGACGTGGAAATAGTTCGCCGGCGTCGTGGGGTAGGCGACCTGAATGTTGTCCTGTGCGCAAAGCTGCAGATAGCGCTCGAGACGCGCGGAAGAGTGCTCCGGTCCCTGGCCTTCATAGCCGTGCGGCAGAAGCATCACGAGGCCGCACATCCTCAGCCACTTCATTTCGCCCGAGGCGATGAACTGGTCGATGATGATCTGCGCGCCGTTGGCGAAGTCGCCGAACTGCGCTTCCCAAAGGACAAGCGCGCGCGGCTCCGCGGTCGAATAGCCGTATTCGAACCCGAGCACGGCATATTCCGAGAGCAGCGAGTCGATCACTTCGAACTCGGCCTGGCCTTCGCGGATATGATTGAGCGGGATGTAGCGGGCCTCATTTTCCTGATCGACCAGCACCGACTGGCGCTGCGAGAACGTGCCGCGCGCGGAATCCTGGCCGGAGAGGCGGACTGGATAGCCTTCGTCGAGCAGCGTGCCGAAGGCGAGCGCTTCGCCCGTCGCCCAGTCGAAGCCTTGGCCAGTCTTGAACATCTCCGCTTTCGCCTGTAGCTGGCGCGCGATCGTGCGGTGGGCATGGAAGCCCTCGGGGACCGTCGTGATCGCGCGGCCGACCTGCTGCAGCGTTTCCGTCGGCACCGCCGTCGAACCGCGGCGATCGCCTTCCGGTGCCACCGCAAAGCCGCTCCAGCGCCCGTCGAGCCAGTCCGCCCTGTTGGGCAGATGCGATTTGGACGCATCGAACTCTTCGTCGAGACGCTTATTGAAGGCGGCGATCATGCTGCGCACGTCGTCTTCGGTCGCCGAGCCTTCAGCCACGAGCTTCGCGGCATAGAGTTCGAGCGTCGACGGATGATCCTTGATGGCGCGGTACATCAACGGCTGCGTGAACGCCGGCTCATCGGTCTCGTTGTGACCGAAGCGGCGATAGCAGAACATGTCGATGACAACATCCTTGTGGAACAGCTGGCGAAACTCGGTCGCGATCCGCGCGCAATGGACGACGGCCTCGGGATCGTCGCCATTCACATGGAAGATCGGCGCCTGCACCATCAGCGCGACATCCGACGGATATGGCGAGGAGCGCGCATAAGCCGGGCTGGTCGTGAAGCCGATCTGGTTGTTGATCACGAAATGAATCGTGCCGCCGGTGCGGAAGCCTTTAACGCCCGACATGGCGAAGCATTCCGCCACAACGCCTTGGCCTGCGAACGCCGCATCGCCATGCAGAAGCAACGGCATGACGCTGGCCCGGGTAACGTTATCGTTCAGCTGGTACTGCTTCGCCCGGGCCTTGCCAAGCACGACCGGATCGGACGCTTCGAGGTGGGACGGGTTCGGCGTCAGCGACAGGTGCACCTGATTGTTGTCGAACTCCCGGTCCGACGACGCGCCGAGATGATATTTCACGTCACCCGAACCCTGCACTTCGCTCGGCTGGGCGCTGCCGCCCTGGAATTCGTGGAAGATCTGGCGATAGGGCTTGGCCAGCACATTGGCGAGCACGTTCAGGCGCCCGCGATGCGCCATGCCGATGACGATTTCCTTCACGCCGAGCTGGCCGCCGCGTTTGATGATCTGCTCGAGCGCGGGCACCATCGCTTCGCCGCCGTCGAGACCGAAGCGCTTCGTACCGACGAAACGCACGCCCGCGAATTTCTCGAAGCCTTCCGCTTCGACGAGCTTGTTGAGGATGGCGCGCTTGCCCTCCTTCGTGAAATGGATCTCCTTGTCGGGACCTTCGATCCGGCGCTGCAGCCAGTCCTTCTGCTCGGGATCGTTGATGTGCATGAACTCGTAGCCGATCCGTCCGCAATAGGTGCGCTTCAGGATGTCGACCATCTGGCGCGGCGTCGCGGTTTCCATGCCGAGTACGCCGCCGATGAAGACCGGCCGGTCCAGATCCGCGTCGTGGAAGCCGTAGAAACCGGGATCGAGCTGGGGATGCGCCGGCCGGGGCGACAGTTTCAAGGGGTCCAGATCGGCCGCCAGGTGGCCCATGACGCGGTAGGCGCGGATCAGCTGGATGGCGCGAACGGATTCCTGCGCGGCCGCATTGAGGTCCTGCTCGCTGACGGCGCCCGGCTTGGCGGGCCACTGGCCGGTCAGCGCGCTGACGAGCTCCCCGTTCTCCAGTTGCAGCTTCGCGTCGCGTCGCCAGGCCGGGCCGCGGCCCAGCTGGGTCGGCGTCAGACCCTGCTCGTGCAGCTCGGCGAAATAGGCCCGCCAGCTTTGGTCGACGGAGTCCGGATTTTCCTGGTAGCGGGCATAAAGCGCTTCGACGAAGGCGGCATTGGCGCCGAATAGAAACGCGCTTTCTTCGAGGAGCGCATTGTTTTCGCCGAGCGGTTGCAGGTTATTGGATTGCTCTGTCATATCAATCGGTTAGGCGGCCCGTTGAGGCCGGTCCTCACGGCTGGGCGCGCGAGGACCCGAAGCCTCGCGCGAGGGGGGAGCGAGCGTGTAGCGCAGTTCGCGCCGCAATGCACGAGGCTCTTGCGACGCAAACGGCAGCGTCAATATGGGGTCAGATTATGAAATTTCCGAGCACGTTGCTCGGATTATCGGGACACCCGCGACAATGCTTCAGCCGAAGAGTGCGCGAGCGCCTTCCAGCTCGAGAATGCTCCGATAGGGACGCTCATAGACAAGCGCATCGCCCAGCCAGACTTCGATCTCGGCGGCGGGACGTGCCTTCATCGCATGCGCCATGACTTTCGCGTGCATCGGCGAAGCGCAGTGAACCGAGAATTTCTCGACCAGCGTTCCGTCTTGTTCGCGATAGTAGATTTCGAAGCTCGGCATCGGTTTCTCCTTGGAACTCGGAAATCGACAATGCCCCCGCTCGTCGTCCTTCTTCACAAACTCGGCGGCGATTGTCCAATGAACTTTCAAAAATTCATCGTTGCAACGCAGCATCGACGCGCAGATCGGCGAACTTTATGACAGGAAATCGACACGCGACTTGTATATCTCAAGCGCGCATCAGTTAATAATTCATTTGTTAGAAGGGATTTATTTTTTCTATTGTGGAAGGATCGACAATGAAATTGGTTGTCCTCTCGAGCGTGATTGCTGTGTGCGCATCAACGCTTGCGTTCGCGCAGAATCCGGCGTCGCCGCCACAGCAAAATGGCAGCATGCGCAGCCAATTCATGGATGCATGCGGCAACGACGTGAAGACCTACTGCGCGTCGGCGCAAAGCCGCGACGACAGACGTGCCTGCGTGGTGGCGAACAGGGACAAGTTCTCCGGCTCCTGCAAAGCTTTCATGGCGGCGCATCCCATGCACCAGCACCAGCCGCAGGGCGGGCAGCAGTAGTAGTCTTGAAAGAATGCGACGCTAGTTGGAGCGCGTCGACCCAGGACGCAAGGCGGCGCGGACGGCGGAGACATAAGCGTCGTGCGCGGCGTAAAAGCGGTCGGCGTCGGCTTCCGGCCAAGCGCTGTTCGTCACGACGACGAGGTCCTGCTTCGGCACGATCAGGATCGACTGACCGAAGATTCCGATGGCTTCGTAGCTGCCGTCGGGATGTATCCACCAGAAATAGCCGTAGCCCAGTTTCCCGAAGTCCGACGGCGTCTGTTTCGCGGACGCTGCTTCGACCCAGTCGCTTGGCAAGATCTCCTCGCCATTCGCCCGGCCGCCATGCATGAAGAAGAGCCCGAAGCGCGCATAGTCGCGCAAAGTCATGGATAGACAGCAGCCGCCGAATTCTTCGCCCGCGCGGTCGAGCATCCAGACGGCGTCCTGCTCGGCTCCGATCTTCGACCAGATTCGTTCGGAAAGATAATCGGCGAGATGTCTGCGCGTCGCGCGGGCGACCAGGATCCCGGCAAGATCGGTTTCGCCGGTGTTGTAGTTGAAGACCGTTCCCGGCCGGTGCGCACGTGGCAACCGCGCCAAATACGCTTCCACGGGATCTTCGCCATTCTTGGGCAGCGGTTCGATGCCGAACCGGTTCACATCGGACTTGGGATTGGAATAATCCTCGTTCCATTTGAGGCCGGAGCGCATGGTGATGAGGTCGCGCACGCGCACGCCGTCATACGCGGTGCCCTTCAGCTCCGGAAGATAGGTCGTGACCTCGGCATCGAGACCGGAGATGAACCCGTCCTTGATGGCGGCGCCGACCAGTGTCGAAGTCACCGACTTGGCGACGGAAAAGGACGTCCAGCGGTCGTGCGCGCCACGCCCAAGACCATAACGCTCAAGCAGGACTTTGCCGCCTTGCACGATCAGGAGCCCGGAGACGTTGTTCGCCGCCATAAAGCCGGCCGTGTTCAGGCGTTTGCCGTTGAACTCGTAGCTGACGTCGAAGGGTAAGCCGGCATTCGGAAGAGATGAGACCGTCCCGCCGCGCTTGACGATGCGCACCGGAAAGATCTTCTCGATGCTGCGATAGCCCACGCGTTGCTGCGCCGGCGTCCAGAAGAGAAATCCGCTCGCCGGAGGCAGCGGAGAGTCCTGTGCGTTTGCCGCTGTAAGTCCGGCGACCAATGCTGCTGCAACCGCGGCACGCAGCAATCTCATTCCCCGCGGCACGATGTGATCCGAGAACGCGAAGATCATTCGATGGCCCCCGCCCAATGACCGAGAATTATTTTCCGTTCAAGAGATCGACCATCGTCGTGCCGAGCGCGGCCGGGTTCGGCGATACGCGGATGCCCGCAGCCTTCATCGCTTCGATCTTGGACTCCGCGCCGCCCTTGCCGCCGGAGATGATGGCGCCGGCATGGCCCATGCGCCGCCCCGGAGGCGCGGTGACGCCGGCGATGAAGCCCACCATCGGCTTCTTGGTCTTCGAACGCCGCACGAAATCGGCCGCATCTTCTTCGGCCGAGCCGCCGATCTCGCCGATCATGATTATGGCTTCCGTTTCGGGGTCGCCCAGGAACATCTCAAGGACTTCGATGTGCTCGGTGCCTTTCACCGGATCGCCGCCGATGCCGACGCAGGTCGACTGGCCGAGGCCCACCGCCGTCGTCTGCGCCACCGCTTCATAGGTGAGCGTGCCTGAGCGCGAGACGATGCCGACCTTGCCGCGGCGATGGATGTGGCCCGGCATGATGCCGATCTTGCATTCACCCGGCGTGATGACGCCCGGGCAGTTGGGGCCGATGAGACGCGACTTCGAGCCCGACAGCGCGCGCTTCACTTTGACCATGTCGAGCACGGGAATGCCTTCGGTGATGCAGACGATGAGCGGGATTTCCGCGTCGATGGCTTCCAGGATCGCGTCCGCCGCGAAGGCCGGCGGCACATAGATCACGCTGGCGGTGGCGCCGGTTTTTTCGACTGCCTCGCGCACCGTATCGAACACCGGCAGGCCCAGATGTGTCGTGCCGCCTTTGCCGGGCGAGGTGCCGCCGACCATCTTGGTGCCGTAAGCGATCGCCTGCTCGGAATGGAACGTCCCCTGATTGCCGGTGAAGCCCTGGCAGATGACGCGCGTGTTCTTATCGACGAGAATGGACATCAGTGGGAACCTTGGGTGGATGTTGCGTTCAGATGCTGCGTGCGGAGCTGTAGCAGGAGCCGCGCGGCCAAACTCGTCGCGTCTGCGGGTTTGTCGATTGCAGGCGCGTAAATTGTCCAGCCCGTTGCCGATTCACTGGTCGCGTCCAGCATCGCGCAGTTCGCGTCCGTCTCATCCGATTTCCGGTTAGATCTCTGGGTGCAGCGGTGCTTCAGGCTTGCGAACATTTTTTCTTGGAGCGCCTTCTGCTGCTGCATTTGTTCTTCGGCAATTGGTTTGGCACACAGGTCGCCGACGAGGAAATCAACGGCGTCGGGTAAGCGGTCTATCGCCCGTTCGACGGCCGGCGCGTAGTCGCGAATACACTGCTCGACCGGTTTCGGCAGATCATTCACTGCATCGGTTTGCGCCGAGGCGGGGAATGCTTTCAGAACGGTAATTGCTACGCCTACTGCGCATATTAAGACCGGACGCATTTCTTCCCCCACCAAGGCCCTGTTCTTACGCCAGCCTCGAATCCAGCTTCTTGCAGGCTTCGATCAGGCCTTTGACGGTGTCGGCCGATTTCAGCAGCGCGCCGCGCTCGTCCGAGGTCAACTCGAGCTCGACGATGCGCTCCACGCCTTTCTCGCCGATGACGACCGGCACGCCGACATAAAGGTCCTTGATGCCGTAGGGGCCGTTCACATAGGAGGCGCAGGGAAGCACGCGCTTCTTGTCGCGCAGATAGCTTTCGGCCATCGCGATTGCGGACATCGCCGGCGCATAGAACGCCGAACCGGTTTTCAGCAGCCCGACGATCTCGGCGCCGCCGTCGCGCGTCCTCTGCACGATCTGGTCGAGGCGTTCCTGCTTGATCCAGCCCATCTTGACGAGCTCGGGAAGCGGCACGCCCGACACCGTCGAAAAGCGCGGCATGGGCACCATGGAGTCGCCGTGGCCGCCGAGCACGAAGGCGGAGACGTCTTCGACGCTGACTTTCAATTCTTCGGCGAGGAAATGGCGGAAGCGCGCGCTGTCGAGCACGCCGGCCATGCCGATCACTTTCTCATGCGGAAGCCCCGAGAACTGGCGCAGCGCCCACACCATGGCGTCCAGCGGATTGGTGATGCAGACGACGAACGCGTTCGGTGCGTGCTGCTTGATGCCGTCCCCGACGGCCGACATGACCTTCAGATTGATGCCGAGAAGATCGTCGCGGCTCATGCCGGGCTTGCGCGGCACGCCGGCCGTCACGATGACGACGTCGGCGCCCTTGATGTCGGCATAGGAATTCGTGCCCTGGAACGTGGCGTCATAGCCTTCGACCGGGCCGCCTTGCGCGATATCGAGCATCTTGCCCTGGGGCAGGCCCTCGACGATGTCGAACAGGACGACGTCCCCCAGTTCCTTGAGCGCGACCAGATGGGCGAGGGTTCCGCCGATCTGTCCGCCGCCGATGAGCGCGATTTTCTTGCGGGGCATGGGGAAATCCTGTGTTGGGTGGGCCTTTCTCCTAGCGCCTGGACCGGCCCCCGGCAAGGCGGCGGAAAACCGCCTGTGGAGCCCGCGGCCGCATTACGACTGGCCGGAGTCCCGCGCCGCGAGGGTCGAGATCGCCGACCAGTCGAGCTGTTCGCCGCCTTCCGCCATGAGCCTGAGGAAGCGGTCGCGCAGGAGGCTTCCGAGCGGAAGCGGCACGCGCAGGTCTTCGGCCGCGGCCAGTGCCAAGCGGACGTCCTTTGCCCCCAGAGGTGCCGCAAAGCCCGCGGGAGAGAATTTCTGTTCGGCGATGATGGTCCCGTAGATCTTGTAGACAGGCGCGTTGAACAGCGTCGATGTCAGAAAATCGATGTAGGCGTGACGGTCGACGCCGCCCTTGGCGACGAGCGCGACGGCTTCGCCCAAGGCTTCGATCACAGTGGCGATGAGGAAATTGCCGGACAGCTTCACGAGATTGGCCAGCGACGGTTTCTCGCCGATCACAAATGTTTTCTGGCCGATGGTGTCGAGCAGCGGCTGCGCGGTTGCGATCGCGTCCTTTAGTCCGGCGACGGCGACGAACAACCTGGCGGCGGCCGCAGCGTCGGGGCGTCCGAAAACCGGTGCGGCGACAAAGCGTTGGCCGGCCTTTGCATGCGCCTCCGTCAGACGGTCCGAGAGCGCGACGCTGATAGTGCTCGAGGAAATATGCAGCGCACCCTTGGGCAGCGCGGCGAGGATGCCGCCCGCGCCGAACACCGCCGCTTCGACCGCATGGTCGTCGGCGAGCATCGTGATGACGACATCGCCTTTGGCGGCGTCCCCCGCTGTTTGGGCGACTTTCGCGCCCAGCGCGACCAGCGGCGCCGCCTTGGCGGCGGTACGGTTATAGACCGTAACCTCACGCCCGCTTTTGACGAGGTTCGCGGCGATGCCCGAACCCATCTGACCAAGTCCGACAAATCCGATTTTCATGGGAACGATCTCCGCAAACGATGCCGCACTGCACCTATGGATGCAAGCGGACGCCGCGAATGCGACAGGTAGGGCCTACCGGTAAAACGCCTGTGAGCCGCCGGCCAATTCCCCGCTCGGAGAATGTGCTATCATGCCCACAAGGTACGGGAACGGATTCGCTCATGGCGTCCGCAACGTTTCTTTGTCCGGAATGCAATCGCGAGTATCGCAAGAGCGCGGATTTCATCGTCAGCCGCAAGGTCGCGCAGGTGGTGCAGTGTCCCGGCTGCGGCTGCATCATCAATTGCGCCGAGATGTTTCGCGGCGATTTCGATTCCGGCATGACGGCGGGCGGCTGGCAGATGATGCTCGTCGTCGGACTCATCTTCACCGCCGGCATCATGTTGATCGACGACTGGGAATGGTGGCAGGCCGGATTGATCGGCTTTTTGAGCGCCGGCGTCCTCGCCCGTATCTGGTCGCATTACGAATTGCGCCGGGACGCGCGTAAGGCGGCGTCGGAATTTTAGCGCCGTGGAACAGTTTTGGGGGGTGGATCGTGGCGGCTTTGAAATCCATGCGCTGTTGTCTGGGGATCGCCGCGGCGATTGTGTTTTGGCCGGCGATCGCGGGCGCACAGACGCCACCCTGGGCGAGCGACGAGGCAGCCGCTGACGCCGATATGACGAATGGCCAGTATCAGGAGGCGGTCGCGCTCTATCAACGCGCAATCACGACCGCTGAAGGCGCGCGGCAGGATCAGACGGCGAAGGCGGCGATCGGCAAGATGCTCGTGAGCGAGGGCAATTGTTTTCTAAAGCTGCATCGCACGGATGAGGCTACGGCCGCTTACGAGAAGGCCGCGCCGTTGTCGCCCACTCCGGCCACCGCCTATTTCAATCTCTGCGCCACCTACTACAACACCGGCAAGACGGCCGGCGCTTTGGCCGCCTGCGACAAGGCGATCGCGCTCGATCCCAACAAGGCGGACGCCTATTTCATCAAAGGCTCGCTGCTGTTCGGCGACGCCCAGATTGTCGGTGGGAAATACAAGGTCCCGCCCGGCACCGTGGAAGCGCTCAACAAATATCTGGCGCTGGCGCCGGCCGGCGCGCATGCCGACGACGTGAAGCAGATGCTGGACGCGCTGAAGTAGCCGCGGCGATCGCAGCCGGCCGGACGACGGGATCGCGATTGGCGTCTTTCTTGCGTCGAGGCCATGAGAGGTGCTGCGCGGCGCCCGCCGCCCCCGAACGCGACCAGAGCCGCAGGGGCTCACCAACGCACCTGCTCGATGGCGATTGGACCAAAGCCCAATAGCCGCAGCGCGCGGCGCTCTTCACCTTGGGACAGCCATAGCTACGCCAGCATCGGAGTGCTTCATGCGTTCGCTTCTGCGCGATGGGCTTTTCTCGCTCTCGCTCGCCGCCGCCATCGGCACGACCGTGCTCGCGTTCTCGCTGATCGATGTCGCGGCGGCACCGCCGCACCAGATCGAAGGCGGCCTCGTGCATCACAAGGATTCGAGCTTCAAACTCGCCTATGTGAAGCCGGGCGCCAATTTCGCGAAATTCAAGACCATCCAGCTGAGGACGCTCGAGATCCCGCCCGATGCGCGCGACGGCGGCTCGGGCCAGACGAAGCGCTTCCGCGAGAGCTACATCCTCGGTGACAAGGAAGTGGCGGCGCTGCAGAGCGCGTATAGCGACACGATGAAGGATATCCTCGGCAAGGCCGGCTACACATTTGTCGACTCACCTGGCGCCGACACGCTGATCGTGGCGCCGCAGGTGTTGAAGATCCGGCTCAACGCGCCGATCGAGAATTCGCGCGTGGGCTATTCCGGCCGCAGCAGAACCTACAGCCGGGGCGGCGGCTCGATCACCGTCGGCGGTGTGCTGGCCGACGGCTCGAACGGCGAAGTGCTTGCGCAGGTCGTCGACCACAGCTATCCGACGGACATGTGGCGCATCAACAACCGCGTCACCAATCTCGCCGACGCGAAGATGGCGTTCGCGAAATGGGCACGGGCATTGAAGGATACGTTGCGGGGTGAGTGATGCGCCTTACGCCGCGTCGATGAATCCGCCCATCTGGCGGTTCCAGAGACGCGCATAGGCGCCGCCGCGCGCGAGGAGCTCGCGGTGCGGGCCTTCCTCGATGATCTTGCCGGCTTCCAGATAGACGATGCGGTCCATGCCGGCGATGGTCGACAGGCGGTGCGCGATGGCGATCACCGTGCGACCCTGCATCAGGTTCCACAGGCCTTCCTGGATCAGGTGCTCGGACTCGGAATCGAGCGACGACGTCGCTTCGTCGAGCACGAGGATCTTGGCGTCCTTCACCAGCGCACGCGCGATCGCCACGCGCTGGCGCTCGCCGCCCGAAAGCTTGATGCCCTGCTCGCCGACGATGGTGCCGTAGCCGGTCGGGCGCTCCTGGATGAAATCATGCGCGTAGGCGTCCACGGCCGCGCGGATGACGTCCGCGTCCTGCGCATCGGGGCGGGCGTAGCGGATATTGTCGCGCACGGCGCGGTGGAAGACGCCGGGTACCTGAGGCACTTCGGCGATCGCTTCGTTGAGCGAGTCCCACGTCACGTGCTCGATATCGATGCCGTCGATCAGGATGCGTCCGCCCTGCGGCTCGTATTGCCGGCGCAGAAGCTTCACGAGCGTCGACTTGCCGGCGCCGGATGGTCCGACCAGTCCCACCTTCTCGCCGGGGCGGATGTCGAGCGAAAGATCGTCGAAGACGCTCTGGCCGTCGGGATGGGCGAAACGGATGTGCTCGTAGCGGATGCCACCCTCTTTCACGACCAGCGGTTTCGCGTCGGGCGCATCGACGATCTCGTGCTGCGAGGTCACGAGCTCGAGCGCTTCGGTCAGTGTGCCAAGTTGCTCGAAATAATCGAGCATGCGGAAGGAAAGCTCCTGCACGCTGTTGGCGATCTGGCTGCCCAGGAAAAACACCATGGCAAAGGCGCCGACGGAGAGCCCGCCGTTCAGCGTGTCGATGCCGGAGACCACTACGAGGCCCACGCGTAGCGCCAGCGTTGCGAGCTGCATGAACGAGCGCATCATGATCAGGAACCAGCGCAGCCGCCGCGACGCGTTCATCTCGTCCTCAAGGAAAAAGGACAGGAACCGCCGCTCGTAGCTCGCCTTGGCGAAGGCGCGCACCAGATCGGCGTTGGTGATGGCGTCGACGAGCCGGCCGGTCGAGGTGGAGACCTCGTCGGAAAACGCTTTCGACAACTTCACGCAGCGTTTGGCGAGCGACACGACGATGCCGAGATAGATGGCCGTCCAGACGCCGAGAATGATCGCGTAGGAGGCGTGCGCCTCGAACATTAAAACGCCGCCGACCAGCACAAGGCCCGTCACGCGCACCATGTCTAGGCAGAGGATGGTGAGGATCGAGACGCTCGCCTGTCCTGCCTGCTTGATCTTCTGGCCGAGCTTGCCGGCGAAGTTCTCCTGAAAATAGCGGGGGCTGTGCCCCATCATGTAGACGAAGAGATAT
>DATKON010000045.1:0-7908 GCA_035524575.1 Rhizomicrobium sp.
CCACCCGAAATCGCGTGCCGCGATTTCGACCTCCCCACAAGGGGGAGGTGAAGCATTGCTTTTCTTCCGCTATGTCTTTCGCCATGACGAAGAGCGATGCGAGGCTTCGTGCGGTCCTGATCGTGGTGGCGGGGTGGATTCTCGTCGCGCTCGCCTGGACGCCGCCCACCATCGTGGTCGAGCAGGTGGCGCTGAAGGAAAACGTTCCGTCGCTCTACATCTTCGCGTTCGTGCTGATCGGCTTCGTGCCTTGGATGTTCGCGACGCCGGGGATTCTGTGGCTCACGCGGCGCTTTCCGCTGTCGGAAGGGCGCATCGTCACCCCTCTCGCCGTTCTGGCGGTTGCCGGTCTCGTCATCGTGCCGCTGGTGACGCTCGCCGGTCAGACGCTGGCCGTGCTATTCCTGCAGAACGGGGCCATCCGGAAAGGCGACGTCTTTTCCGTGCTGCAGGCCGCCTTCATAACCTCGTTCTACAGCGTTCCGACCTATGTCGCCGTCGTCGCCATCGGCCAGGCGCTGGGCTATTTCGAACGCTATCGACTGCGTGAACGCCTGCTCGCGCGGGCAGAGCTCAAGGCGCTGCAGGCACAGATCAATCCGCACTTCCTGTTCAACACGCTGAATGCGATCTCCGCCCTCGGCTACAAGGATCCGGCGCTCGCCGATCGCGCGCTGACACGGCTTGCCGACCTTCTGCGCGTGACGACCAAGGCGCAGTCGCAGGAAATCGCGCTGAAGGACGAGATCGCGTTCCTTCGCGACTATGCGGACCTGCAGACGATGCTGATGCCCGATCGCCTCGATGTCGCCTTTGCCATCGACAACGACGCCTGGAGTGCGGCAGTGCCGAGCATGATCCTGCAGCCCCTGATCGAAAACGCGATCGTGCATGGGGCGGCGAAGCGCAACGAAGGGGGCCGCGTCGAAGTGTCCGTCGTACCGGACGGCGAGACGCTGGTGCTGCGCGTCACCAACGACGTGCCCCCGAGGCCCGAGAAGTCGCAGGGCGAAGGCATCGGGCTTGCCAATGTCCGCGAAAGGCTGCGCGTCCTTTATGGCGCGGCGCAGAACTTCGCGTTCGAGCGCAGCGACGCGGGGGCGACAGCCACGATCCGCATTCCGCGGCGCGAGATCGCATGATCCGCGTGGTCGTCGTGGACGATGTGGACCTGGCGCGGGAGCGCGTGAGGCTCTATCTCGCCGACGAGCCCGACATCGAGATCGTGGGCGAAGCGGGCAATGGCGCCGATGCGCTGCGGCTGATTGCCGGGACGGCGCCCGATATTCTTTTCCTCGATGTCGGCCTTCCCGACATGGACGGCTTCGAGATCGCGCGGCGCCTCGAAGCCCAGCCGATCATCATCTATCTGACCGCCAACGAGGATCGTGCCCTCGACGCCTTCGAAGTCAGCGCTCTCGACTATCTGACCAAGCCTTTCGATCGCGAGCGCTTCCGGCAATCGCTCAACCGTGCGCGGACGCTGTTGCGGCTGAAGAGCGGCGCAAAGCCCAAGGCCGATTATCTAGCGCGCCTCGCCATCAAGGAAAAGGATCGCACGGATGTCGTCGCGGTGGACGCCATCGATTATATCGACGTCGCCGGGCACTATCTCTGCGTCCATGTCGGCAAGCAGGTGCACCTGATCCGCGGAAGCTTGAGCGAGCTGGAAGAGCGCCTTGACCCTGCCGTGTTCGCGCGTGTCCATCGCTCCGCGATCGTGCGGCTCGACCGGATCAAGTCGCTCTCCACGCGGCGCAACGGCGATTGCGACGTGCTGCTGGCAGATGGAGCCAAGCTGGTCATGAGCCGCTCCTACAGCGACGGCGTCCGCGCGCGTCTCGGTCTTTCCTGACCTGCACGGCTCGCGCCGGAAATCCCTCAGGCCACGCCAAATCCCGCCCTCGCGGCTTGAGCGCGCGGACCGCTTTTCACATTTTCGACCGGAATTCATCAGGAGTCGCCGATGCGATCTTGGCTTCTTGCATGTCTTGCACTTCTTCCCGCGGCCGCAAATGCGGGCGACGCCAACAGCTTCGCCATTCGCGACGTGCGCGTCTTCGACGGCGACAGAACGATCCCGCGCGCGAATGTCGTGGTGACGGATGGCCGCATCACGGCCGTCGGTCCCGGCGCCGAAATCCCCGCAGGTCTCGAAACCGTCGACGGTCACGGCAAGACGCTGCTGCCGGGCCTGATCGATTCCCATGTGCATGTCTTTCCCGGCGCGCAAAACGATGCGCTCCGCTTCGGGGTGACGACCGAACTCGACATGTTCGACATCTCCCGCGAATTCCCGAAATGGAAGGCGCAGCGGCAGTCGCTTGCGCGCACCGACGAGGCGGACACGTGGGCGGCGGGGCTCGGCGTCACCGTCAAAGGCGGCGCGCCGCTTCAGGACCTGCCGCCGGGCTTCAGCGTGCCGACTCTCGACAATGCGACGGACGCCAAAGCCTTCGTCGATGCACGCGTGGCGGAAGGCTCGGACTACATCAAGGTCTTCATCGAGAACCTTTCGGAATACAATTCGAAACGCACGCTGCCGACGCTGTCGCGCGACGAAGTCTGCGCCGTGATCAACGCGGCGCACGAAGACGCAAGGATGGCGATCGTGCATGCCCAGGCCGAATGGGCGGCGCGCGAAGCGATCGAATGCGGCGCCGACGGCTTGGCGCACATGTTTCCCGACAAGGTCGCGGACGCCGGCTTCCTGGCGCTCGCCAGGTCGCACCACATCTTCGCCGAGACGACCGACGATGTCTGGGCGGGCGTGTCGGGGGCCGGTCTGGCGGCCAAGCTCGCAGCCGATCCGCGCGTGGCGCCGTATCTCTCGGCCGCACAGAAAGGCACGCTGACGGCCGGCGAGAAGCACATCGTTCCGGACTTCTTCCCCAATGCGCTTGCCAACACGCGCGCGCTGCACGAAGCCGGCGTTCCCATCCTTGCCGGCACGGATGCGCCCAATCCGGCAACGGCGCACGGCGTGTCGCTGCACGAAGAATTGCAGATCCTGGTTCAAGCCGGCTTCACGCCGGAGCAAGCACTGCATGCGGCGACAGCCTTGCCCGACGAGATCTTCCATCTCGGCGATCGCGGCCGTGTCCGCGCCGGCGACCGGGCCGATCTGCTTCTCGTCTCGGGCGATCCCACCCGAAACATCTCCGACACGCTGTCCATCGACCGCATCTGGAAGAACGGCTTCGCCGTCGACCGCACGCCGCCCAAGCCGCAGAAAGCGCAGCCGTGACCGCAACGACGCTCGAAACAACCGCCGTTCCGCGTCGCGGACGGGCACTGGCGATCGCACTCGCCATGTTTGTCCTCTGTCTCGTCCTGCTGGGCGCGATCATGCGGTTGGGAGCGCCCTTGTTTAAGGGAATGGCTGCGCCGGCCGGCGCACCGCCGCTTTGGTGGCGCGTAGACAAGAACATCGCGCTGGTCGGTACCGCCGATCTCATGGCTGCGATCGGCCCCGTCTTCCTCTATCTGCGGCTTAACGGCAGACGCCTCGCCGATCTCGGTTTCAACCGGCCAGGCACGGCGCTCGCATGGGTGCTTGTCCTCGCCGTTCAGGCGGCTCTCGTCTATTTTGACACGCATGGCGGCGCAGTCGGCCGCGCGCCCGGCGCGCTTGGACCTTATGCACTGATCGCGTCTGCGATGGTCGGCCCTTGTGCGGCCTTCGCCGAGGAGACGTTCTTCCGCGGCTTCGTGATGGATACGCTCGAGCGCGGCGGCTTCGGTGTCGCGGCGCAGATCGCGATCTCGGCGCTGCTCTTCGGCGTCGCACATCTCGGCTATGTCGCGAAGCTTTCGGTCACCGATCTGTCGATCCCGATCTTCACGGGCGTGCTCGGCGGCGTCTGGTCGTTCGTCTACGTGCTCGGAAAACGCAGCCTGTGGCCGACCATCGTCGCCCATATCATCAACGACGCAGTGCTGATCCCGAGCGTCTTCTATCTGCTGGTGGTCCAGATGAGCCACGGATGATTCCCTATCGCTCCTTGACACTACCAATCATTCCCAGTATCCACGCCACGATATTCCATATCGTGGTGTTATGGACCAGGACTTCTACACGATCACCGAGGTCGCCAAGCGGCTGAAGCTGCATGTGAAAACCGTGCTGATCTATGTGCGCGACGGGCGGCTCAAGGCGACACGCATCGGCAAGCAATATCGGGTGGCACGAAGCGACTTCGACGCCTTCTCAAGGGGACACGCCGCTCCCGCCGAAGCGGACGATGGACGCCGGACACGTCACGTCGACGTCTCGAGCATCGTCGAGATCGACGCGATCAGCCGCCCCACCGCCGAGCGCACGGTCACGCATCTTCAGGGCGCGCTGAAAGGCCGATCGCCCGCCGACAGGCCTACGCGCCTCGACACGATCTACTACGAGGACATCGCGCGGCTGAAGCTCATCATCTCGGCGAGCCCCGAGACGACGGCGTCTTTGCTCAATCTCATTCCCATCCTGATCGAGGAACGGTGATGGCTTCGATCTACAAGACCGAAACCGGCGGACAGGCGCTGCAGCAGCGCTATCGCGAGCTTCTCGCGTTCTGGCCGGTGCCGAACGAGCAACTGTGGATCCCGACGCGCCAGGGCGAGACCTTCGTCATCGCCTCCGGCGACAAAGCCGCTCCGCCGCTGATCCTGCTGCACGGTTCGGGCGGCAATTCGATCGTCTGGATGCGCGACATCGCAGAATGGTCGAAGCAGTTCCGCGTTTTCGCGGTCGATGTCATCGGCGAGCCGGGTCTCAGCGCAGCGTCGCGCCCGCCCCTCGCCTCCGACCTCTACGCGCAATGGCTTGCGGACGCGTTCGACGCGCTGTCGCTCGAAGATGCAAGCATTGTCGGCGTGTCGCTGGGCGGCTGGCTGGCACTGGACTTTGCGACGCGAAACCCGGCGCGCGTGCGTCGCCTTGTGCTGCTCTGCCCGGGCGGCGTCGGACGGCAAAAATCGGCTTTCCTGTTCAAGGCGATGTTCCTGATGCTGTTCGGCGCCTGGGGACGGCGCAAAGCGCTCTCGCTCGCGCTCGGCAGGATGGCAGCAAACGCCAATCCCGAAGCGACCGCCTATATGTCTTCGGTGTTCCGCGAATTCCGCCCGCGGCGCGAGACGCTCCCGATCTTCAGCGACGAAGATTTGAAACGCCTCACGATGCCGGTTCTGCTGATCGTCGGCGGCGAGGACGCGATGCTCGACTCGCAGGAAACATGCGCGCGGCTCGCCCGGTCTGTTCCCAATCTCACCGCGCGCGAATTGCCCGGCACCGGCCATCTGATCACCGGACAAACGGCGACGATCACCGCGTTTCTTGCTTCCGGATGACGATATGCGTGGCGGCCTGCGTCGCGGCGTGTTCGGCGACCCGGTAGCCGAGTTTCGGCAAATCGAGTCCGGCAAAGAGATTCTCGCCGGCGCCGAGGAGCTTCGGCGCGACAGCGAGATGCATCTCGTCGATGTGCCGCGCGCGAAGGTACTGCCTGAGCGTCTCGACGCCGCCGCCCAGACGCACATCCCTGCCGCCGGCCGCCTCGAACGCGCGCGCCAGAGCCCTCTCGATTCCGTCCGTGACGAAGTGGAACGTCGTTCCGCCCGCCATGGCGACGGATTCGCGCGGGTGATGCGTCAGCACGAAGACCGGTGTGTGATATGGCGGATCATCGCCCCACCAGCCTTTCCACGATGCGTCAGGCCAGGCCCCCCGCACGGGGCCGAACATGTTGCGGCCGATGATCCAGGCGCCGACATTGTCGATGCCGCGCGCGACGAAATCGTCGTCAGGGCCGGTGTCGCCGCCGGAAAGCCCCTGCATCTCGGCAAAGGTGCGCGTCGTCACGATCCACTCGTGCAGCGACGGACCGCCGGCGCCCAGCGGATTGTCGATGCTCTGCGCCGGTCCTGCGCCATAGCCGTCGAGCGACAGCGAAAAGCAATGAACGCGGAGCTTCGGCACTCTCACCCCTTGGGCGATCCCGTCCCGATGGTAGGAAGGCGCCGCCGAAGGAGCAAGGGCGCAACCCGGATGGCTCAGCCGCGGCGGGCCGGCAGAAAGCGGCTGTTGCGGAGCAGCCCGGCGGAAACCAGCGATACCAGCACGCCCACCGGAAAGATCTCCTTGAAGGTTTCCGGCAGACGGTAGAGCGGATTGGCGTATTGGATGCTCTGCCGGTTGAGATCGGCCGTGAGCTTTGCGAGTGCGGCCGCGCCGGCGCCTTTGGCCTTTGCCTGCGCGAGCACCGCCTTCGCGTAGCCGGCAAAGAAATCCGTATGCGTGACGGCGAGGAATATCTCCCAGCCGAGCGCGTAGATGACGCTGGCGACGAAGCTGATGCCGAGCCCCAGGCCCAGCGCCGGCAGGAAGCCGATGACGCCGCCCCGGTCGATGTCGCGATGCCGCTTGATGGCGACGAACACCGTACTGAGCGCGATCAGCATCGTCGTGTAACCGATGATGTAAGCGTAAGAGAGCAGCAGATGGTCGCTGACGACCAGCTGGAGCCCCATCGGCACGATGGCGATCACGCCGCCGATGGCACCGTAGAATGCGATGCTGCGAAACATGGATTGTCCCCTCGTTGCGAGATTGCGCCGCCATCAACGTCGGGACAAGCCGCGCGTGGCAATCGCCCGAAAGGATGATTGGGACGAAATCGTAGCTTTTCCGGTCGCGGTCCCGGACGCAAAAGTGCTGCCCCCTTTTGCCGGGCCACGCTCCTAAGGCACGATCCCCAGCTCGCGAGCCTTGGCGACCGCGTCCGTCCGCCGCTTGGCGCCGAGCTTGTCGAAGACCTGTGCCACATGGGTCTTCACCGTGTTGGGCGAGACGTTGAGGCGCTGGGCGATCTCCTTGTTGGAGTGGCCGGCGGCGATCTCCTGCAGGACCGTCAGTTCGCGCGGGCTGATCCCCAGCGTGTCCAGCGCCTTGGGATTACCGTCGAAGATCTGCGGGCTGGCCCCGGCAATCACGCGGGCGCCGAGGAAAATGCCGAGCCCCAGGAAGGCGACCGCGATCAGGAAGAAATCGATGTCGCTCGAATAGGTCCGCGCGAGGCGCTGATAGTCGAGCCATTGCAGCGCCAGCGTGCCCGCCGCCAGAAGCGCTCCATACAACGCTGCCTGTTTCCACATCGCCAGCCCCCGCCGCGCCGACGATACTGGGTCGCCGGCTCCGACGCTACCGGGAGTCCTGGTGCCGGGACCGTTGCTGCCGCTCCGCCATCACCTTCGAGGCGGCGCGGCTGAACTCGGCGGCGGAATAGGGCTTGCGGAGCACGACGAATTCGCGGTCCGCGGAATTGGCCGCGTTGCTGTATCCCGTGACGAGAAGGATCGGCGTCTGCGGATGGCGTTCGCGAATGGTCCGCGCGAGCGCGAGGCCGTCGAACCGCCCCGGCATGACGATATCGCTGACCACAAGCTCGGGAAGCTTGCGCTCGAGCCGGCCCAGCGCGGACTCGGCATCGGGGGCCACCTGCACCCTGTATCCCAGCTGCTCGAAGATCGCGCGGCTTGCTTCTGCGACTTCCGGATTGTCTTCGACCAGCAAGAGCTCGCCGGTGTGCGAAATCTCCGCCTGTTTCTCGCCGGTCTCTTCCCTCACCGGCTCATCCGACCGCGGCAGATAGATCGTGACGGAGGTGCCCTGCCCCAAGGCGCTTTCGATCAGCACCGAGCCGCCCGATTGATGGGCAAAGCCGTGCACCTGCGAAAGACCAAGCCCTGAACCTTTGCCGGCCGCCTTGGTCGTGAAGAAAGGGTCGAAGACACGCGGCAGCACGTCCGGCGGAATCCCACCGCCCGTATCGCGGACCGTCACGGCGACGAAGGGGCCCTCGAGTCCCGTGGGACCATCGTTCGGCGTGAGCTCCACATTCTTCGCACTCAGCGTGACCG
>DATKON010000046.1:0-2056 GCA_035524575.1 Rhizomicrobium sp.
AAATCGAGGCGGAGGCGGTCGCTGCCCCAAGCCGACTGCGTCAGCCCTTGGTCTGGGTGGACAATCCGGTCGATGCCTTTTTCATGGATATTCAGGGCTCGGGCCGGATCCGGTTTGCCGATGGCGGCGTGACGCGCCTCACCTTCGACGGACAAAACGGTTTTCCCTATACGCCCATCGGCAAGGTGTTGGTGGAGCGCGGTGCGCTCTCCAAGGACGCCGTGACGATGCAGACCATCCGTGCCTGGCTTTCGCAAAATCCTGCCACGAGCGCTGAAGTCATGAACGCGAATGCGTCCTATATCTTCTTTCGGGAAGTCCCGATCCCCGATCCGGCACTGGGCCCGCCGGGCGCGGAAAACGTAGCCCTGACCCCCGGACGCAGCCTCGCCGTCGATTTATCCCTCCATGGTCTGGGTGTGCCGGTCTTCGTCGCGGCGGAGCCCATTGAACCCGGCGGTGCCCCGTTGGAACGGCTGATGATCGCGCAAGACACGGGCGGGGCGATTACGGGGCCGGTCCGTGGCGATATATTCTGGGGCTCCGGGCCGGAGGCCGCCGCACGCGCCGGCGCCATGAAGGCAAAGGGCCAGATGTTCGTGCTGGTGCCGCAAGCCGTCGCGGCTCAATTGCTCAATCCCGGTTCATGAGCACGCGCCGTCCACCGCGCGACCATGAATCCGATGATCCGCTTTGGCGTGCCGTAACGAAGGACGTCAAACCTTTGGCCCGGCGCCGGCGCCAGCCCTTGCCGAAGGCCGAGCCGGTGCAAATCCAGCCTAAACAGCCGCCCAAGGCGCTGCCGAAAAAGACTATCCCAGCTCTTCCGGCACAGGCTGCGCCGCGTCCGGCGCCACCAACGCGCCGCGCCGAAGGCCTTCCCGCCATCGAGATGCGGCTGCTCAAATCAATTCGGCGGGGTCGAACGCCCATCGATCTGCGTCTTGATCTTCACGGCCAGCGGCAGGCCGAGGCACACCGCGCGCTCGAACGGATGCTCGCCGGCGCCAGGCTGCGCGGTCAGCGGGTTGTTCTGATCGTGACCGGCACGGGTCTGCGGCGCCGTCTGGCTTCAGAACGCGATCCAAGCGAAGAAGGGCCCGGCGTGCTGCGCCTGCGTCTGGCGCTTTGGCTTTCCGAACCGCCATTTCAGGATTGGGTGCTCGGGTTCTCGCAAGCAGGACCGGAGCATGGCGGCGCCGGTGCCTTTTATGTGGTGCTCCGGCGCGCATAGTCCGAGGCGGCGATCTTATCCCTTGTAGCGCGTCTCGCTCACGCCTTGTGCGCCTAGATCTTCGATCACATAGAGATAGCCCGATCCTTCTTCCGCCGGCCAGCCGAACTGAGTGGGATCGATCGTCGTGACGTAAAGCTGATCGAGTTTCGGTCCGCCGAAAGCGACGCTCGAGATGAGACGCACGGGCAGGTCGACGGCGCGTTCGAGCCCGCCGTCCGGGCGGAAGGCCGCGACTTTGGCGCCTTCGAAGATCGATATCCAGACGAGGCCGTCGGCATCGACCGTCGAACCGTCCGGCCTGCCGCCAAGATTTTCGGTATTGGCAAAGACGCGTTTTCCCGCGATCTGTCCTGTCTCGGGGTCGTAGTCATAGGCATAGGTCGTAAACGTATAGCTGTCCGAGCAGTAAAGCGTCTTGCCGTCCGGCGAGAAACAATGGCCGTTCGACTGATAGATCCCGCTGTCGAGCTGCGCGATGCGATGATCCGTGCCGAGGCTGAAAAGCCCACCGATGGGCTGAGGATCATCCATACCGGCGCTGCAGCCCCCGAAGACAAATCGCCCCTTGCGGTCGGTTGCGCCGTCATTGATCGTGACGCGCGGGTTGTCGAAGGCAGGACCGGCAACCTTCTCAGTGGTGCCGCTTGCGAAGCTCAGCGCGTAGAACGAATCTTTCATGGCCAGAAGCGCGCCGCCGGTTTCGCGCAGCGCCATGGCACCGACATGCCCGTCCGTGTCCCAGCTGCGCGTCGTTCCTGCCAGCGGATCGTGGCGGAAGACTTTCTTCCCGAATATGTCGAGAAAATAGAGCGCCCCCTC
>DATKON010000047.1:0-5158 GCA_035524575.1 Rhizomicrobium sp.
AACGGAGAGACGGAATCGCGTCATCGCGTGATCGTCGAGTACGCCGCCCCGGGGGAGGGGGTCGGCGAAACCAGAAAACGAATAAGCCGTGAACGCGACTGAAACAGCCGCGCCGTCGAAACGGCGGCGCGGCGGACAACCCGGCAACCGCAATGCCGTCAGGTGCTGGCGCTCGCGCGCGACGACCTCGCGGCCATGCGCGCGTTTCGCGACGCCCTAGGCGTTGAGCAGCCGGATCACAGCCTCGTGGATCCGCTTGTCGCCGGCCGCCAGGCACTGTCCGCCTTCGGCGCACGAGCCTCCCTGCCAGTTCGTGATGATGCCGCCGGCGCCTTCGATCACGGGGATGAGTGCGGCGACGTCCCAGCGATGGAATGCCGACTCGATGATCAGGTCGGTGAAGCCGAGCGCCATGGTGCCGAAGATGTAGCAGTCGCCGCCCCAGCGGGTCATCTTGACCGCGCGCTGCACCCGCCGGAACGCTTCGCGCTCGCCGGCCTGGAAATAGCCGTCGGGATGGGTGGCGCAGAGGATCGCATCGGAGAGGTCGGAACAGTCGCGCACCTTCAGCTGCACGGCTGCGCCGCGGAAATGGAGTTCGGTGCTGCCGTTCGCGCCGACGAAGCGCTCGCCGATCCAGGGCTGGTCGATGATGCCGAGCACGGGCCGGTCGTTTTCTTCCAGGGCGATCAGGCAGCCCCATTCGTGCCGCCCGTTGATGAAGGCGCGTGTACCGTCGACCGGATCGAGAACCCAGCGCAGCCCGCTCGTTCCCTCCTTTTCGCCGAATTCCTCGCCCAGGATTCCGTCCTCGGGCCGCTCGCGCTCGATGATGGCGCGGATCGCTTTCTCCGCGTTCTTGTCGGCTTCGGTCACCGGGTCGAAGACCGGCTGGCCGTGCACGATGGGCCGTTTGTCGGCGACGTCGAGGCGCTGGCGGAAATAGGGCCGGATGACCTCCCCCGCCGCGTCGGCGAGCCGATGGGCGAAGGCGACGGTTTCTGGCGGCACGGGCATGGCGGGCAATTCCTGATTGAGCGCCTATATTGCATACCGGACAACATAGGGGCAGCACATGAAAAGCGTCGTCGTCACGGGCTCGTCCACCGGCATCGGCTGGGGGATCAGCAAGGTTCTCGTCTCCAGGGGCTTTCGGGTCTTCGGCAGCGTCCGCAAGCCGGCCGACGGCGAACGGCTGGCGAAGGAATTCGGTCCGAACTTCGTCCCGGTCCAGTTCGACGTGACGGACGAGGCGGCCGTGGCGAAGGGCGCCGACGAGGTCGCGGCGGCGCTGGGCGGGGAAACCCTGGCAGGACTCGTGAACAATGCCGGCATCGCGGTGGCGGGTCCCCTGCTCTATCTCAAAGTGGACGAATTCCGCCAGCAGATCGAGGTCAACCTGACCGGCCAGCTCATCGTCACGCAGGCCTTCGCGCCGCAGCTCGGCGCGGACCGCTCGCGCCGCGGAGCACCGGGACGGATCGTGATGATCTCCTCCGTCGGCGGCAAGAACGCCAATCCGTTCATGGGGCCGTACAACGCCTCCAAATTCGGGCTTGAAGGATTGTCGGAGTCGCTGCGCCGCGAACTCATGATCTTTGGGATCGACGTCATCGTCGTCGCGCCGGGTGCGGTGGCGACGCCGATCTGGGACAAGGCGGACAGTGTCGACGTCACGCAATATGCGAACACGCCCTACGCGAAGCCGCTGGCGGCGTTGAAGGAGATGATGCTCGCGCTGGGACGCAAGGGCTTTGCGCCCGAGCGGCTGGGAGAGGCAGTCTACGTCGCGCTCACCGCGGCGAGGCCGAAGACGCGCTACACCGTGACGCCGCAGCCCTTGCAGAATGCGATGATGCTAACGCTGCCCAAGCGCCTGG
Organism: Rhizomicrobium sp.; assembly: GCA_035524575.1. Taxonomy (GTDB): domain Bacteria; phylum Pseudomonadota; class Alphaproteobacteria; order Micropepsales; family Micropepsaceae; genus Rhizomicrobium. The sequence goes on from DATKON010000047.1 coordinate 1,881, forward strand.
TCGACAGTTTGATCGCGGGACAATTGGGATTGAAGAGGACGCCATAGCGCATGCTTGCATCCTTCGGCCGGTTCGCAATGACGGCGCGCCCGTCGTCTCGAGCTTGTCGAAGGGGCGCGGCGAATCCGACGCCCGCCGGCGCTAGTCCACCTCCGCGCGCGAGGCGCGCTTGCGGTCGTGCGGCGACAATTCGCGCTTGCGCAGGCGGATCGATTGCGGCGTGACTTCGACGAGCTCGTCGTCCTCGATATAGGCGATGGCCTGTTCGAGGGTCATCGGTACGATCGGCGTCAGCCGTACCGCTTCGTCCTTGGACGTGGTGCGGATGTTGGTGAGCTGCTTGGCGCGCAAGGGATTGACCTCGAGGTCGTTGTCCTTGGCGTTCTGGCCGATAATCATGCCCTGGTAGACCTTGGTGCCCGGCACGATGAAGAGCTTGCCGCGCTCTTCCAGGTACCACAGGGCGTAGGCCACGGCCTCGCCGTCGCCGGTCGAGATCAGCACGCCGTTGACGCGCCCGGGAATGGCGCCTTTGTGCGGCGCATAGGAATGGAACATGCGGTTCATCACGCCGGTGCCGCGCGTATCGGTGAGGAATTCGCCATGATAGCCGATCAGGCCGCGCGACGGGGCGACGAAGACGATGCGGGTCTTGCCGGCGCCGGTCGGGCGCATGTCCTGCATTTCGCCCTTGCGCTGGCTGATCTTGTCGATGACGACGCCGGTATAGGGATCGTCGACGTCGACGGTCACCTCTTCCACGGGTTCCAGACGCTCGCCGCCCGGACCTGTCTGGAACAGCACGCGCGGCCGGCTGATCGAGACTTCGAAACCTTCGCGCCGCATCGTCTCGACGAGGACGCCGAGCTGAAGTTCGCCGCGGCCGGCGACCTCGAACGAACCTTCGCCGATTTCCTTGACCTTGATGGCTACGTTGCCCTCGGCTTCGCGCAGAAGCCGGTCGCGGATGACGCGGCTCTGCACCTTGTCGCCCTCGCGGCCGGCAAGCGGAGAGTCGTTGACCGAAACCGTCATGGCGAGGGTCGGCGGATCGATCGGCTGCGCCTGGATCGGCTCTTCGACCGAGGGATCGCACAGCGTGTCGGCGACGGTCGCGTTCTCAAGTCCCGCGATGGCGACGATGTCACCTGCCTCGGCGCGTTCCACCGGTACGCGCGCCAGACCGCGAAACGCCAGCAGCTTGGTGGCGCGGGCGCGCTCGACAACCTCGCCCTTGCCGTTCAGGGCCTTGATCTGGCGGTTGACCGTGATGGCGCCGGACTCGATGCGGCCTGTGAGAATGCGGCCGAGATAGTTGTCGGCTTCCAGCGTCGTCACCAGCATCTTGAACGGAAACGCGTCGCCGGCCAGCGCGACGGGTTTCGGCTTGGGCACGTCCTGCACGATGAGCTGGAAAAGCGGATCGAGATTCTTCCGCTCGTCCTCCAGTTCCTTCACCGCCCAACCGTTGCGGCCCGAAGCGTAGAGATAGTGAAAGTTGAGCTGGTCGTCGTTCGCTTCCAGGGCAAGGAATAGGTCGAAGATGGATTCGAGCGTTTCCTTCGGCTGCGCATCCGAGCGGTCGATCTTGTTGATGACGACGATCGGCTTGAGCCCGAGCTTGAGGGCCTTGGAGAGCACGAATTTGGTCTGCGGCATCACCGACTCGGCCGCGTCGACAAGAAGCACGACGCCGTCGACCATCGAGAGGATGCGTTCAACCTCGCCGCCGAAGTCGGCATGGCCTGGCGTGTCGACGATATTGATGTGGGTACCGCGCCACTCGACCGAGGTGCATTTCGCGAGGATGGTGATGCCGCGCTCGCGCTCCAGATCGTTGGAATCCATGGCGCGCTCTTCCATGTGCTGGTTCTCGCGCACCGAGCCGGACTGCTTCAGGAGCTGGTCGACGAGCGTCGTTTTGCCATGGTCGACATGGGCGATGATCGCGATATTGCGGATATCCATAGGCTTTGTGCGCTCGTGGGGAAGCGCGGGCTTATAGACGCCGTACCCTCCCGGGGCAACTCAGCCCTGAGCTGCAATGGTTACCGCCACGGCGCTTTGATACAGCGAGACACTTTTTGACAATTAAATGACCCAAAAAACCGCCCAAATCCTGCCAAAAGTGAATATGGTCGCAACCTGCTCGCAAACTGCTCATGCCATGCTAGGAAAAGGCCGGGTGCGTCGCAGGGCAGCCTCGGCTGTCGAGCGCACCTTGGCTTGGCCTCTCATCTGTGCCCGAATTGGCTGGCCCGTGGACTCTGGTGAATGAACATTCGCATCCCTGATACGCTTCCGACAATGTCCGCAGCCGCCCAGACATTGCCAGACCGCATCCGCCGCACGAGTTCGCGTACGCGGCTGATCGGCGGCGTTGCAGTCATCGCAATTGCTGCGTTCATCGCCTGGCGCATCTTCGGTGGTCCCGCCGTCCATCAGCGGCCGGCGCCGCCTGTTGAAGTGACGCGGGTGGAAACTAAGGATGTCGCTGTCGTCGAACACACGATCGGTACGGTGCTCGCCAATGCCACCGTAAACGTGACCGCGCGGATTCAGGGTCAGATCCTGCGCGCCAATTTCGTCGAGGGCCAATTCGTCCACAAAGGCGATCTGCTGTTCCAAATTGATCCGCGCCCGTACCAAGCAGCCTATGAAAGCGCGATGGCTTCGCTAGCTTCGACCAAGGCGAAGGCCGATCGCGACGCAAGGCTGCTGGCTGCAAACGCCGTCGCACCTCAGGATGCCGACGATGCCAAGGCCGCCTATCTGGAGGCGAAGGCCAATGTGGAATCGGCGCGACTGAACCTGGAATTCACCAGCATCCGCTCACCGATCGATGGCAAGAGCGGACCCATTCTGATCCAGCCGGGCAATCAAGTAATGGCGAGCGCCGGCATCAGCACCGGCTTCACCGCCGCCACCGCGACGACGAGCACGCTGGTCGTGATCACACAGGTCCAGCCGGTAAAAATCTCGTTCGCTCTTCCGCAAGCCGACCTTTTGCGTATCCAGGATCGCCAGCATTCCAACGGCCTCTCCGCTTCAATCGACACTCATGCGGCGGACGGAACGCACATCGATGTGCCGATCGACTTCGTCAGCAATGCGATCGACAGCAACACCGGCACAATCGAGCTGCGCGCGACATATGCCAACGCCGACGACAGGCTTGTTCCCGGACAATTGGTCGATGTCGGTGTCACGTTGAATGCGATCAGGGGCGCAACAGTCGTACCGCATGACGCGGTCAACCTCGGACCCACAAGTCGCTT
>DATKON010000048.1:0-43775 GCA_035524575.1 Rhizomicrobium sp.
CTCGCCGCGCAGATCACGCCGGAAGAGCCCTTCATCCCGAAGCCCTACGATCTCAATACAGTCGCGGACCAGATCGCCGACATCGCGACGCACAAGGCGAAGTAAGCTTCAGGGTCGAGCAGCAGATTCGCTTTCCTCCGCCGCTTACCCCGCCGGGGAAGCAGGTTCGTCGGCATCTTCAATTTTCGCCCTTAGGCGAAAGGTCAATATTTTTCATCAAGCGCGGCGAATAAGGTCAACGCGCACCTCGCATCGTCGAGGATCAACGGTCGTTCCGGCGAAGCGAGGGGCGTCCTGGACCCAGGCCGAACTGCGAGCTGAAGGTGCAGAAGGACAAGTCTGCGAGCCTGTGCGATCCGGCCAAGCGGCGGCGCCGGAACAAGCGGGGACGCGCGGGGCTTGGCGACGACGATCGAAGGAACGGGACCATATGGGAACGATGTTCGCCGGGATCGTGTGGTTCGCCGTATATGTAATCGGCTTGCTTTTGCCGATGATCGCGGCGGTGCTCTTCCACCCGAGCGACGTGGTGAGGCCCTTCCTGCCCACACTCGGCATCGCCTTCGGTTTCCTCGCCTATCCCCTGATGATATGCGAATTCGGGCTGGTCGGCCGCATTCGCTCGATCTCCGTTCTCTACGGCAATGACGTGCTCGTGTACTTTCACAAATATATGGGCCTCGCTGCGCTTCTGTTCGTCGTCATTCACGGTGTGCTGGCGTCGCACGGCGACCTCGCCTATTTCAATCCATTCAGCGGCGCATCGATGACCCGTTATGGCGCAGGGTCGTTCTGGCTTCTCCTCGCCCTTGCGCTGACGTCGCTTTACAGGCGGCAGATCCGGCTGCCCTATGCTTCGTGGATGACGAGTCACTATGCGCTCGCGCTTGCCATCGTCGCTCTCGGTCTAACCCATGTTCTTGCCGTGCGCGGCTTTTCATCGAGTGGCGTCGTGCGCGCGGTAATGATCACCTATTTCATCGGATTCCTTGTGCCTGTGTTTCGCTACCGGGTGTGGGAGTACTTCCGCATGCTGGCAACGCCATGGGAAGTGATCCAGAACCGAGATGAAGGCGGGAGGGTCTACACGCTCGTGGCAAAGCCGGTCGGACACCCGGGATTCGAGTTCGATCCAGGTCAGTTCGTCTGGCTTGCAACCGGACCGCCCATTACGGCGGAACAACATCCGATCTCGATCTCCTCGTCCGCCGAACTCGGTCCCGATCGCCGAATCGAGCTCAGCATCCGCAGCCTGGGCGACTGGTCCGGCAAACGCGTCCCCAAGGTGTCCGCCGGATCGTCGGTTTATGTGAACGGCCCCTTCGGCGGCATGTCGACCGACCGTGAACCCGGTCAGGGTTTCGTGCTCATCGCCGGCGGTATCGGCATCACGCCATTGCGGTCCATTATTCTGACCATGAAAGACCGCGGCGATCTGCGTCCCGTTCTTCTGCTCTACGCTGCAAACACGATCGACGACATGGTCTACCGCCAGGAACTCGAAGCGCTGCAGCAGAAAATGAATCTGAAGCTCGTGCTGGTGTTAATGGAGCCGCCCGCGGGTTGGACGGGCGAGCGCGGGAACATCGATGCCGCATTGTTGAGGCGGTACCTGCCGGCACAGTTCATGCGGTTCCAGTATTTCATCTGCGGGCCGGAACGCATGATGGATGCGATGGAAGAGTATCTGGTTGCGCTTGGGATTCCGCGATCGCGGGTGCATAGCGAGCGCTTCGATGTCGTATGAGAGCCGACCATGCATCACAATATCGTCTTGCGCCTGGCAATCGGTCTGACCGGCCTGCTGATCGCCGTGGCATTCGCATTCGCTTGGGGCCTGGGCGAACGCAATCAAAACGTTCCGGCGCCCGGCACGATCCAGGGTGCGGCCTCCAGCGAGAACGCCGCCGCGGCGACATTTCATGCGCGATGCGGCTCATGCCATGCCCTCGCACAGCCCGAGGGCTGGGCCGCGCGGCAGCCTGCAACAGCGCGGGAAGCCGCTGTCTTCAATTTCCTTCAACAGCACGGCAAGGCTTCCGAAGCGGAAAACCGGCTCCTCGCGCGCTTTCTCGCGGAAAAGGCGGCGAAACCGTGAGTCTCACCGCGCGCGACTCTTCACCCTGTTTCCGAGTGCGATCGACCGCAAAAAGATTTTTCGCTAAGCCGGAGCCCCCGCGCGAACAATACGAAGAATAGAAAAGAATAGAAGAATACGGCATCGCCGATCGCGGTTTCCGCGTCCTCGAGGCCGCGAGCGCCGCCGAGGCTATCGACCTTCTCGAGACCGAGGAGGAAATCGATCTGGTGTTCACCGACATCCGCATGCCGGGTTCGATGAACGGCATCGATCTCGCCAACTGGGTCCACGCACATCGTCCGGGGCTTGCCGTGGTTCTCACATCCGGCGACGCGCGCAAGGCGGAGCTCGCCGCGCAGATCACGCCGGAAGAGCCCTTCATCCCGAAGCCCTACGATCTCAATACAGTCGCGGACCAGATCGCCGACATCGCGACCCACAAGGTCAAATAGAGTTCGGCCGGCGCCGACTGGTTTCCCATTTGCTAACAGGCAGCACATCCGGCAGGGAATGGCCCGGATTTCGCGCGCGCTTAATGACGCCCCGTTAATTCCCGCCATGCTACGCAGGGTCGGGAAGCGGGCAAAGCCAGACCATGCCAGAGCCGACGCCGGATCGCGGCGCCACCATCCTCATCGTCGACGACGATGACATCCTGCGCGCAATCATGCGCGCGGAGCTCGAGGCGGCCCATTTCACGGTCGTCGAAGCCGCCGACGGCGAGGAAGCCTGCGCTGTCTGCTGGTCGAACCCGCCCGATCTCGTCGTCGCCGACGTGATCATGCCGCGCATGGACGGCTTTACCCTGTGCCGCAAGCTCCGCGCCCATCCGCTGACGGAATTCATTCCGATCCTGCAGGCCACCGCGCTCGACGATCTCGCCTCCATCGAGAAGGCCTATGAAGCCGGGGCCACGGCCTTTGTCTGCAAGCCCATCAACTGGAATCTGCTGCGCCATCATGTGCGCTACATGCTGCGCTCGGCCCGCGCTTTCGAGTCGGCCCGCGCGCTCGACGCGCTGAAGGAAAAGCACGAACAGCTGATCGCCGCGCGCGATGCCGCCGAGCGCGCCTTCGAAGAGCTGCGCCGCAATCAGGAAGCCCTCGTCGCCGCCCGCAATGCGGCCGAAGCGGCGAACCGCGCCAAGACGAATTTCCTTGCCAATATGAGCCACGAGCTGAGGACGCCGCTGAACGCCATCATCGGCTTCTCCACGATCATGCGCGACGGCATGTTCGGGCCGATGCCGCCCAAATATGCGGAATATGCCGCGATGGTCTGCGACAGCGGCACGCATCTGAGGGGCGTCATCGGCGACATTCTCGACCTCGCCAAGGCCGAGGCCAATGTGCTCGAGACATCGGAGGACGATGTCGACATCGACCGCGTCGTCAGCCTTGTTGGAACCATCATCGCCGATCTGGCCGATCGCAGCGGCGTCACGTACCGCGCCGTGATCGAGCCCCGGCTGCCGAATCTGCGCGCCGATCCGGCGCGGCTGCAGCAGATCCTGATCAATCTTTTGGGCAATGCGGTGAAGTTCACGCCGCGCGGCGGCTCTGCGGCGCTGTTCGTGGAAACCGCGCCCGACGGCGGCCTGCAGTTCCGCATCGTCGACAGCGGCATCGGCATTCCCGAAGACAAGCTCGAATTGGCGATGTCGCCGTTCGGCCAGGTCGACACCGGCCTCGCCCGCAAATACGAGGGCACGGGACTCGGCCTGCCGCTGACCAAGCGCCTGGTCGAGATGCAGGGCGGCGCGCTTGCGATCACGAGCGAACCGGGACACGGCACGACGGTGACGGTGCGCTTCCCGGCCGCCGCGGACGGCCAACTTCGCCGCAGCGCGGCGGGCTAGGCGAATTCAGCCGGCAAGTCTTGCCATCAGCCCGCCTCCCGTATATGACTACCGATGGTCATATCGGACACGGACGATGAAGGAACTGCAGCTCAAGGACGCCAAGGCAACGCTCTCGGCCGTTGTGGATCGGGCGATCGCCGGCAAGCCCACCGTCATTACCCGCCACGGCCGCAAAGAGGCCGTGCTTGTCTCCTTCGAGGAGTGGGAGCGCGTCTCGAAAGTCCCGAGCTTCGCCGATCTCCTGCTCGCCTTCCCCGGCGAACCGGGAGACATCGCCGAGCGCGCGCACAAACCCGCGCGCGCGTTGCGCCGGACGAAGCTCTGAACTTGTATCTGATCGACACCAATATCGTGTCGGCCGATGCCCCGGCCAAGCGCTCAGTCGGCCCGGATGCGTTCGCGGCCTGGATGCGCAAGAACGGCGACCGGCTTTACATCTCGACCATAACGATTGCGGAGATCGAGGCCGGAATTGCACGCAGCGTCAGGACCGGCGCCGCCTCCAGAGCCGAGCGCCTCGGGCGCTGGCTCGCTGCCGTCGAGCATTTCTACGCCGGACGCATCCTGCCCTTCGGCATTGCGGAAGCGCGACAGGCCGGCGCCATTCTCGATCGCGCACGCGCGCACGATCCCGGCTTCGAAGATATCGCAATCGCCGCCACGGCCGCCGCCAACGGCCTGACAGTCCTCACCGCCAACGAACGGCACTTTGCACCGCTCGGTGTATCGTTCCTCAATCCGCTGAAGCAGCTGCCGACCGCGAAGTGAAAAATTCATTGCGTTTCGCGATGACGTTGGATTGTGTCGTCGATCTCAGTAGCGACGGGACTATGTTTCGTGTCCGCGGATTTCGCGCCGAGATTGCCACCGCCATCCCGGAATGTGTCCGTCCGTGACGGGCTCGCACAGGATTTGTGGGCGCGGCAAGATGTATGAGAGCGGTCGTTGCGGACGCACAATGCGAGGTCGCGCGCCGCCTGCATGGCCCCTGCGCAATCATAGCGCTTGTCGCTTTTGATCAAATGGCATACGGTTTTGGTTATAACGCGTTCCCGCGCCCGGCACTCTTCAGAGCGGCCGGGTTTTTCATGTCGGGCATGATGTCGAGGCGCGGTCCCGTCATGATCGGCGCGCGGCCGGCGGCGCACGGTTCGGCTCCACAAAGATTTACCACAGAGACACAGAGGCACAGAGATGCCGGGCCTTTCCCCGAAATCGCGGATCGACGTCGGCAGGTCTTTTGCGCGCGAACGCGCGCGGGCAAACTTTCCGTGTGGCCGCGGGCTTCGGCGCGCCCCCGCTATCTCTGTGCCTCTGTGCCTCTGTGGTGAATCCTTCTTCGGCGAAGCCCGATCGGCGCTTGAAAGGACGTATACGGATGAATTCCACCCTGCGCGCCCCTGTTCTTCGCCGCCGTTCCGGGGCACGACCCGCCGGAAAGCCAATAACGCCGGGGCTTCTCGCCGCCTCGGCTGCAGGGGAGCGAAAAATCGCCCCTGCAATTGCCCCTGATACCAGGGGAGCGCCCGGCGCGGCGGCGAACATTGCCCCCGCCGGCGGATGATGATGAAATCCGCCGTCACCCGGGACGGAACAGCGATGGCCTACGATCCGAACAACATCTTCGCGCGCATCCTGCGCGGCGAATTGCCGAAAGTGGCCGTCTATGAAGACGCGCTGACGCTCGCCTTCATGGACATCATGCCGTCGGTCGACGGCCACACGCTCGTGATCCCGAAAGAGCCCGCCGAGTCCATGCTCGACCTGTCGCCGGAAGGCGCCGCGGCGGTGATGGTGACGACGCAGAAAGTCGCCCGCGCCGTGAAGGCCGCGCTCGATTCACCCGGCATCATGCTCGTGCAGCTGAACGGCGCGGCGGCCGGCCAGTCGGTGCCGCATATCCATTTCCATGTGCTGCCGCGCCATGTCGGGCTCGACCTCAAGCTTCATGGCCGCGCCATGGTCGATCCCAAAACGCTCGAGCCCATCGCCGCGAAGATCAGGTCCCATTTGTGAGATAAAACTGACATAAGGCCGCGCCCCAGTGCGGGCCGCAAAATAGTTCGAGCCGCTCCGATCCCGGCGCATATCGGGGCTTGATCCGGTTCCGTCACAGTGGCATGACGGCCTCGATTTGAGTACCCAAGTCCTGCCATCGGCGGGTCTTCCGGAAACGATCCATAGAGCGAAAATGAGACGCAGATAACGTCGCGGTCCGGCCGTCGCAGGTCAGACCGGCGGCGGGAGAGTTCGGGCATGAAAGGGATCGCGGAATTTCGTCTGGCCGGGCTGACGGCGCGCGAACTGATCCCCAATCGCTGGGACCTGATCGCCTTCCCGCTCGTCTTCGGTGTCCTGGTGCTCGCCGGCATCGGCGCCCGGCAATCCCTCGCGCCCATCACCACGCTCAATCAGGCGGCCATCTCGCTCGATCCGCTCCATCTGCCGGAATATGCGCTGCGCACGACGTTGCGCATGCTGTCGGCGCTGGCCGTCTCGCTCGTCTTCACGTTCGTCTACGGCACGCTCGCGGCCAAGAGCCGCCGCGCCGAGATCGTGCTCGTCCCGCTGCTCGACATTCTCCAGTCGATCCCGGTCCTCGGCTACGTCCCTTTCATCGTGCCCATCTTTTTCTCGCTGTTTCCGGGGCGCGTTGCGGGTGCTGAAGCCGCGGTCGTCTTCGCGATCTTCACGGCACAGGCCTGGAACATGACGTTCAGCTTCTACCAGTCGCTGAGGACCGTACCGCGCGATCTGGAGGAAGCGACGCGCGGCTTTCACTTCAGCGCCTGGCTCAAATTCTGGCGGCTGGAGGTGCCCTTCGCCATGCCCGGCCTCATCTGGAACATGATGATGAGCATGTCGGGCAGCTGGTTCTTCATCGTCGCCGTGGAGGCGATCACGATCAACGGCAAGACCATCATGCTGCCGGGCATCGGCGCCTATCTCGCAACCGCCATCAAGGAAGGAAGCCTCGGGTCCATCGCCTGGGTCATCTTCGCCATGACGGTCGTCATCGTGCTTTACGATCAGCTGATGTTCCGGCCGCTCGTCGCCTGGGCCGACAAGTTCCGCTTCGAGCAGACGAGCTCCGAGGACGTACCGGAATCCTGGTTTCTGCAGCTCCTGCATCGCGCCCGGCTCATCCAAGTCGTGAGCGCGCCGATCGACCGCATGTTCGGCGCCGTGCTGCGCGCCCGCCTCATCAGGCCGAAGCCGCAGGCCGAAGACCCCGATGCCGCCGAACCGACGGTGTCGCGCAGGCTCGACTTTCTCTGGTACGTGGCCGTCGTGCTGGCGGCGATCTATCTCGTCTGGCAGATCGCGATCTTCATCGGGACGGAGGTCGGCTGGCCCGACGTCGCAAACGCGTTCCTGCTCGGCCTCTACACGCTCATTCGCGTCGTGTCGCTCATCGTCATCGCCTCGGCGATCTGGGTTCCCGTGGGCGTGATGGTGGGGCTTCGGCCGAAGCTCGCCGAGAAGATCCAGCCGCTGGCGCAATTCCTTGCCGCCTTTCCGGCCAATCTGCTTTTTCCCGTCTTCGTCGTCGCCATCGTCCACTTCGGCGCCAATCCGGACATCTGGCTTTCGCCGCTGATCATCCTCGGCACGCAGTGGTACATACTCTTCAACGTGATCGCGGGCACGACGGCCTATCCGAGCGATTTCCGCGAAGCGGCCGCCAATTTCCACATCCGCGGCTGGCAATGGTGGCGCGATGTGATGCTTCCCGGCATCTTCCCCTATTTCGTCACCGGCGCGATCACCGCCGCCGGCGGCGCCTGGAACGCGAGCATCGTGGCCGAAGTCGTGCAATGGAAAGACACGACGCTGGTGGCGCACGGCCTCGGCGCCTACATCTACCAGATGTCCGCCAAAGGCGATCTGCCCCGCCTCGTGCTCGGCATCGCGGTGATGTCGCTCATCGTCACCACGTTCAACCGCATGCTGTGGCGGCCGCTTTACCGCTACGCCGAAAACCGACTGCGCCTCGATTGAGGAGGGCCCGATGAACAAGAACGTCACCATTGCTCCCGGCGAGCCCGTCCTCAGCGTCAGTCACGTCTCGCGGGAATTCGCGCGCGGCGGCGGCGGCGGCGTGCGGGTGCTGGACGACGTCAATCTCACGCTGCGCAAGGGCGAGATCGTCGGGCTTCTCGGCCGCTCCGGCTCCGGCAAATCGACATTGCTGAGGATTATCGCCGGCCTGATGAAGCCGTCGAGCGGCGACGTCACCTATCAGGGCTCGAAACTCAGCGGACCGTGCGAAGGCGCGGCCATGGTGTTCCAGACCTTCGCGCTGTTCCCCTGGCTCACCGTTCTCGAAAACGTGGAAGCGGGACTCGAGGCGATGTCGGTGCCTCCGAAGGAGAGCCGCAGCCGCGCGCTGAAGGCCATCGACCTCATCGGCCTCGACGGATTTGAATCCGCCTATCCGCGCGAGATTTCCGGCGGCATGCGCCAGCGCGTGGGCTTTGCGCGCGCGCTCGTGGTCGAACCGACGATCCTTCTGATGGACGAGCCGTTCTCGGCGCTCGACGTGCTCACGGCTGAAACGCTGCGCACGGACCTTCTCGAGCTCTGGGGCGATCACAAGCTGCCGATCCAGTCGATCCTGCTGGTCACGCACAACATCGAAGAAGCCGTCTTCATGTGCGATCGCATCCTCGTGTTCTCGTCCAATCCGGGACGCATCTCCGCCGAGATCCAGATCCCCTTCCCGCATCCGCGAAACCGTCTCGATCCCACCTTCCGGCAGATGGTCGACGACATCTATGCGCGCATGACGGCGCGGCCGGCGACCGGCCCGCAGAAAGGCAGAGTGCCCGGCTATCAGCTGGGAAGCCCGCTCCCGGACGTGTCGACCAACGAGATCGCCGGTCTCATCGAGCAGATCGCGCTGCCGCCCTATAGCGGCAAGGCCGACCTTCCGGTCATTTCCGACGCGCTGCAGATGGGCGACGAAGAGCTCTTCCCGATCATCGAAGTGGTGCAGCATCTGGGCTTCGCCGACCTGACCGGTGGCGACATTCTGCTGACTCCCGTCGCCAAGGCCTTCGCGGAAGGCGACATGGAGACGCGCAAGAAGCTGTTCGCGCAGCAGCTCCTCGCCTCGGTCCCGCTCGCGGCGCATATCCGCCGCGTGCTCGACGAACGTCCCGGCCACCGCGCGCCGCGCGTGCGCTTCGAGGAAGAACTCGAAGATTACCTGAGCGACTCCTACGCCGAGGAAACGCTCGACCGCGTCATCAACTGGGGCCGTTACGCGGAGATCTTCGCCTATGACGACGAATCCGAGACCTTCAGCCTCGAAAATCCGACCGGGTAAAGTCTTCCGCGCCCGAAACGGATAGAGCCGCCGCACTGGCTCTCTCCCGTGGCTGAGGCCAATATCGCTCCCCTGCCATCGGAGGAACGTGACATGGCCTATCAATCGCTGCTGATCGAAGAAAAGGAAGACGGCGTTGTCTGGGCGACGATGAATCGTCCCGACCGGCTCAACGCGTTGAGTCGCGGTCTCGTCGAGGAATTGCGGGACTTTTTCGTCGGCCTTTACTGGCGCCACGATGTGCGCATCGTTGTGCTGAAAGGCGCCGGCGCCAATTTCTGTGCCGGGCTCGACCTCAAGGAAGCGCGCGAGCCCAATGCCCCGCACGATGTATCGGCCGGCCTCGTCTCGCAGCGCAGGATCAGCGAGATCGTCATCGCCATGCGCCGCTGTCCGCAGCCGATCATCGCGCTGGTGAACGGCGCGGCGAGCGGCGGCGGCTTCGCGCTGGCGCTCGCCTCCGACATCCGCATCGCGACACCCACGACGCGCATGAATGCGGCCTTCATCCGCATCGGGCTTTCGGCCTGCGATATCGGCGTCAGCTATTTCCTGCCGCGCATGGTGGGCTCGTCCGTCGCGGCGGAGTACATGCTGACGGGCCGCTTCATCGACGCCGAGCGCGCTTACGGGCTGGGTCTCGTCAGCCGGATCGTGGCACCCGACGCGCTCGATAGCGAGGCGCAAGGCTTCGTCGACGACATGCTGGCGACGACGCCCTTGGGCCTTCGCCTGACGAAGGAGGCGCTGAACGTCGCCATCGACGCGGCCGGCCTCGAAGCGGTGATCGCGCTGGAAGATCGCAATCAGATCCTCGCGAGCCAAAGCGGCGATTTCCGCGAAGGCGTCGCGGCGTTTTTGCAGAAGAGGAAGCCGGTGTATAGGCGCTGATAATCCTCCCCCGCGCGAAGCGTGGGGGAGGTGGATGGCGCGCGCAGCGCGACAGACGGAGGGGGCATCCCGGCAGCAATCGCGTAAGCGTCGCCCCCTCCACCGCTTCGCGGTCCCCCTCCCCCACGCTTCGCGCGGGGGAGGATTAATTCAAATCCCTCGACAAAATCAGCTTCGCCACCAGCCTGTCCGATGCCTGTGTGAGACCGAACCCCAATCCCGCTTCGACCGTTATCGGCGCGCCGTTGAAATCGACGACGCCGAACAGCTGCTGCGATTGCTGATCGCCCGGAAGGAAATGCCGGACCGGGCCGAAATCGGAATACTGCTCCGCCGCAATCGCCCAGTCCTTCGAGAGGTTCCAGGCGATGCGGGCCTCCGGCGCGAAATCGAGATTCTTGGCGCCGCGAAACGGATTGTCGATGATCGGATTGACGATGAGATCGACGGCGCCGAGATGCCAGCCGATGATGGGACGCACTTCCTGGGAATAGCGGCTCGTATCCCAGTGCTTCGCATTGTCGCTGAACTCGAAATTGATGCCGTAGAAGAAGGTGCGGTCGGCCGCATCCGGCACCACGAACAATTCGCGGATCTTGAAACCGTCGAGCGTCGCACCGCGATTGCGCGCAACGCTGTAAAGCGGCAGATAAAGCCCCTGCTCGAACCAGTCCGTCACGCCGAAAGCAAACTCGGGCACGCCGTTCAGCGTGTGATCGGGCACGAGGCCGCCGGAAAAGCGCGGGCTCCTGAGGCCGCTGAAAGTGTAATTGTCATGTACGGTGAGATTGACGATGCCCGGCGCCGCGATCCGGGCGTCATAGACCTCGATCTCGTCGGTCTGCGCGAAGCCGGGACGCGCCGAGAGAAGCGCGGCGCACAGGCCATAGGCAATCGCCCGCATCGGGTCCTCTGACTCGTCTGGACGGCGCGGAAACGAGCATGCCGCGCGATCTTCCGCAAGTGCGCTACGGCGCAAAGCTGGAGCGGGCCTTCACGCCCCAATGCCCGTCTTCGCAAGTCACGACATAGATGGAGTCGAAACGGCCGATCAGGCTGCCATCGGCGCGATAACGTGCGAAGCAGGTGTCGATATGGACCTTGTCCGCGCCGGCGTGAATGACGTTGCGGCGCTCCCAGCCGGAATGATGCCACTCCCTCAAGGCGCCGCGCGTGAAGGTGTCGGGCGGATGCCAGCCGGGTTTATCGATGATGACGAGAGCGTTGGAGGCAAGCCGCACGCTGGGGAAATTGAACGTCTTCTCCCAGGCCGCGAGATCGCGCGCGTTGAACGCCGCCATGAACTCGTCGAGGCATTTCATCGCCGCAGCGATGGATTCTTCGTGTTCCGTCATGGATATCCCTCAATCGTCACCCGAAAAGACAGTAGCCCTTACCATCTTTTGTCATCGTCGGCCTCACCGCTACGGTCCGTTTCACCAACGGACAAACAAATGGCGCCGCGCGGCACCGCGGTCGTCTATCAAGTCCAAAATGTCTGTCCAAAGCTGGACGAACTTTAATGACAATCCGGCGGAACCCGAATGCCACCCTTCCCGTTATGAACCGGTTGTTCGGGGGCAAAGCAGGCGGTGGATCCCAAACTCTCGGCGGAGAAGTATCGGGCGCGCGCGCTCGAACTCCGGACCTTGGCGCTTCAAAGCAAGATGGAAGAGGTTCGGCACGAGCTGATGTCGCTCGCGGCCAATTACGAGCTGCTCGCCGAACGGGTCGAAAAGCTGCCGCACAGACCCTGAGATCGTACGCGATCATTTTTTCACCGGCCTGAGGGATCGCAAAACCGCGCGACGGTTTACTACTGCACGAAGCCACCACGATTGCTATTTCTGCACTTGTGGAGTCGCGCTGAAGCGCCAGGCGCATTATGCCGGAGTACAAAATTTATTGCCTCGACGAGGGCGGCCGTATCGTGAGCCGCCACGACATACAATGCTCGAATGACCACGAGGCGTTCAAAAAGGCGCATGAGTTTTGCGCCGCTTACGACGTCGAAGTGTGGAGGGGCACCAGCAGGACGCTGACGCTCGCGAAGGGCTCGAAGATTCTGCCGAAGCAATAGGGCCAAAATCGCCGACGCGCTCGACGGAAGACGCGCTCTCCCGTCCGCTTCCCGCCACTCCATGGGGCCTGCCTCCGTGGATGGTGCCCATTATACTTGACATTATGTCCGATATACTTTACATTTTGTCCTGTAAACTAGATATGGAGACAGCTCTTGGCCTTCCGTGAAAAGCTTGCCTGGATCTCCGTGGCGACCATGTCGCTGGTCTATGGCTGGTATTTCTGGACGATACTTCCGCTCGCGCGAACCGGTGCCGGAAGCGCCTGGCATTACGCGAAGCTGCTTCAGGGCACGATCATCACCGTGGTGGTGCTGCAGATTGTTCTGACGGTTGCCGCTGCAGCGTTGTCGCCCCGCGAGGCACGCGCACCCGAAGACGAGCGCGAAAAGCTGATCACGCTCAGGGGCACGCGCATCGCCTATTTCGTGCTGGTGACCGGCGCGTTGTGCGTGTGCGTTGCGGGACTCTTCTTCGACACGAACAGCCTGCTGCTCGGCAATTACGCTCTGATGGCCGTCGTCGTTGCAAATCTCGTGAAGGACTTCACGCAGATCGTGCAATACCGGCTGGCGGGGTGACATGGGCGTGATCGCCAACAACATCCGCAGGCTGCGTTTCGACCGCGGAGAGATGACGCAAGCCGAACTTGCCGCAAAAGTCGGCGTCACGCGGCAGACCATCAACGCCATCGAGCAGAACAAATATTCACCGTCGCTCGAGACGGCCTTCAAGATCGCGGACGCGCTGGGCGTTGCGATCGGCGACGTGTTCTCCTACGCCGCGAAGGGCTGAAAGCTTTATACCCCCCTATCCCGGGCGAGAACGCCAGCGTTTGGAGCTTGCATCGCGGGACGGCTAGATCTTATATTGCCGGTACCCTGTAGGGGTATCATGTATGAAGCCAGATCCCAAATTGCTGCTGCGTCTCTCGCGCATCGAAGGCCAGGTGCGGGGCGTCGCCCGCATGCTGGAAGAAGAGCGTTACTGCATCGACATCCTCGACCAGATCCAGGCGATCAAGGCGGCGTTGCGCAAAGTCGAGGACGAGCTGCTGAAGGGCCACTCCGCCCATTGTGTCGCGCACGCGATCGACAGCGGCGACGCGAAGGACGCCCGCAAGAAGTTCGCCGAGCTCGTCGACCTCTTCAGCCGCTACGCGCGATGAGCGTGCTCTTCGCGCTCGAACACGCGCTTCTGATGGCCGCGACCATGGGCTGGGAGATCCTGTGGCCGCTGATTCTAGGCTTTGCATTGTCCGGCGTCGTACAGGCTGTCGTCTCGCACAGCGAGATGGCGCGCCTTCTTCCCGACGATAGGCCCCGCTCCATTCTGAGGGCGCTCGGGTTGGGCGCCGCCTCTTCGTCCTGTTCTTATGCCGCGGTGGCGCTGGCGCGCGCGATCTTCCGCAAAGGCGGCAATTTCTCCGCGGCCATGGCGTTCGAGATGGCCTCGACCAATCTCGTGCTGGAGCTCGGGATCGTTTTGATCGTGCTGATGGGCTGGCAATTCGCCGCCGCCGAATTCATCGGCGCGCCGATCATGGTCGCGATCCTCGTCCTCCTGTTCCGCTGGCGCCTGTCCGCGCGCATGGTCGAGGCGGCGAAGGCGCAGGCCGACAAAGGCATCGCCGGCCGCATGGAAGGCCACGCGGCAATGGACATGTCGGTCGCGAGCGACAAGCCGCTTCTCGCGCGCATCGCCTCGGCGCAAGGCTTCACCGCCATCAGCCATTATTTCATCATGGACGTGGCCTCGCTCTGGCTCGACATCGTCCTCGGGCTTCTGATCGCGGGCGCCCTCGCCGCCTGGGTGCCGCCGGGCGTCTGGCAATCCGTCTTCTTCGTGCATCATCCGACGATCGCGCGCCTCTGGGGACCGCTGGTCGGCCCGCTCGTCGGCATCGCGTCGTTTGTCTGCTCGGTGGGAAACGTGCCGCTGGCGGCCGTGTTGTGGAACGGCGGCATCAGCTTCGGCGGCGTCATCGCGTTCCTGTTCTCCGACCTCATCGTCGCGCCGATCCTGGACATCTACCGCAAATATTACGGCATGCGGATGATGCGGTTTCTGCTCGGGACGTTCTACGCCGCGATGGCCGGCGCCGCGCTCATCGTCGACGAACTTTTTTCCTTGTTTGGCCTTGTTCCAGAGCATCGCCAGGCGCTGGTCGTCGAAGCGCAAGTTGCGTGGAACTACACGACCTGGCTCAACATCGTCTTCTTAGGGTTGGCCGCCACGCTGCTCTGGCGCTTCTTCACGACCGGCGGCCCGGCGATGCTGCGGATGATGGGCGAGCCGGCGGACGCGCATCACCACGCGCATCATTGTCATTGAGACGGTCGCAGCCGACTCCGTGGTCAGAGCCGGGCCTGACCCGTCCATCGATCAAACAAAAAGAGTCGATTGCACGCTGACGCGCCGATGGCAGCCGCCTCGAAGACAGCCATGACAGACGAGCGTGTCTAAACGCTCTCTTCGGTCTTCGGCGCTTTCGGCGGCGGCAGGGCCTTCGGTCTGCCGTCGTCGTCGGTGATGAATTCGAAGGCGAGACCGTCCTTCTCGCGATCGAGCAGCACGCGCACGGTGCCGCCGTTCTTGAGCTTGCCGAACAGGATTTCGTCCGCCAGCGGCTTCTTGATGTTGTCCTGGATGACGCGCGCCAAGGGCCTTGCGCCGAACTGATCGTCGTAGCCCTTCTGGCCGAGCCAGCGCGTCGCTTCCGGCGTCAGATCGAAGGTCACGTCGCGGTCGGTCAGCTGCGCTTCGAGTTCGAGCACGAACTTCTCGACGACGCGGTCGATGGTATCGCGGCCCAGAGGCGCGAAGGCGATCGTCGCATCGAGGCGGTTGCGGAATTCCGGCGTGAACAGGCGCTTGATCGCTTCCTCGTCCTCGCCTTCCCTTTTGCCGCGGCCGAAACCGATCGATTCCTTGGCGGCGTCCGACGCACCGGCATTCGTCGTCATGATCAGCACGACGTTGCGGAAGTCGATCTTCTTGCCGTTGTGGTCCGTCAGCTTGCCGTGGTCCATCACCTGCAGAAGGATGTTGAAGAGGTCGGGATGCGCTTTCTCGATTTCGTCGAGCAGCAAGACGCTGTGCGGATGCTGGTCGATGCCGTCGGTGAGGAGGCCGCCCTGGTCGAAGCCGACATAGCCCGGCGGCGCGCCGATCAAGCGCGAGACCGTGTGCCGCTCCATATATTCCGACATGTCGAAGCGCAGCAGCTCGACGCCCATCACGCTGGCAAGCTGCTTGGCCACTTCCGTCTTGCCGACGCCGGTGGGGCCGGAGAACAGATAGCAACCAATGGGCTTCTGGGGCTGGCGGAGCCCTGCGCGCGCCAGCTTGATCGCCGACGACAGCGCATGGATGGCGCTGTCCTGGCCGAACACGACGCGCTTCAAATCCGCTTCCAGCGTGCGCAGCGTTTCCGCATCCGTCTTCGACACGGATTTCGGCGGGATGCGCGCCATCTTGGCGACGACTTCTTCGACTTCGCGCACGCCGATGACCTTCTTGCGGCGCGATTCGGGCAATAGCATCTGCGAGGCGCCGACTTCGTCGATCACGTCGATGGCCTTGTCCGGCAGCTTGCGGTCGTTGATGTATTTCGCGGCGAGCTCGACGGCGGCCTTCAGCGCGTCCGCCGTGTAGCGGACCTTGTGATACTCTTCGTAATAGGGCTTCAGCCCCTTCATGATCTTGATCGTGTCGGGAACCGACGGCTCGGCGACGTCGATCTTCTGGAATCTCCGCACCAGCGCGCGGTCCTTCTCGAAATACTGACGATATTCCTTGTAGGTCGTCGAGCCGATGCAGCGCAGAAGTCCCGCCTGCAAGGCGGGCTTCAGGAGATTCGACGCATCCATCGCGCCGCCGGACGTGGCGCCGGCGCCGATCACGGTGTGGATCTCGTCGATGAAGAGGATCGCGCCCTTGATCGCCTCGAGCTCCTTGACGACCGACTTGAGCCGTTCCTCGAAATCGCCGCGATAGCGCGTGCCCGCAATCAACGCGCCCATGTCGAGCGCGTAGATCGTGCTTTCCTTCAGGACCTCCGGCACTTCGCCCTTGACGATCTTGCGGGCGAGACCTTCGGCGATCGCGGTCTTGCCGACGCCGGGATCGCCGACGAACAGCGGATTGTTCTTCTGCCGGCGGCAGAGGATCTGGATCGTGCGCTCGACCTCGGAATCGCGGCCGATCAACGGGTCGATGCGACCCGACTTCGCCTTCTCGTTGAGGTTCACGCAATAGGCTTCGAGCGCTTCCGTACCCTGCTTGGTCGCCTTTTCGCTTTCTTCTTCGTCGTCCGAGCCGCGCACGGGCTTCTGCTGCGTCATGCCCGGACGCTTGGCGATGCCGTGGCTGATATAGCTCACCGCATCGAGCCGCGTCATGTTCTGCTCTTGCAGGAAATAGACGGCGTGGCTCTCGCGCTCGGTGAACAGCGCCACCAGCACATTGGCGCCCGTCACTTCGTCGCGGCCGGAATTCTGCACATGGAGGACGGCGCGCTGCACCACGCGCTGAAAGCCGGTGGTCGGCTTCGCATCTTCGCCATCTTCGATGACGAGCGTCATCAGCTCTTCGTCGACATATTTGCGCAGCGCCCCGCGCAGCACTTCGCTGTCGACATTGCAGGCCTTCAGGACCTGGGCGGCGTCGGGATCGTCGATGAGCGCGAGAAGAAGGTGCTCGAGGGTCGCATATTCGTGATGACGGTCGCTCGCGAGTTTTATGGCGCGGTGCAGGGCCTGTTCGAGACTACGCGAGAGTGACGGCATCGACGCCCTACTCCTTCTCCATGGTACATTGTAGAGGATGTTGATGTCGGCGGGCGAATTCAATCACCTGCGCCACTTTTGTTTCCGCAACTTCGTAGGTGAAGATTCCGCAGATACCCACACCATGGCGATGGACTTGCAGCATGATCTGCACGGCCTCGTCGCGTCCCTTGTTGAAGAATCGCTCGAGGATATGAACGACGAACTCCATCGGCGTGTAATCGTCGTTCAGAAGAAGGACCTTGTAGAGGCTGGGCTTCTTGGTTTTGGGGCGCGTCTTTGCAACCACGCCCGTGCCGGCGCCATTGCCGACGCCGTTGTCCTGGCCCGATTGGCCGCGATCGCCTTTTTTCTCGCTCATAGCCGTTGGTTCATACGCGGCGCGACGTTACATGGTGCCTCGCTTCCCCTAGCTTAACGGCAAGTGAGGGCCGTTTGGCAATTCGGCGCGACGGAAAAGGTTGATCGGAGCCGTCCGCTCGCGCGACCGCGACAAAATGATTCGTCGATAAAAAGCGAAAGAGCCCGAAGCAATGCTTCAGGCTCTCTCCGAAATCGTTCCGCGTTTTGGGGGGGAGGAGCCGCGGAACGGTTCGTTCTGTTAGCAATCAGGCCGGGCGGGAGCTCTGGACGACCTCGACCCAGGCCTGGATGCGGCCTTGGAGCGGTTCGAAGGTCTCCTTCGCGGTCGCCGAAACGATCTCGCCGAACTTCGTGACCTGGCTCACGTAATTGTCGAAGGCGGACTTGGCAAAATCGGTCTGCAGTTCGAGCGCTTCGTGCACCGACTTCGAGCCCATGAGCGCCTTTGTCGCGGAAATGGAATCTTCCACCGACTGCTTCGAGTAGGCGTAAAGCTCGTTGTGCAGGGTTTCAACGCCCTTGCCGGCCGCATTGGCCGCTTTCATATAGGCTTCGACAGTGTCCTTGCCGTAGCCGAGAAACTGGTCGTAGTTCTTCACGGCCTTGTCGAAGCCGGTCTTGAAGGCTTCAGAGCCGCTCTTGATCGCGGTTTCAATCGCTTCCGTGCCGTTGATCTTGTCGCCGGCCGCTCTTGTTTTCGTTGCCATTTTCGTGACCTCGTCCTTGTGAGTTCCGTGGGGCACCGACTTGAGGGGCCTCTGGCCCTGTTGCAGTGCAACATGACCTATATGCATCGCAGCGACGGGGGTGTCAAGGGATTTTGCTGCGCCGCATCATTAATGATTGGTTTACTGTTCAGGGCAGATTCTCGACGGGCAACAACCGGTGGTTCAATCGGCGTAACTTTTCCTAAATACCGGTATTGTAAGCTGGATTTTGATTTTGCCTTGCGCGCTGGGGAACAATTTGGTCTGATCGCCGCGACACAGGGTTGACCGCGTTTGGAGTCGGGTATGTCGGAGCGAAAGCCTCCTCAGAGTGGCGGTGTGACCTTGCGGGCTAAATCGGCCTTGTCGATCGCGGCGGCGGCGGCGCTTGTTGCATTGACCGCGGCGCCGGCCTCGGCCTCCATCCGTCATCACCATGGCAGCCGCGGCATGGCCATTCCGGCCAGCGCAACGGATCCGGACAAGGACGCAGCGCTCGTCCTCGACGGCGCCACCGGCAAAGTCCTCTATTCGCGCAACGCGGATGCCACGCGCCATCCGGCGTCGCTGACGAAGATGATGACGCTCTATCTGCTGTTCGAGCAGTTGAAGAACGGACAGATGACGCTTGCGACTCCGCTTCCGGTGTCGGAGCACGCCGCGATCCAGCATCGCACGAAGCTTTATTTGCGTCCGGGAACGACGATTCCCGTCGAATCCGCGATCCGCGCCATTGTCGTCTGCTCGGCGAACGACGTCGCGGTCGCCATCGCCGAAGCGATCGGCGGCTCGGAAGAACATTTCGCGCAGATGATGACCGAGAAGGCGCGCGAGCTGGGCATGACGCACACCTTCTACCACAACGCGTCCGGCCTGCCGGATGACCTGCAGGTGACGACGGCGAACGATCTCGGCATCCTCGCGCGTCATCTCGCCTATGATTTCCCGCAATATTTCCCCTATTTCTCGACCGAGACATTCACCTGGCACGGCGAGACGCATCGCTCGACCGACCATCTTCTCGGCGTCTATCAAGGTGCGGACGGCATCAAGACGGGCTACACGGGCGGATCCGGCTTCAATCTTGTTTCGTCCGTCGTGCGCGGCGGCGCGCATGTCATCGCGGTCGTGATGGGCGGACGCACGGCGCATCGGCGCGACGTCGCCATGATGCACATGCTCGACGCGACCTTCGCGCAGATCAACCGGAACCCGACGCTCGTCGCGCGCAACACCGTGCCGTGGCAGAGCGTCGCCCAGACCACGCAGACGACGCCTGTGATCGCCGGATTCCAGATCGCCGCCGCCGGCGCGATGCCGCATCCGGCGCAGGATCCGGACGTTTCGCACGCGGTCCTGGCGGCCGATCCCGACGACGAAGACGCCGCCGAGTCGCGCGTCGATCCCGACGACATTCCGATCGGTCCCGCGCCGTCGGCGCCGCAGACGCGCCCGCTGGCAACAGCCGCAGCGCAACAACCCGCACCGCCTCCGCCGGCCGCTGCCCCGACGCGCACGGCCATGGCTGCCCCGGTTCGCGTGATCGCCGTTCAGGGCAAGGAACAAACCGTCAAAGCCGAAGGCCCCGTTCCGCCGCAGCCCCTGCCGCGGCCGGAGAGCCCGGCGCCGCAGGCTGTGATGCTGGCGGCCTATCATCCGCAGGCGATGCTGAACGCGGCGCCGAAGACGAAAGCCGCCGCCGCTTCCAATGCCGCCGGCATGGGCCTCAGCCGTTACGCGGCCACACACGACTGGACCATCCAGATCGGCGCCTTCGCCGACGAAACTTCCGCCAAGGCGCAGCTTTCGGCCTATGCCGAACGCTCGATGGATGTGCTGGGCCAGGCCTCGCGCATCGTCGCGCCGTTCCAGAGCGTCGACGGTCACACGCTCTATCGCGCCCGCTTTGGCCCCTTCGAGGAACGCGAAGCGCGTGAAGTCTGCGAAAAGCTGACCGAACGCGGCCAGACCTGCTTCGCGGCGGTTGCTGCGCGCTAAACAAGTAAGATTCACCACTGAGGCGGTGAGGCAATGAGATGGCAACGCGGCCGTCGCTGCTAGCGCGCGCTATGGAAATAAGTATTGCGCGCGAATGCGCGCGGGCAGTTTTCGAAAGCGTGCCGGACCGTCCGAGACGCGCTCATTATCTCACTGCCTCACCGCCTCAGTGGTGAATCTTTTCGGCGCCGCCGCCCGCGCGCCGTCAGACGGCCGTCGCGCTTTCCGGGATCCCCGGCAGCTTGAGCGTTCTCAAGAGCTGGCGCACTTCCTGGCGCGCTGCGACATGGGACATCGAGAAACCCGAGCCGAGACCCGGCTGGGGCAGATCGAGCATCGTCAGCCCCATCGGAAATAGCTCACGGAAGATCACCCTTTCGCCGAAGCCCGGCGCCACGCGAAAGCCGATGCGCTGAGACAGCGAGTCGAGCGCTTTCGACAGACGGCGCTTGTTGCGCGCTTCCGTCGCCGAGATGCGGTTGCGCATCACCACCCAGTCGAGCGCGGGCTGGCGCGCCATCAGCCGCTTCTTGCGGCACTCCCAGACGAAGTCGCTGTAGAGGCTCGGCGCCTTGACTTCGAAGGTCTTGGGGTCGACCCGCGCCAACAGATCGAAGTCGACGAAGCTGTCGTTCATCGGCGTGACCAGCGTGTTCGCGGCGGCATGCGCGAGGCGCGAGAGCTGCGTGTCGCTGCCCGGCGTATCGATGACGATAAAGTCGAAGTTCCGCTCGTTCTCGGCGAGAAGCTCCGCGAAGCGCCTCGCGTCTTCCACTGCGGCCTCGTCGAGGGACGCCGCCTTCGAGTGCTGGAACGGCAGCATCACCGGCATCGCGAGCTTCGAGTTCCCTTTCGCATCCCAATCGGCGCGGTTCTCGAGATGCCGCCCGAAGCTCCGCTGGCGGGTGTCGAGGTCGATCGCCGCGACGCGCTTGTCCAGCCGCGCCAGCGCCACGGCGAGATGAACGGCCGTCGTAGTCTTGCCCGACCCGCCCTTCTCGTTGCCGATGACGACGATATGCGCGCGCTTGTCCGTCATATCCTGATTTGAAGATGGATTTCCGGCTGGGTACTCCCTCGCCTTCAACGCCGCAAGCATCGGAACCCCCGCGAGTCGCTTCGCCGCAGTTTACGACGGCGGAGGGCCGGCACCAGATTCCCCTTGAGCCGCCATCCGGACGCCGTTCCGCCAAAACGCCCGGTTCGTCATTGCCCGGGGCGCGCGAAATAGCGCGATCAGGGCAACCCATTTCTTGCGCCAACATGGATCGCCCGCATGAAACGGGCGATGACGGACATTATGTGATTCGAACTCGGGCGATCTCGCTCTGACGGCTTAGTCCCGTTCGCTGGACAGCAGCGCCGCATTGCCGCCGGCGGCCGTCGTATTGACCGTATAAGTGCGTTCGAGCGCAAAACGCTGGAGATAGTTGGGCCCGCCCGCCTTCGGTCCAGTACCGGACAATCCTTCGCCGCCGAAGGGCTGGACGCCGACGACGGCGCCGATCTGGTTGCGGTTGACGTACATGTTGCCGACATGGACGCGCTCGCGGACGAAATTCATCGTCTCCTCGATGCGCGTGTGCAGGCCCAGCGTCAGCCCATAGCCCGTCGCGTTGATCGCGTCGCAAACCTCGCCGAGGCGATCCGAAGAATAGCGCACGACATGCAGAACGGGCCCGAAGACTTCGCGCTTCAGCACGTCGATCGAGGATATCTCGAAGACATGTGGCGGAAAGAAATAGCCGCCCCGGTGCTCGGGACCGATCGCCAGTTTGCGCAGCAGTTTTGCCTCGCGCGTCATCGTTTCGGCGTGGCGCTCGAGCGTCCTGCGTGCTTCGTCGTCGATGACGGGACCGATATCGGTCTCGAGCTTCATCGGGTCGCCGAGCTTCAGCTCGTCCATGTGCCCTAGGATCAGATCGAGCATCTTGTCGGCGGCATCTTCCTGCAGGAACAGGACGCGCAAGGCCGAGCAGCGCTGGCCCGCGCTGTCGAAGGCCGACGAGATCACATCGCGCGTCACCTGCTCGGGCAGCGCCGTCGAGTCGACGATCATGGCGTTCTGCCCGCCCGTCTCCGCAATCAGCGCCGCGATCGGTCCTTCGCGGCCGGCCAGCCCGCGGTTGATGGCGTTGGCGGCATCCGTCGAACCGGTGAAGGCCACGCCTGCGACGCGCGAATCGGCGAACAGCGCAGTGCCGATCCTCGGTCCGTCGCCCGGAAGAAGATGCAGCACGTCGCCGGGCACGCCGGCCTGATGCAGAAGCTTCACGGCGGCCGAGGCGATCAGCGGCGTCTGTTCCGCGGGCTTGGCGAGCACCGTATTACCGGCGGCCAGCGCGCCCGCCACCTGCCCCGTGAAAATCGCCAGCGGGAAATTCCACGGCGAGATGCAGACGAATACGCCGCGGCCGTGCAGCGTCAATTCGTTGGTTTCGCCCGTGGGACCGGGCAAGGCGATCGGTTGGCCGAACAAGGCCCGCGCGCGGTTTGCGTAGTAGCGCAGGAAATCGACGGCCTCGCGCACTTCGCCGAGCGCGTTCGGCAAGGTCTTGCCCGCTTCGCGCACGGCAAGCGCCATCAGGCTCGCGCTGTTCTCTTCGTAAAGATCGGCCGCGCGTTCGAGGATCTTCGCGCGTCCTTCCCCGCCGAGCTTGTCCCAGGCAATGCGGCCTGCATGCGCGCGCGCCAGCGCATCGCTCACGTCTTTTGCGCTCGCTTCCACCACTTCGCCGACGACGCGCGTCAAATCCGAGGGATCGCGCACCATCTGGGTGTCGCCGCTGCGCGTCTCGCCGCCGATGATCGGCAGGGCCCGCGCCTGGGTTTTGAGCGCTGCGTCCATCTCCGCGAGGATCGGCGCCGTGACCATGGGATCAGCCCAGACGAACCCGCTCGAATTCTTCCGGTCGGGCAGAAGATTTTCCGGCTTCGGGATATGCGCGCTGCGGCGCGGCGTGTGCTTCAGAAGCTGCTCGACGGGATCGGCGATGATCTCCGCAATCGGAGCTTCTTCGTCGGCAAGACGATTGACGAACGAGGTGTTGGCGCCGTTCTCGAGCAGACGGCGCACAAGATAGGCGAGGAGATCCTCATGCGTGCCGACCGGCGCATAGATGCGCGTGCCGGGGCCGATATGGCCCACCTTCTTCACGTCGCGATAAAGCTCGTAAAGCGCCTCGCCCATGCCGTGGAGGCGCTGGTATTCGAAATCCTTGCGGCCGCCCGCGAAGACCTGCACCGCCGACAGCGTATGCGCGTTGTGCGTCGCGAATTGCGGATAGATGGCGTCTTCCTGCGCCAGCAAGGCGCGGGCGCAGGCAAGATAGGACGCATCGGTCGCGGCCTTGCGCGTGAACACGGGATAATCCTTGAGGCCCTGTTCCTGCGCCCGCTTGATTTCCGTATCCCAATAGGCGCCTTTGACGAGACGCACGGGAATGCGCCGCTGCTGCTTGCGCCCCAGCTCGCCAAGCCATGCGATGGCCGGAAGCGCGCGCTTCGAATAAGCCTGCAACGCGAGGCCCAGGCCTTCCCAGCGCCACAGCGGCTGCGACTCGCCCATCGCTTCGAAGACGTCGAGCATCAGATCGAGACGCTCGGATTCCTCGGCATCGATGGTGAAGCCGAGATTATGCCGGCGGGCATCGGCGGCAAGCGCGATCAGCCGCGGCAGGAGCTCGGCAAACACGCGCTCTTTTTTCGCCCATTCGTAGCGCGGATGCAGCGCCGACAACTTGACCGAAATGCTCGGCCGCTCGAAGGCCGGCGTATATTGGTCGGTGTAGGCTTCCGCGATGGCGTTCAGAGCATTCTGATAGGAAGCGTAATAGCGCTCCGCATCTTTCTGGGTGTAAGCCGCCTCGCCCAGCATGTCGAACGAGTAGCGATAGCCTTCCGCCATCGCCGCACGGGACTCCCGCAGCGCTTCCTCGATCGTGCGGCCGAGCACGAACTGCTTGCCGAGGATACGCATCGCCATGGTCACTGCCTGGCGGATGACGGGCTCGCTCGTGCGGGTGACGAGCTTTTTCCAGATGCCCTCGAAATCCCAACGCGCCGTCTCGTCGAGCTTGACGACACGCCCCGTGAGCATCAGTGCGAAGGTCGACGCGTTGACGAACAGGGATTCGGATTTGTTCAGATGCTTCGACCAGTCGCCGCCGCCGATCTTGTCGCGGATGAGCTTGTCCGCGGTCGCGGCATCGGGCACGCGCAGCAGCGACTCGGCGAGGCACATCAGGACGACGCCCTCCTCGTTCGACAGCGCGTATTCCTGCGTGAAGGCGTCGACGCCCGACCGCTTGTCGCGCGTGGCGCGGATGCGGGCGACGAGTTCGCTCGCCAGCGCCTCGGTCGCCGCGCGTTCGCCCGGCGAAAGCCTCGCTTTCGGGATCAGCGCATCGACAATGGTGTCTTCATCGGCAAGCCAGGCCTCGGAAATGGCGCGGCGGAGTTCGGAAAGGGTCATCTGGGCCTACTGGGCGGGACTGGCGCATTCTAGCCGGTATTCCGTCCGGCCGGGCGTCGGTCGGCTGCCTTATCCCCATTGAGTCAGAGCGTCAAATCGCACGGGCGTGCCGTTCGGCCGTCGCCCGAGAATTGCGTGTTGCAGTCCGATGCTGCAGGTTAATTTCTCGCGCTTCGGCCGTCCTGGAAAAATTGGCCGTCTCGATGAGGGGGAGACTGTGCCGCATATCAGACACCGCTTGTTTGTCTGCCTCGCCGCGCTTGCGGTGAGCTCCGCCGTTTTTGCGGGATCGCCGGTGCAGCTGCAGGCCGGCCCGCCGTTCGCGAAGGCCAATGCAAGGCTTCCGAGAATCGTTTCGCCGGCGACGCCGGCGACGGCCCGGATCAATGCGGCGTTCGACAAGCTCGACGCGCGCTGGGCCGAGTTCATGCGGGGCTGTCCGAAGGGCGGCGAGACCGGCCGCATCGTCGCAGTCACGATGACCGGACCGCAATATTTCAGCGTCGTCGTCAGCGACTCCGAGGACTGTGGCGGCGCGCATCCGGACGCTTCGACGCTGGCGCTGGTCTACGATCTTTCGACCGGCAAGCCTGTCGACTGGAAGACGCTGCTTGGGCCGCGTGCGGGCCTTTCGACTTCGCTGGACACCGTCATCGACGGAACGCGTTCCGGCATGTTCGCTTCGGCGCCGCTGCAGGCGCTGTATCTGAAGTCCCTCAAGGCGACGATCCACGACAAGGAATGGTGGGGCAATTGCGGCGACGTCTTCGCCGACCCTCTCTCTTTCGTCGTCTGGCCGGACACGAAAAAGCATGCGCTCGTGCTGCAGCCCGCGCTCGCCCATGTCGTTCAGGCCTGCGCCGAAGACGGCGCGATCGGCGCCGATGATCTGCGGAAGATCGGGGCGAGCGGCAAGCTGGTTGATGCGTTGCGATAAGTGCTAACAGTCCTCCCACGCCCGTATTCGCCAAGACTTCACCGGGACCGCGGACGTCCCGTCCGCTGCCGGACCAGCCTCAACGGTTACGCATTGTGCCGGGCGGTGCGGTGCGGACTGGAAGTCCGCGGTCCCGGTGAAGTCTACCGACCGTCCGGCGATTGTGCTCTTGATGGAACGGCACCCTCGGAGATCCGAATCATGGCGCTCAAGCGGATGGACAATGTCGGGATCGTCGTCGAAGACCTCGGCGCGGCGATCGATTTCTTTTGCGAACTCGGCCTCGAGCTCGAAGGGCGGGCCACTATCGAAGGAGAATGGGCCGGACGTGTCACGGGACTTGGCGATCAGCATGTCGAGATCGCCATGATGCGCACCCCGGACGGTCACAGCCGGCTCGAGCTCTCCCGCTTCCTTAAGCCGCGCATCGTCGCCGATCACCGCAACGCCCCGGTCAACGCGCTCGGCTACCTCCGCGTCATGTTCGCCGTGGACGACATCGACGAAACGCTCGAAAGACTCCGTACGCGCGGCGCGCAACTCGTGGGCGAAGTCGTCCGGTATAAAGACGCCTATCGGCTCTGCTACATCCGCGGGCCCGAAGGGCTTCTCATCGGACTCGCGCAGGAGCTTGGCTGAGTATTTCCTCGACACGATACCTAACCCGCCAACGTGGTTTATTTTGCCATAAAATTCGAGAATGCTGTCGACGGAATGCATATGGATGCGGCGATCGTTGCGAAGATCGAACAGCGGCTGGCGCGCCTCCGCGCCGAGCACAATGTCAGGATCCCCCTCGCCATCGAGAGCGGCAGCAGAGCCTGGGGATTTCCTTCGCCGGACAGCGACTATGATTGCCGCTTTGTCTTCGTGAGGCGACAACGGGATTATCTCTCCCTCTGGCGGCAGCGCGATGTCATCGAGACGCCGCTCGACAAGGTGTTCGACGTCAACGGCTGGGATCTCGCCAAAGCGCTCAAGCTTCTCCTCAAGGGCAACGCCGTCGTCATCGAGTGGCTGATGTCGCCGATTCGTTACGAGACAGACGATGCGTTTCGCGACGAATTCCTGCGCGTGGCGAAGGCAGTGGCGGATCGAGCGCTGATCGGCCGGCACTATCTGCATCTGGGTGAACGCCAGCGGCGCACCTATTTCCGCGAAGGCAAAACGGTGCCGCAGAAAAAGATCTTCTATGCCCTGAGGCCGGCGGCGGCCCTGCGCTGGCTGAGGCTGCATCCCGGCGAGGCCGTCGTTCCCATGCATTTTCCGACAATGCTAACGGAATGCGATCCGCCCTCGGAGATTGCGGACCTCGCAGCCGCGCTGGTGGAGAAAAAGGCAAAGACCCGCGAGCTCGCATCGGAGCCTCTTCCCGAGCCGATCGGACGCTTCATCGACGCCGAATTCGAAGCGGCCCGCAGCTGGACGGACGCCGCGCGTGCCGCACCTTCGCCGGCCGCGCGAACATTGTGCGACGCGTTTTTCGCCGAGACCGTCGCACGCTTTGATGCGAATTAGCGCGAGTTGCGCGCGCCGTCCGCCACGCGCATCGCAGTCGTCGAAAATTGGTCTCAATTCCCCCGGCCGGGCTTAGCGAGGGCTTATGTCTTGCTTCCTATTCTCGCATCTGTCGCGTGATATGGGAGCGCGAGATGAAGATGTTCTTGGTGGGATTTGCTTTCGTCGGAATGCTGGTGGCGAGCAAGTCGGCCATGACCGCTGACAACACCGAACGCGTCGCAAGCGTTCAGCCTGTCCAGCCGATCGTGGCAGTCGCCAGCGCCGACAAGACGCCTGGCATGCGGATCGTCGACACCGACTATCAGTTTTCGCAGCAGGAACGCATGCTGATTGCGTTCTGGCAGCTGCAGAGCGACGCTGAGCGCCGCCACGTCCGCTAGGCCTTGCGGGGCTTGCGCAGCGCTTTCTTGCGCTTGCGGATTTCGGTCGGAGAGGACGCGGCGACCTCGTAAGCCGCCCGTGCCCAGCGCGCGAGTTCGTCCGGATCGTCATAGAGCCGATCGGGCAGCGCATACCAGCCGGTGACAACGGTCTCGCCCGTGGACCGCTTCTTGAAGCTGAACGGCTTCGTCTTCTCCGCGAGGAAGGCTTTGCGCGTTTCGTCGCTGGTCTTGAAATAGATCGTCTCGCCGAAAATCATGCCGATCATGACCTCGCCCGAGCAGATGCCCTTGCCGCCGAAAAAGCGTTTCAGCGTGACGGGACCGAATTCCCGGAACAGATCGTCGAAGCGGTGCGGATCGGATTTTGGCATTGCTCCCTCTCCCTCTTTTCTGTCGCGGCCCGCAAATGCGGGGCGCTTGGGCGGCATCACTATGTCCATGGAAAGGAATCGTCGTTGCCTCGTTGAAATCTGAGTGCGTTTCAACCGGGTGGCCCGCATTTGCGGGCCACGACAGGCGGGTTTAAAGCGTGGCCCCATGATCGTGCCCACCCACTTTGTCTTTGCCAATACCGTGCTGACGACGCCGTCGCTGGTGCCGGAGATCAGGCTGCATCTGGCGACGGAAATCCTGCCGCTGTGGAACAAGACGGAAGTCGAGATCGAGGAGAAGGGCCTGCCGCCGCCCTATTGGGCGTTTGCCTGGGCCGGCGGACAGGCGCTGGCGCGCTACGTGCTCGACAATCCCGACAGCGTCCGCGGAAGACGCGTGCTCGATTTCGGATCGGGCTCGGGCCTTGTCGCCATCGCCGCCGCGCGTGCCGGCGCATCGTCCGTGCTGGCGGTGGACATCGACGCCTTCGCGGCGGCAGCCATCACGCTCAACGCGCGCGCCAACGACGTCGAGATCGATGTGCGCCAGAAAGACGTGCTCGAACATGGTTGCCTTTGGGAAACCATTCTTGTCGGCGACATGTGCTATGAGCGGCCGCTTGCCGAACGCCTTCTGGCCTGGCTGACCGAGGCGCAGCGGAAAGGCGCGATGGTGCTGCTGGGCGATCCCGGGCGCAATTATTTCCCGAAATCGGGTGTCGAGAAGCTCGCGAGCTATGAGGTCGCGACCTCGCGCGAACTCGAAGACCGCGACGTGCGCGCGACGGCCGTCTACCGCCTCAGCGACGGGCCGACATAGCGCGCGCGCGGACGGATCAATTTCCGGCTTTCCAGCTGCTCGATCGCATGCGCGATCCAGCCGGCCGTGCGCGCGATGGCGAAGAGAGTCGTCTCGCAGCCTTTGGGCATGTCGAGCGCGCGGCGCATGACAGCGAGCGCATAGTCGCAATTCGGGAACTGGCCGGTCGCCTCGTAGATCCGGTGCGGAATCTCGACCGTCATTTTTTCGTCGATGTCGGTCCGCAACAGCGCGTTGAACAGGGACAGCGCGCGCGGGTCGCGGTCGTTGTAGACCATGTGACCGAAGCCGGGAAACCGCTCGCCCAGCGCGACGCGCTCGCGGATGATGGCGGCGGTGTCGCCCGCCAGAAGCGTATCGAGCAGACGCGAGGCCTGCGGCCCCACGCCGCCGTGACGCGGTCCCTTGAGCGCCACGAGACCGGCGATCACCGCATCGTAGAGTGAGATCCCCGTCGAGGCGGCGCAGCGCACCGTAAATGTCGAGGCATTCAGCTCGTGATCGGCAAGCAGCACCAGCGCCTGACGGATAAGTTCGCTGGCGCGCGGATGGCTGAGCGCCCACGCCTGTGCAATCTGTTCATGGATCGGCGTGCCCTTCGGCGCCGTGCGCAACATGGCGGCGACGACGAGCCTCATGATCTTTGCGCCGGTGAGCGCACGGCCTTCCGTTGTCGCGTTGTACGCGGACGGATCGGCCTCCGTCGCCAGCGACAGCACAGCGATGGCGCGCTCGATCGGTTCGGCGCGATCGGTTGCATCGAGGATTGCGCGCATGGCGCGCGAGATGTGCGGCAGATTTGTTTTCGCAAACGGATCATGCGAGCGCGCGTCCCACAAAAGCGTCGCCGTCTGCTCGAGCGACGCTTCCTCCGACCACGTCGTCGCCAGCACGCCGCGATAGACAGGCCCGTCCTCGGTGATGGTCGAGACGGCGGAGTCCAGAACAGGAAGATCCGCGGCCTTGAGTCCTTCGCCTTGCACCAGAGGCGCGCGGCGCGTCTTGAGGCTGCGGACATCCTCGGCGCGATAGCGCCGTCCGCGGGAGCCATCCTCGAGAGGTTCGGAGCGGATCAGCCCGCGGCTGACATAGGCGTAGAGCGTGGCCTGGGAGATCGCGAGTTCGGCCGCCGCCGATCGGGCCGTCAGATAGAGCGGGTCGTCGGAAACCTGGGGGCGCGCGCGCCGTCGATTTTTTTTCATGTTGATTAGCTTAATCAAGCTTGATCAACACGAAAAGGCCCTCGATCTTTGTGCGGTGCAACAGAGGAGATCGACAATGACCATCCAACCCCGCAAAGCCCCTATCGGCCTCGACGGCGTGCCTGCCGCCGAGACGGTCCTCAGCCATGTCGACGGCGAGAAGGGCGAGCTCATCATCGCCGGCAAGGCCGTGGCTGAGCTGGCGGCCAGGACCAGCTTCGAGGGCGTCACGGCGCAGCTCTGGTCGCTCGGGACAGGCTCGCCGATCTCCGAAGCCGAGACCCGGCGGGCGCTCGCCGAGGGGCGGGTCAGGGCCTATGAGCGCCTGCCGCACTGGATCGGCGCCGCCGACGGGCTTTCCGTCGTCGACGGCTTCCGGGTCGCCATGGCCGGGCTCAGGGCCGAGAACGGTCTGACCCCGGACGCAGCGATCGTCGGCGCCCTGCCCGTCATGGCGGCCGCCCTCGTCCGGCGCCGCCGGAGCGAGCCTGCCGTCGCCCCCAATCCGGAGAACAGCCACGCCTTCGACACGCTCGCGATGCTGCGCGGCGTGCCACCGTCGCGCGCCGAGGCGGCCGCGCTCGACGCCTATCTCGTCACCGTCAGCGACCACGGCATGAACGCCTCGACCTTCGCGACGCGTGTCGTCGCGTCGACGGCCGCCGACCTCTTTGCGGCCGTCACGGCCGGCTATTGCGCGCTGACGGGCCCGTTACATGGCGGCGCGCCCGAACCGGTGCTCGAGATGCTCGATGCCATCGGCACGCGCGAGCGCATCAAACCGTGGATCGACGCCGCGCTGGATCGCGGCGAGAGGCTGATGGGCTTCGGCCACCGCATCTATCGCGTCCGCGATCCGCGCGCCGACGTGCTGAAAAGCGTCGTCGAAAAGCTCGGTTCGAACATGACCGATCTCGGCTTCGCGGCCGAAGTGGAAGCCTATGCGCGCGCGGCTCTCAAGGCCCGCAAGCCCGACCGGCCGCTCGATACCAATGTCGAGTTCTTCACGGCCATTCTCCTCGACGCGATTCTGATTCCGCGCCAGGCCTTCACGCCCATCTTCGCGGTCGCCCGCTCTGCCGGCTGGACGGCGCATGCGCGCGAACAGCAACGCAACGGCCGGCTGCTGCGTCCGAGTTCGCTCTATGTCGGGGAAAGACCTGCGGCGTAGGCCGCAAGTCTTCTTCTGTCGGAAGCGGCGGTTAAGGTCGGCTGAATCAACATGTAACGACTTCGTGGGCGCACAGTCACGCGCTCTTGATGCGGGGCGACAGCGCTTTTGCGCTATCGTGCCGGCGTCGAAGCTATTCGAGGTGGACGACATGACGAAGCGTTACGTGCTCGGCTCCATGGCGGTGTTGGGGAGCATTCTGGCCGTGGGCCCGGCGCTGGCCGCCGCATCGGACGACTGCAAAGCCATTGCAACCGCGAAGTTCGAGGAATGGCGCCAGAACCGGCTTTTCATCGATCGCTCCAAGACATTCGAGGACGGCCGTGTCGTCAAAGACTCGATGATCGTGACCGAGAACACGGCCTATTACCGCCAGGGTGCCAATCCCTGGACGTCTGCAGGCATCACGGTGCGCGAGCGCGCCATCCAGTCGCCGGAAAAAGCTCTGGCCGCGATGAGGCTCGCCGACTGCACCAGGGGTTCGGCCGCGACCGAAGACGGCCAGCCGGCCGTCACCTACACATTCAGCTATCTGCCGGGCGATGACGGTACGGTCGCGAGCGGCACGGTGTGGATCTCACAGCAGACCGGCCTGCCGCTGCGCGAGGAGTTCACGCAAAGCGCCCCGCCGCCGGCGAACCAGAAAGTCGCGAAAACCATCACGGCGACCTATCACTACAATTCCGATGTGTCCGTCCCCAGAGGAGCGGAGCTCGCCGAGCAGCGGCGCCTGAACAACAACTGGGCTGCTGTCCGCAATATGCAAAGCGGCGGTGAAGGAATGGGCGGTCCGCAACAGTAAGAGCGGTCCGACCCAAAGTCATTTACGTCGGGCGCTCGTGCGAACCGCGTCGCTGCACGCGGACGCCGTTGTGCGCGCAAAGGGGGGATGACATGCAAACTTATTTGCGTATGGGAGGCATCGTAGCCGTCGCACTGGCGACGCTATGGCCCCAGCTTTCGGTGTCTGCGGGCAGCTACGCCTACGGCAATAATCCCAAAGCGCTCAGCGATCAGCAGAGCTTCGACAGCACGACCGAGCAAGGTCGCATCAACAAGAAGCACAACGCGCTCCTCGCCCTGCGTGCCGAAGGGCTCAAATTGCGCGATGCCGACGGCGGCAAGCTGACGCCGGAACACGAGGCCTATCTGCAGGCCAAACTCGACGCCATCAACGCCGGCAATTACTGACTCGACGACCCCTTCAAAGGGCCATGCCGCCCGAGACTTCGATGCGCTGGCCGTTGATCCAGCGATTGTCCGTGGACAGCAGAGACGCGATCATCGGTCCGATGTCATCGGGTTGACCGACGCGGCCAAGCGCCGTCATCTCGGCGACACGCTTGTTGATCTCCGGATTGTCGCGGACCATGCCGCCGCTGAAATCCGTGGCGATGGCGCCGGGCGCAACTGTATTCACTGCAATGCCGCGCGGGCCCAGCTCCTTCGCCAGATAGCGGGTCAAGACTTCGATGGCGCCTTTCATCGACGCGTAGGACGCGCTTCCCGGGATCGCGAAGCGGGTGAGTCCGGACGAGATGTTGACGATGCGCCCGCCGTCGTTGATGAACGGCAGGAGCTTCTGCGTCAGGAAGAACACGCCCTTGAAATGGACGTTGTAGAGCGCGTCCAGCTCGCCTTCGGAAGTCTTTTCGAAAGCATTGTGATGCGAAGTGCCGGCATTGTTGACGAGATAGTCGAAGCGCGCAGCGCCCAGATCGCTCAAGGCGGACGAAACGCTTTTCACGAAGCCGTCGAATGCGGCGACCTTGCCGGTATCGAGCTGCAGCGCGACGGCTTTGGCGTCCGCCTCACGCGCGGCGGCCACGACCTTGTCGGCCTCGGCGCGATTGGTGTTGTAGGTGAAGATCGAGGCGACGCCGCGCCTGGCGAGGCTGAGCACGGTGCTGCGGCCGAGGCCGCGGCTTCCGCCGGTGACGATTGCAATCCTGGCGTCTGAATTGGACATGGCGCACTCCGGGCTGATCGGTTCGGCTCAGTATGTGGGCTTCTTATTCGGTTATGAAAGGCCTCGAACTCCAAAGCGATCGTTGCCTGCTCGGCAATTCGGGGCTAGCTTGAACACGGAGGCGCGTTGATATTCTGGGGGCACGAATGTCTCGGCTTCTGACAGTGTTTACCGGCGCCATATTGCTCTTCGCCTCTTCGGCTCAAGCAACTGATGTCGTGAGTGCAAAGCCCATGGAGGACGCCTGTCTTCTGCTGGCGCAGGCGAAATATGATCAGTGGACGCAGAAGCGCGTCCTGATCAACCAGAACAAAACCTTTGCCGACGGTTCGACGAAGGAGATCGTGCTTCTCGTTTCCGAAAACACGGCCTATCTACGCAGCCGCGCCGTGTGGCGTTCGCGGTCGGTAGCCATCCGCGATCGCGCCGTGCCGCCGCCGGAGAAGATCGCGCAGGCGATGGGCCTCGGCACCTGCACGAAGTCCGGCGAGGTGCAGGAAGCCAATCAGGCGGCGACGCTCTATACCTACGATTATGTGCCGGACAAGAGCGGCTACGTCGCGCACGGCAAGATGTGGATCTCCGATTCCTCCGGCCTGCCCCTGCGCGAAGAGATGCAGGATCCGGCGCCGCCGGCCAATGCGATGGTCGCGACGGCCGTCACCGCGACGTACAAATACAACGACGAGTTCGAAATTCCGCCCGACGCGGAGCGAGCCGAGTCAAACCGGCTGTTCGACGCAAGCCAGCTGATGCGACATCTGCAATCGGGCTCGGGGACAGCACTCGGCGGCGGATCACGCTGATCAGAGGAGAGCCTCGTGGATCCAAGTCCGGTCGTCGATCTGAAAGCGTTCGTGCCGGCCGAGGATCCCGAGCTCGCCAGACAGTTCTATACCGATCTCGGCTTCACGATTAACTGGAGCAATCCGGAAATCGCGGAGCTGCAGATCGGCTCGTTCCGATTCCTGCTGCAGAAGTTCTA
Organism: Rhizomicrobium sp.; assembly: GCA_035524575.1. Lineage (GTDB taxonomy): Bacteria > Pseudomonadota > Alphaproteobacteria > Micropepsales > Micropepsaceae > Rhizomicrobium. Next base: position 33,937 of record DATKON010000048.1, read on the forward strand.
TGTGAAAGAGCATGCCGGCAATTTCATGATGAGCCTCGCGGTCGAAGATACGGATGCCTGGTGGCAGATGATCGAGCGCAAAGGCATTGCGAAGAAATATCCGGGCATCATGTGCAAACCGCCGACAATGATGCCCTGGGGCCTTCGCGTGCTCTACATCAGCGATCCGACCGGCGTGCTCTGGCACATCTCCGACATGCGCAAGGCCTAGGGCGTTCCTTCCTTGACAATCACAATCGGAACAGTCCCAACATGTTATTCGAAGCGATCAAGAGATGCTGAAATATTGGCGAGAACTGTTGGTACTTGCGGCGTTTGCAATCGGCGGGCTCGCTGGCTCACTGCGTCGTCGCAACAAGCGAGACCAGCGCGAGGCGGCCAAGCTGAATACGCGCGATAACGGCAATAACAGCGAGGACGGCAAGCGGAATTCACCCCGCCGTTGGCCAGCGCTCGTCAATATAATTTGCCGCTACCCAACCTATTATCGCCAGGTCCCCGCGCCCCAAGATGATCCATTGGCCCGCAAGTTAGCCCGGTGGACCAAAGTCACGGGCATCGGCACCTGTATTGCTGCCTTTCTTGCCGGTGTCGCTGCTTGGGTCTTTTGGGGCCAACTCCGCGCGATGCAGGCTCAACTGACTGAACAACGCGAAGAACAACGTCCGTGGGTCGCTGCGGAGATCACTCCAACTGATTCGATTATTGATGTTCAAAACCTACCCAAAATTATCAACGCAAAAATGCGAAATGACGACGGCGGCCGAGTGAATTTCAAAATCTTGCTGACCAACGTGGGGCATTCCCCCGCATTTCATGTAACCGTTTGGATGGAAGGGTTTGTCTTTGGTGACCCCAAACAAAACGCCGAGGGTGCACAAAAAGCGCTCTGTGAGCGTGTTGGTGCTCTCACAATTGATCCGCGTAATAAGGGGAACGCGATTTTGCCGGGGCAAACTCTGGAGTGGAAGCAAATGGGGGTAAGTAGCTACGCAGGCTGGAGCAAAAGTGACGCCCAAAAGTTCGGGGTCAATATATTCGGGCACCACAGAATCATGATGTTCGCGTATGGCTGCATTGATTATCTGTTTGGAAGTCCGTTCACGCACCACCAGACAGGGTTTTTGTATATGCTCGACTCTGACAGCTTTACGCAGGGCGAAAAGACCAATTCCATTCCCTCCGATGCGCCTTTAGACGGAAAGGACCTCCACGCTTATCCCTTCGTGACGAGCAATTTGCGTACCGACTAATGCCTGCGTCACGCCGATCGCTCCTGTCCATGCCATTGACGCCTTAGCCGCCCTGACGATCCCGAACGCGAGGCACAATCTGCCCGCAAGGATCGCGACGCACAGGCAGGCAAACATGCTCCTCCCGCACCAAATACCGACTGCCCGATCGCCCAAATTAGGACGCTACCAACACCGATAACCTTGACGGCGCGGGCAGCCGCAGCCATATTAGAACAAAGAGGGAACATTGCCATGACCATAGACGGCGCACTCGATTACATTGAACTTCCGGCCACCGACATTCCGGCGACGAAGCGCTTCTACGGCGCGGTCTTCGGCTGGAGCTTCACGGACTACGGTCCGGACTACGTTGCCTTTCAGGTCGACGGCAGTGACGGCGGCTTTAACAAGGGTCGCAAACCGGTCGCGCAGGACGGCGCGCTGGTCGTTCTCTACGCCAATGACCTCGACGCGATGGAAGCGAAGGTCAAAGCAGCCGGCGCAGCTGTGATTTCGCGCGAAAGCTTCGAAGGTGGACGGCGTTTCCACTTCCGGGACCCCAACGGCAACGAGATCGCCGTCTGGACAAAGGCTTAACGGACATTGCGCCGCTAGCCAGTCGCCGGTTTGTCATGCAAAGGTGCCTGCAAGAGCGCGAGGGCGCGCCGCTGCGAGGGGCACTGTACGCACATGGCCGGCATTTCCGAGAATCCTGAACCTGAAGTCGACAATGACCTGATACGGGCATTGGGGCCCGTGCACCTGATTGCGCTCGGCATCGGCGCCATCATCGGCGCCGGCATCTTCGTCATCACCGGACATGCCGCGGCGAGCTATGCCGGGCCGGGCGTCGTCATCTCGTTCGCCATCGCGGGAATGGGATGTCTCTTCGCCGGGCTCTGCTATGCGGAATACGCGGCGATGATCCCCGTGGCCGGCAGCGCCTACACCTATACTTACGCCACGATGGGCCGCTTCATGGCGTGGTTCATCGGCTGGAATCTGGTGCTCGAATATCTGGCCGCATCATCGACCGTGGCGGTGGGCTGGTCGGGCTATTTCAGCGATTTCCTCGCCCGTCTCGGCATGCCCGTGCCCGCCGCTTTCGCTTCGGCGCCGCTGTGCGTCGCGACCGACGTGCACTGTCCGATCTATGACGCGCACGCGACCGCCATCGACGCGATCCATCACCTCGGAACGACCGGAACCTATTTCAATCTGCCAGCGGTCGCCTTGATCGCGCTGGTGACGACCGTGCTGATCGTCGGCGTCCATCTCTCGGCCAATTTCAACAACGCGATGGTGGCGATCAAGCTGTGCATCGTCGTGCTCGTCATCGCGGCAGGCCTGCCCCATGTCGTCGCAGCCAACCAGACACCGTTCATTCCGGCCAATTCGGGGACCTGGGGCCATTTCGGCTGGAGCGGCATATTGCGCGCGACCGGCGTGATCTTCTTCGCCTATATCGGTTTCGACGCGGTGAGCGTGGCGGCACAGGAAGCGCGCAACCCCCAACGCGACGTGCCCATCGGCATCCTGGGCTCGCTCGCCATCTGCACCGTGCTCTACATGCTGATGTCCTATGTGCTGACGGGCCTCGCCTCCTACACGACCCTCAACGTCGCCCATCCGGTCTCGATGGCGGTCGAAGCGCTGCCGAGCACGCGCTGGCTCGCCATGATCGTCAATGTCGGCGCCATTGTTGGCCTTGCGTCGGTCGTGCTCGTGCTCATCCTCGGCCAGTCGCGCATTTTCTATGCGATGGGCAAGGACGGCATGATCCCGCAGCTCTTCTGCGACGTACATCCGAAGTTCCGCACGCCCTGGAAAGGCACGCTGATCACCGGCTTCTTTGCATCGCTGCTCGCCGGCACGCTGCCGCTCGACATCCTGGGCGAGCTCGTCTCGATCGGAACGCTGCTCGCCTTCGTCATCGTCTGCCTGGGCGTGATGATGCTGCGCGTGACGCGGCCCAATGTCGGTCGTCCGTTCCGCACGCCGTTCGTGTGGATCGTGGCGCCGCTCGGCATGATCATGTGCGGTGCGATGATGTATTGGCTGCCGCTCGACACCTGGCTCCGGCTTCTCGTGTGGACCATCATCGGCGTGATCATCTTCGCCGGCTACAGCGCATGGCATGCGAAGCCGCCGCGCTGGAAGCTCGAAGATGCTCCGGCGCCCGCCGAATAACATGGCGGACGTCGATTTCGAGCAGCCCGATCCGGTCGTCGCCGAAGCGCATCAGCTGCACCGTTCGCTCGGGCCCGTAAGCCTCGTCACGCTCGGCATCGGCGAGATCATCGGCGCCGGCATTTTTGTGATCGCCGGCACTGCCGCCGCACAGCACGCGGGCCCAGCCGTGCTTCTCTCCTTCGTGATCGCGGGCTTCGGCTGTCTGTTCGCCGGGCTCTGCTATTCCGAATTCGCCTCGATGATTCCGGAATCGGGCAGCGCTTATACCTATGCGTACGCCACGATGGGCCGGTTCATGGCGTGGTTCATCGGCTGGAACATGGTGCTCGAGTATCTCGTGTCGTCGTCGACCGTGTCGGTCGGCTGGTCCGGCTATTTCGCGAGCCTGTGCGAGAATCTCGGCATCAACTTTCCAGCAACGTTCGCCAATGCGCCGGTCGCCGGCATGGGACTGTCCGACCTTCACCTGACGGGCGCGATCATCAACCTGCCGGCGTTGCTTCTGATCCTTTTGCTGACCGCGGTTCTCGTCCTCGGTGTGCGCGAGACCGCGCGCTTCACCACGCTTATGGTCATCGTCAAGGTCAGCATTGTCGTCCTCGTCATCCTTTTCGGCGCCCGCTACGTCCATTTCAGCCATCTTCGTCCTTTCCTTCCACCCAATACGGGTAGCTTCGGAAAATTCGGTGCCACCGGCGTGCTGGCGGCCTCGGGTCTCATCTTCTTTGCCTATATCGGCTTCGAATCCGTTTCCGTGGCGGCACTCGAGTGCCGCAATCCGCGCCGCGACCTTCCCATCGGCATCATGGGTTCGCTCGCGATCTGCACCTTGCTCTATATCGGCATGGCAGTGGTGCTTCTGGGCGTTGCAGACTGGCGCACGCTCGACGTTGCCAATCCGGTTTCGTTCGCGCTGGAGAAGATCCCGGCACTTCAGTGGCTCATTATGCCGATCAACATCGGCGCGGTGGTGGGCCTCGCGTCCGTCGTCTTCATCGGCCTCTACGGCCAGTCGCGCATCTTCTATTCCATGGCGCGCGACGGCTTTCTGCCGCCGCTGTTCGCGGCCATCCACCAGCGCTTCCGGACACCGCATATCGGCACATTGATCACCGGCTTCTTCGCGGCACTTCTGGCGGCGCTGTTCCCGCTCGATATCCTGGCGGAGCTCGTATCGGTGGGGACGCTCCTGGCGTTCATAGCGGTCTGCGGCGGGGTCCTGATTCTGCGTGTGACGGCGCCGAAAGCGAAACGGACGTTCCGCACGCCGTTCGTATGGTTCACCGCGCCGGCCGGGATCATCACATGTGTGGTGATGATGACGAGCCTTTTTCTGTCGTCGCCCGATACCTGGAACCGGCTCCTGGTCTGGACCGTCGCAGGTCTCATCATCTACTTCCTCTACGGCGTGCGTCACGCCGCACCGTGGAAGTGGCGCGTCTCGAACGAAGGCTGACACTCAGGCGAGCTTCACCGGCTCGTAGCGCGGCGTGAGCGCGTGCACGACGGCCAGCGCAGCCAGATAGGCGCAGGACGCGACCACGAGGATCGGTGTGTAGCTGCCAATGGTCTGCAGCACCCAGCCCGCATATTGCGCCATCAGCATGCCGCCGAGCGCGCCCGCGGCGCCGCCAAAGCCGACAACCGTGCTCGCGGCCCAGCGCGGGAAGATGTCCGACGGTAAGGCGTATAGATTGGCGGAAAAGCCCTGGTGGCCCGCGCACGCCAATCCGATCAGCGCGACAGCGACCCACATGTTCGAGGCCTGCATCGCAAAGGCGACCGGCACCACCACCAGCGCGCAGGCAAGCATGGCGCTCTTGCGCGCCCTATTGAGGCTCGCGCCGCGTTTCAGTTGGAACGACGAACCCCAGCCGCCGAGAATCGAGCCGACATCGGCGAGCACATAGACTGCCACGAGCGGCGGCCCGTACCCTTTGAGATCGACGCCGTAACGGCGCGCCAGAAGATCGGGCAACCAGAAGAGAAACGTCCACCACACGGGATCGATCAGAAAGCGGCCCATAATGTAAGCCCAGCTCGCGCGCAAGCGGATCAGATCCTGCCAGCGCGCCGGCGCGTGCGTGTCCGCGGGTTCCCTGTCGGAGAGGATATAGGCGCGTTCCTCGGCCGAAAGCATCGGCTGCTCGGCCGGACGGCGATAGAACGCAAGCCAGGCGATAAGCCAGACAACCGTGAACAAGCCTGTGATGACGAACGCGGCGCGCCAGCCGAAGCTCAGCGTAATGAGCGGCACAATCAGCGGGGTGATGATGGCGCCGACATTGGCGCCCGCATTGAAGAGGCCGATGGCCAGCGCGCGTTCGGAGCGCGGAAACCACTCCGCCGTCGCCGCCAGTGCGGAGGGGAATGTGCCGGCTTCACCAAGCGCCAGCGGAATGCGCACCAACGCAAAGCCGAGCACGGACGTGACCAGCGCATGCGCGACGTGCCCGATGGTCCACAGCGACACCGCGACTGTGTAACCGAGCCGCGCGCCGAAGCGGTCAACGAAGCGCCCGAAGAGGACGTAACCGACGCCGTAGGTCGCCTGGAACCAGAATACGATGTCGCCGTAACCGATCTCGCTCCAGCCATATTGCTTCTGCAGCGTGGGCTTAAGGACGCTCAGGACCTGCCGGTCGACGTAACTCAGCACCACCGCGGTGAAGAGCAGGAAGCAGACGATCCAGCGCACATGGCCGCCGCTGCGCACGCCGGCGGGTTTCGACATCGCCTAGCCCTTCACGGTGAGGACCGCGCTCTTCAGATCGACGGAATTCTGTCCCGCCATGATGTCGAAATCGCCCGGCTCGACCACGCGCTTCATGTCCTTGTTCCAGAACCACAGCGAATGATGATCGAGGTGGAAGGTCAAGGTGCGGCTTTCGCCCGGCTGCAGCGTCACGCGCTGGAAGCCCTTCAATTCCTTGACCGGTCGCGTCACCGAGCTCACGCGCTGATGGATGTAAAGCTGCACCACGGCGTCGCCGGCGCGCGCGCCGGTGTTGGTGACTTTCACATTCACATCAACGGTCCCATCGGGCGTGATCGTCGCTTGTGACAGCACCGGCGCGGAGACGTCGAATGTCGTGTAGCTGAGGCCCCAGCCGAAGGGATAAAGCGGCGCCGTCGTGTCGAAGAGATAACCGCGATGCGCGCTCGGCTTGAAATTGTAGAACATCGGCAGCTGGCCGACCGAACGCGGAATCGTCACCGGCAGATGGCCGCCGGGGTTGACGTCGCCGAACAGAACTTCGGCCATGGCCGTGCCGCCTTCCTGGCCGAGATACCACCCCTCGACCAGCGCGTTCGCCTTCTCGGAGATATTCACGACCGCCGGCGGACGGCCGTTGAGCAGCACGACGACCGTCGGCTTGCCGAGCGCGAAGATGCGGTCCGCAAGCTCGTCCTGCTGTCCGGGAAGCGTGAGATGGTCGCGGTCGCCGAGATGCGTGGACGCCCAGCCTTCACGGCTTGTCTGTTCCGTGTCGCCGAGCACGAGCAGGATCTTGTCCGCGTGCTTTGCGACCTCTACCGCGTCCGCGATGCGCTTTTCGTTCTCGATCGGATCGGCGAGCTCCACCTCGTCCGCCCACCAGTCGTCGTTCTTGGTGATCTTGACGCCTTCCGAATAGACAATGTTCGCAGCGTTGCCGATGCGCGCCTGCAGACCCTGCAGCACGCTGACCGTCTGGCGCGGGATTCCGGAATAGCCCCCCAGCCGCGCCACCGCCGCATTCGGCCCGATCACCGCCAGCGTTCCAAGATTGCTGGTCGACAACGGCAGGATGCCGTCGTTCTTGAGCAGGACCACCGAACGCTCGGCCGCTTTCCTTGCGACAGCTCTCGCTTCGGCATTGCCGGTCAGCGCATCCGCCGCGGCGCCGTCAGCGTAAGGATGCTCAAACAACCCCGCTTCGAATTTGAGCGTGAGGATCCGGCGCACCGCCTGATCGATCTGCGCCATCTTCACGCGGCCGGCGCGAACGGACTCGACCAGCGTTGCGTAGGCGTCACCGTCCGGCAGATCCATGTCGACGCCCGCATCGAGCGCGCGGATCGCGGCGCCTGTGTAATTTGCTTCGACATGATGCAGATCGACAAGCTGCTCGATGCCGTAATAGTCGCTGACGATGGCGCCCTTGTAGCCCCATTCGCCCCGCAGCACCTTTTGCAGCAGCCACACATTGGCATGGCTCGGCACGCCGTCTATCTCGTTATACGAGGCCATCAGCGAGCGCACATTGGTTTCGTGCACGGCCGCCTCGAACGGCGGAAAGAAATTCTCGCGCAGCGTGCGCTCGGAGATTTCCGCGGGCCCTGCATTGGTGCCGCTTTCGGGCTGTCCGTGGCCGGTGAAATGCTTCAGCGTCGCGAAGACTTTTCCGTCGGCTAGCGGCAGCTGATCGCCCTGCAGGCCTTCGACGGCGGCGACGCCCATGCGGCTCACGAGATAGGGATCCTCGCCGAACGTCTCTTCGATGCGGCCCCAGCGCGGATCGCGGGCCACGTCGATGACCGGCGACAGCACGAGGCTCACCCCACGCGCACGGATTTCGCGGGCAACGATGGTGTCGACCTCGCGAACGAGATCGGGGTCCCAGCTGCTGGCAAGCGCAATGGCCTGGGGAAAATTCGTCGCGTCCATTGTGGCATAGCCGTGCAATCCTTCTTCGTGGAACAGCACCGGAATGCCGAGGCGCGTGTCGTTGATCGCCCAATGCTGAATGGCGTTGACGAGTGCCACCGTTTCGCGCGCGTCCCTGAGACGCGCAAGCCGCGGCGAGACCGGCCCCTTTCGGTCCGAAGGCCGCGTCACCTGGCCGATGCCGTAGGGATAGCGGGCTTTCGCCTTCGCCTCGTCGAATTGCAGATTGTCGTCGAAGATCTGCACCTTGCCCGTCCAGACGGCGAGCATCTGCGCCACCTTCTCGTCGAGCGTCATGCGCTTCAAGAGATCGTTCACGCGCGCGTCGATGGGCGCTGATGGATCTTTGTAAAGAGGCGTTGCCAGTGTTGAAGATTTTGCCGTCGCCGCTCCGACGATCACGCATACGGCCGCCGCCGCGAGGGCGCCCCGCCAGACTCTCCGATCCATGTTTCCGTCCCCTTCGCCGTTATGATAACGCTATCATCGCAACGGCGCCGCGGTCAAAGTCGCATGCCGTGCACGCGCGTGGCCTGCGAGCCCGTGCCGAACGTGGTCCGCAACGACGGGCAGATCGAACGGCGCCGCCGGCAGCCCTGCGCCATCGAACAAAGTGCAGATCGGACCATCGCCCCAGCAGTAGCGAATATGCGCGTTCGCGATCCTTGCCTTCAGGGGAATAACGATGCCGCCTTTCACGATTTGCGCTTCGACGTAGCGGCAGGAATCCGCTCCGCTGCAAAGTTCGAAGCCGATCGGCTCGGCCGCACCGTACGCGACGAGCCCGTTTTCCACGTCGGCGAAACGCACCGCGATCCCGCGACCGACGCGCGTCGCGCTCTCGGCCACGGGTCCGGCCGCCGCAACGTCCTCGCCGTAAACGAGATGCCGCGCCGCCAGCGCGAGCCGTCGTCCGACTTCCTGCTTGTTGGCGGGATGGACGTCATAGCGCTCGCCGATATCGATGGTGACGACGAGAGCAGCGTTGTGATCCGCCGCGACGGCAGCGCGTTGCGCTTCACGCAGCTTCGCCCAGCCTGACGCTTCAGGCTTCGCCGACGGCATGCCGTAATCGGGCAACTGCACGACGAGAAACGGCAGGTCGCGGTCGAAACGGTTCCGCCAATCCGCCATCAGGCCGGTCAGCAGTCTGCCGTAGGCCTGCGCCTCGCCGGTATCGGATTCGCCCTGATACCAGACGACGCCTTTCAGACCGTAAGGGCCCAGCGGCGCCACCATCCCGTTGTACGCCACACCGAGACCGGCCAGCGATTCCCACGGTGCGCGCGGCGGATCGCGCATGCTTTGCGGTACGAGATTGTAGCGCCACGGCCCCGGCAGCGGCACAACACTGCCATCCGCCAGATGCACGCCTTGTGCGCCCGCAGGGCCAAGCAGGCCGCCCTGCTTGTAGGTGTTGAGGATGTTCACCGCGATGACGTTGGCACCGGGATGGAGAAGTCCCGCAGGCAGACGATAGGTGCGGTTGCCGCCGGACCCGCCGCCGACAAACACGCCGTTCACCCAAGTGGCGTCGATCTCATCGACCGCGCCGATGGACAGCGATGCGCGCTGCGCGGCCTGCGCCGGCGAAAGATCGACCGTGGTGCGATACCAGACCATGCCGGTGCGATCGACAAGCTCCGGAATTCCCCAGTCGTCCCACGCCCCGAGCTTCGGCGTCTGCGGCCAGCCCGAAATGTCGAACGACGGACTCCATGGCTCCGAGCCGTTCGCGCGTGCTTTCCACCACCCTTCCC
>DATKON010000049.1:0-28900 GCA_035524575.1 Rhizomicrobium sp.
TTAGCAAGCGAAATTGCGAGACGACAACGGTATCCGAGTGCCTTCTCATCGCGAGACTTGTCAGGCGATACTCATTCAACAAATACCACTAGGAAGCGGGTTGATCTGAAAATCCTAACGATGACCGGAGGTAGTATCTCCTGTCACTATATCCACCTCCAAATGAACCTCTAGCCACCAGACTTTCCGCGCGCTACCATTTCAGCGACCACACGCGCGAATGTTTCATGCCAGAAGATTGGGCCGGATTCGTCCCCGAGGTTTGCTGGAGATGGGCGATAGATCGCCGCTAACACTGCCTCAAGAGCACCATCCCCAAGTCCCGAGCCTTTTAGTGCTGCGTAGGTCCTAATCATTGTCGCGCGCTCCGCCGCGTCTTCTGCGAAAGCTTCATGGGTTCGAAGTTCGCGAAGTTTCTGCCGAAGCCACCAAGTAGCAATCGCGAGAATTGTACCAAAGGCCAATAGTCGCTCTACGATTTCGGCGATCTTCCCTGCGACATCAGGTTGGGAGAGTTGAAAACTAAAGTTCGCCCAGAAAGCAATCGCGACTGCAGCGACTGCTACGGCGACCCAGCCGGACCACCATCGCCGAGACCATGTCACGATTTTGTTCTGCGCGTCCGCGCGTGCTGCCCAGAACTGTTCTGCTTTGCCGAGATGCAGCTTCGCTTCGTAGCCAGCCAGAAGCTCCTCCCATTGCTTTTTGGACTGGGTAATCGATTCTTCAAAGCGCTTTTCAAGTGCCTCCGCCTGAACGAGCTGCTCTCGCAAATTTGCAGTTAGCGACCCGGTGTCGTTGCTAGTCGGGACGATCGCAGCAACCGACTGATAAACTTGGGACAGAGTGCGCCCCATAGCTCTAGTGGGCGTGTCTTTGCCGTCGCGGTATGTGCTTCCTGACTGAACAATCTCGGAAAAAAAGGCGTCCCGTATGCCGATGTCCATTATTCGCTCGGCAAATTTTCCAAGCCTGCCTTGAACCGGGACATAGGTCTGCGCCATGTTTGCGAGATACTGGGGGCTTTTACTCCGACCAAGGGCCATCAGAACTTGAATGTTGTTGTTGAGTTCCTGCGAGCGATGTGAGCCTGGTACAAGACTTTCCCACAGTCGCAACTCGGTTGCGAACCAATCGCTCAGTTCGCGGTCGGAATTGATTGTGACAAGAAGATCGTCTTTGACGAAATTGACGGTTTGTGGCCAGTCCATCGAGTCAGTCATGGACATCGCTCTCCCCTGGGCCGCCATTTCACGCCGCAACGGGCCATGAATCATCACTCATTGAGGTGATCGTTCCATTTGCAGTTGGGACAAAAGTGGAAGCTATCAATAATTCGCCCCTGCAAGATCGAAATGTGCTGTTTCATGAAGCACTGAGGGCAAAAGAATGGCGCGCCCGCATTGCCACCAGGCGGATTTTTTTCTCGGAATACGAACTTGCCACCGGGCATGCGTATGCGCTCATACTTCTGTGAATTCTCCCCGAAGTCCGTAACGCGAGCCACTTCCGCTTCCAGCGCCTTGACGCGTTCATTAAGCTTGGCTCGTTCATCGATCAAAAGCGCACGGTCCCCGATCAGGTCCAACGCCTTCACCCGAGCATCCACCAACATATCCGCCAAGCTGGCGACGCCCGCTCGAAGTTGGTCGCGATCATCACTACCGCGCAGCTTATCAATAAGATCGGCCGCGCCTTTCAGCGTGTTTACGACCGCAGCGGCCTCGATTACTGCCATGATACCCCTTCCGTAAGTTTCAGAATGGCTTTCCCGAAATCATTCCCTCGAAATACCGCCGCGGATTCTCCACCAGCATCGCCTCGATCTCTGCGTCCGTGACTCCCGCCTCTTTCAGCATCGGCGTGATGACCCGCGTGAACCGCATCGACTGGCCGCCGGCTTCGAGCATCTGGAGCACCGCGGGCGGCAGCATGTGGCCTTTCCAGCACCAGACGCTGTCGTGGCTGATCATCACCTGGTGGCCGCGCCCCTTCTTGATGAGCTTCATCAGCGAAGCCACGCGCACGCTGTCCTGCTGGATGATCTCGAGGCCGAAGCGGTCGAAGCCGATATAGGCGCCGCCGTCGACGATCTTCATGTGATAGTCGTGATCGGGATTGCCGCAGGAATGTCCGATGACGATCCGGTGCGCCGGCACGCCGAGGCTCGTCAGGTAGGCGAGCTGCTCGTCGCCCATCACCGCGTCGGTGTGCGTCGTGATCGGTGCGCCGGTGGCGAGCGCGGCCTTGGAGCCGGCGCGGAAGATCGTCTTCTCGTACTCGGTGAAGGGCGGCATGGCGGTCGCGAGCTTGATGACGCCCGCCCGGATGCCGGTGTCGCCGACGCCTTCGGTCAGCTCCTTGATGAAGAGATCGGCGAGCTTCGTCTCGCCGTCGGGATCGTATTGGAATTTGTGGCTCCAATAGGCGGTGCCGCCCAGGTGATGGTGATAGAGCCCGGTGGCGAAGACGATGTTGAAGCCGGCGCGGGCGCCAACCTCCGCCATCAGTTCCACGTCGCGGCCGATGTCGTTGGGGCAGGGGTCGAGCAGCGTCGAGAAGCCCGCGGCCTTCAGCTCGCCGATGCGGTCGAGGCAGACGGCCGTCATCTCGCGCCGGCTCCGACTGGGCGCGGACGTGTCGCTGTCCCAGCCGGGAAAGCCGATGACGAGATGCTCGTGCATCAGCGTCTTGCCGAGGCGGGCCGCCTCGACGGGACCGGTGGCGGTGTGGATCTGCATGTGTGGCTCCCCCTGGTGATTCGGGCGACACGATACCTATGCGTCAAAGTCGCCGAAGTTGATTCGATCAGCCCTGCACCTTCGCCGTCAACTCGACTCCAAGCGCTTTCATCACCGCAATCGTCGTCTTCAGCGTCGGGTTGCCGTTCTGGCTGAAGGAGCAGTAGAGCTGCTCGCGGGAAAGGCCCGTCTGACTGGCAATTTGCGACATGCCTTTTGCGCGCGCCACGACGCCAAGCGCGTGCGCGATATACCCTGCATCCCCGGTCGCGAAGGCTTCGGCCATGAAGGTCGCGACGGCTTTGTCCGAGGTCAGGTCCTCGGCGGGATCGTACGTCGTGAGCTTTCCGGCTCTTCGGCGGACTTTGCGCAAGGTCAGGATTTGGGCCGCTTCGCGAGCGGTTTCGGCTGCGATCCGGGCGCGGCGTTTGGCCGGAAGGCGCGCTATGACCTTCGAAAGCTTCCTGGGCTTGGCTGCTGTTTGCTTCTTTGACAATGCTCGTACCTCGCGACGGAACGGCATCATACCCAACGGCCGACTATGAGCTGCGGATTTTCTCCGCTGCGGCCTTGATGGCCGGAATTGCCTCGGGATCCAACGTCAGGACGCCATCCGCTTTCAGCCCGATCGTCTTTGGTTTCGCGCCGGAATTGTCATACAGCCAGGCACGATCTGCTTCATCCAGGAACCACGGAAGTTGTTCGAGCGAGCGCTCGTAGCGGGAACGGATTTTGTCTTCGGCGACGTCGTGCCCGCCCTTCGCCACCCGCATCTTGACCCGTTCGACGTTTAAATTCGCGTTGTTCAGGATCACGTAGATCAGCCGAATTTCGAACTTCAGATTTTTGGCCATCTTGACCAGCCGCTGATACTTGCCGGTGGAAAGAACGGTTTCGACACCGATCGTCTGATGCGCAAGTATCGAGGCTTCCAGCCAGCGCTCTATGCGCTGCACGGCTTCGAGATTGGGATTCCTGGTTTTTTCGATTTCCGCAATGCGTAAGGTGAGAATGTCCGGGTTGATGATCCAGACGGTGCCGCCGAACTCTTCGATTTCGGCATTCTCATACGCGCTGCTCTTGCCCGATCCGTTCGGGCCGGCGACGATCCAGAATCTGGGCCGTTCAGCCTTCTTTGGCTGCGCCACGCGTCAGCTTCTTGTTCGCGCGCCGAGCTTTTTCGACGTTCTTTTCGAAGACGTAGCGAAGATCGTCGGAAAATGTCTCGCTGTCGGCGTCGAGCCGTCGCACGGTAATTGTCGCTCCGGACGTCGTCCTGACCGATTTCTTGGAAACGGTGCCTCCCTTCTTGGCGACGCCGCGCCCCTTGCGGGGCTTGAGCGGCTTATACTCCAGTTTGACCACGATCGTTCTCCTTACGTACCTACGATATAGGCAGGCTCGCGCGCTTGTCAGTACCAAAGAATGCAAATACGCGGGAATGCTCTACCGGCCGCGAAGCTTCGCCTTACGCTCACTTGGGCAATTTCTCCCCTCAACATACCGTCTCGGATTCTCCACCGGCATCGCGTCGATCTCCGCGTCCGAGACTCCCGCCGCGTCGGTCAGCCTGAGGGCGAGCGGCCCGCCAATAGCTTCCTCCCCCGTTCGATGATCCGCGTCGCGTCAAAATCCTGGACCCGTCCTTCGGCCACATCCGCCAGGCCGCGATCGATATCCGCCTTCAGGCTGGCGAGTTCCTGCAGCTGCAGCGCGCGTTTCGCCTTCCAATCGCGCAGGGCCTCCCGCACGACCTCGCTGCTCGAAGCATAGTCGCCGCCGTCCACGGCACTTCGGACGACTGCGGCCATGTCGGACGGCAGGGTGATCGTCATTCGCTCGATCTCGGCCATGGTCTCCAAACCTTCGGCATCTTCAGCGCGCATACTTTATCATACTTATGAAGAGCGGAGGGAGCCTATTCACGTTGTTTTAGAACGTAGCAAGAACGTTCTCTTGCGGCAAGGGACTAAATCGGTTAGCATGGTCCTTGTTGGTTATAGTGAGGATTCCGATGGCCGGTCCGGCCGGTTTGCAGCCCTGCGAGACGCCGCCGCCTCCGTCCGCGGCGGGGAGCCGGGCCGCGCGCGGGCCCGGGCGCCTGTCCCCGGGGCGGCCGACCCGGCGCGGACGTGTTCGTGCGGGCAAACGTTCCGTATACGGAGGAAATTTCCCCTGGGCGCCCCTGCTTTTCTCCCTGGCGGCGCGCCCGGGAACGCACCAAACGCCGATGGCACGCGTCTTTCGCGCCTTTCGCGCGGCGCTCGCTTTTTTCCTGACCCTGTATTTCACCCTGATAGCAGGGGAGACGCCTCATGCGGTTCGTTGCACGCGGCGCGCGAAAGATTTGTTGCGGGCGCGGTTAACCGGGCCCCGCTACCGCGTTGTTTTCGGCCCGCAAACGCGCCGCGCCGTCTCCCAATCGGCGATGTCCTATGACATGCTCCGGGCAAAGAACGATGGGCGTGACTTCAGACAGGGCGTGGGGATGACATCCGAGATCGCGGTGCTCAATCAGAAGGCCGTGGCGCTGGCGGCTGACTCCGCCGTGACGCTGGTCGACGGCGGCCTCGTCGCGGTGCGCAACGATCAGCGCAAGCTGTTCAACCTCATCGAAGGCCGGCCGATCGGGCTGATGTTCTTCGGCGTCGCCGACGTCATGGGCCATCCCTGGGACCAGCTCATCGAGCACTATCAGACCAAGGTGAAGCCGCAGAATTTCGCGCATGTCGCCGATTACGCGGCGAGCTTTCTCGCCTCGCTCGACAATCTCGAGGAGTTCTTTCCGCGCGCGCGGCAGAAGGACGAATACCGGCGCTTGCTGGCGTCGGTGTTCCGCTACCTCTTTCACTACGCGCAATATCTGCGCGACAGCGGCGAAGGCGATCTCGCCAACGCCTCCGACGCGTCGGTCCTGGAAGCCGCCATCGAGCGCGTCTGGCGCACCTACCAGGTCCGCGACGACGGCAGTCCGCGTCCCGATCTCGCCTGCTTTCCCAAGGATTTCGCGCGCCGCATCGCCGCCGAATACGGCGAAACGATCGAGGAAACCATCGGCTACGGCTTCTCCGCCTTCAATCTCGGCAAGCAGAGCCACCAGCGCCTGCGCGACATCGCCATCTGGTGCGTGGTGAAGGATCTGTTCCTGGAAGACGTCACGGGACTCGTCTTTTCCGGCTACGGCACGGACGACCGCTATCCCGTCGTCGTCACCTGCTACATGTCCTCGATCGTCGGCGGCATCGCCAAGCGGGGCGGGCCGACCATCGACGCCATTGACGGCGACATCCGCTCGCGCATCCGCGTCTTCGCCGACAGCGAAGTGACGAACGCCTTCATCCGCGGCATCGATTTCAACCTGGAGCGCCGGCTCTATGGCGGCTTCCGCGTCATGCTGCACGGGCTCGTCGACCAGCTGATCGAGGCGATGCCGCTGCCCGACGCCAGTGCGCGCGAGAATGTGCGCGGGCGCTTCCAGCGCGATTTCGTGCCGCGCTATTTCGATGCCTTCCACAAGATGATCGCCGACTACCAGCAGCAGGCCTTCATCAATCCGATCCTGCGCGTGCTCGAGATCGCGGCGAAGAACGAGCTCGCCGAGACGGCGCGCGACCTCGTCGGATTAAACGTTTTCAAGAAGCGCATTACGGCGCAGAAACAGACCGTCGGCGGTGCTATCGATGTCGCCGTCATCAGCCGCGAGGGCGGCTTTCAGTGGTGGTCCAAACAGGGCGGAGGCTGACGATGCCGGAGAGACCCATGGCCGAGAAACCGAAGAGCCTGCTGGACGGCGGACCGGCGAACGCGCTCGACGCGGGCGCGGCCCGTTTCGACCGCCTGATCGAAGAGGTCAGGGCCCAGCATGCAGCGCCCGCCCAGGCTCCGGCGGCGCCGCAGTCGAACCCGCTTCTGCCGGTCAGTCCCGGCGAAGCCTGGGCCCGGAATTTCCAGTCGCACAGCATCGGGCCCGAGACGCGCGGCGTCGCGCTCTCCGATCTGGCGGCGGTGCCGCGCGCGGCGATCGTGCCGCCGGTGTCGGCAGCCGATCTCGTTCCCGGCCGCAGCGCGGAGGCCGTCGCGCCGAAGGCGGTGGAGACGGCGCCCATGTCGGTCCAGATCGGCCGGGGCGACAGGCTGGAGCGGCCGAAGACGTCGTGGCTCGGACGGATGTTCGGCCGCAGCTAGACAATTGTTCCGCGCGGCGCCCGCTGTACTATGCGGGCCCGCCTCACATTCGCCACGGGCGCCCCTCAGGGCCCCAGCAATCCAGGGAGTTAAAGGGATGATGCGTTTCGGACTGGCTTTGGCTCTTTTTCTGGCCGGGTCGACCGTCGCGGCCACCGCCGCGGACCCGAGCCTGAGCCCGCAGGCCAACGCGGCCTATATCGCCGATTTCGCCAAGAAGCCGGGCGTCTTCAAGCGGCAAAGCGGCCTCGAGTACAAAATCCTCCAGAACGGCTTTGGCGCGCGTCCCGGCGCCACCGATATTGTCACCGTTTACTACAAGGGCCAGCTCATCAACGGGAAGGTGTTCGACGCCACCGAGCCGGGCTTCCCGGCCGAGTTCCCGGTCGGCAACCTTATTCCGGGCTGGACCGAGGCGCTCCAGCTGATGCGCGAAGGCGATCACTGGCAATTGGTGATCCCGTCCAATCTCGCCTATGGCATGCGCGGGGCCGGCGATGCTATTCCACCGAACCAGACACTCGTCTTCGACCTGACGCTCGTCAAAGTCACCCATCCTCCCAAGGATAAGGATAAGGACAAGGAAGACGGGTCGCAGTAAGCGGCCAAGGAGGCCAGCGCTGTTCTGCCGCGCGGGCGGAACCGGCTGCCATGGTCCAATCGTTTCCCCAAAAGCTCGGAGGGCAGGGGAACCTGGAGTGCGGTTTTCATGTTCGCTGGCCTTCGCCGCAGGATGTCTAGCGGTACGGTGAAAATCGCGCTGGCGCTGGCGCTCGTGGTCGGCGCGAGCTTTCTGTTCTGGGCCAGCCGCGACAACACGGTGATCGCGCCCAACTGGGACGGTTACGTCCGCGGCGTCTCCTACACGCCGAGCCACAACTTCACCGAAAAAGATCACGAATGGGCGTCGCCCGAGAAGATCGATCGCGACATGGCGCAGATCTCGCAGATCACCGCGCATGTGCGCACCTATACGGTGTCGAACGGCCTTGATCGCCTGCCCGAGATCGCGCGGCGTCACGGTCTGACCGTTACGATGGGCATCTGGATCGGCTCGGATCTCGACAAGAACGAGAAGGAGATCGACCTCGGCATCAGGACCGCGCTTGCCAACCGGCGCGTCATCGACCGCGTCATCGTCGGCAACGAGTCGATCATGCGCGGCGACGTCAGCGCCGATCAGCTGAATGCCTACATCAAGCGCGTGCGCGACGCGCTGCCGAACCGCATCAAGGTGTCGACGGCGGAGACGTGGTCGACATGGCTCCTCAATCCCGAAATCGGGCAATATGTGGACTTCATCACCATCCATCTCCTGCCCTATTGGGAAGGCGTGCCGGTCAGGTCTTCGCTCGGATCGCTGCAGCGCTGGTATGCCGACGTGCAGGACGAGGTGCAGGACGAATTCCCCGACAAGCCGATCGTCATCGGCGAAGTGGGCTGGCCGTCGGAAGGGCGCACGCGCGGCGCAGCGGAAGCCTCCGTCGCCAATCAGGCCTATTTCGTGCGCAATTTCGTCCAGCTCGCGCTCGACAAGGGCTACGATTACTACATTGTCGAGGCCTATGATCAGCCGTGGAAGGCGGGCAACGAAGGCGCGGTCGGCGCCTATTGGGGCCTTTTCGACGCCAACGGCAATCCCAAATTCGCCTTCACGGGCCTGCTGCGTACCTTTCCTGAATGGCGGCTCTATGCCCTCGGCGGCGCCATTCTCACATTCCTGCTCGGCCTGTTGATCCTGTCGCGCATGCCGCGCGTCAGCCAGCCCGGCTATCTGATGATGGGCGCGCTCGTCGGCGTTGTGACGACCGGTCTTCTATGGCTGCTCGATGCCAGCACGCTCGAATATATCCGCCCCAGCGACATCGCGATGACGCTGGCGATGATCCCGCTTGTCTTCGTGGCGGCCGCCGTCGTTCTCACCGAAGGCATCGAGCTGGCCTCGAGCCTTTGGCGCGTGGAGCGGCGCGAGATGCGCGCGCTGCGCCCTGACCAGTCCCCGCGCGTCTCGATCCATGTGCCCTGCTACAACGAGCCGCCGGAGATGGTGATGGCGACGCTCGACGCGCTGGCGCGGATCGACTACGACAATTACGAGGTCATCGTCCTCGACAACAACACGCCCGATCCGGAAGTGTGGCGGCCGGTGGAGGCGCATTGCGCGACGCTCGGGCCCCGCTTCCGCTTCTTCCATCTCGACAATCTGAAAGGCTTCAAGGCCGGCGCGCTCAACGAAGCGCTCGACCGCACCGACAAGGACGCGGTTTATGTCGCCGTCATCGACAGCGATTACCAGGTCGAACCCTATTGGCTGCGGCGCACGCTTCCCTATTTCGCATCGCCAAAGGTGGCGGTGGTGCAGGGCCCGCAGGACTATCGCGACGGCGACGAGAATTTCTTCAAGGCGATGTGCTTCGAGGAATATCGCGGCTTTTTCCATATCGGCATGGTGGAGCGCAACGAATACGACGCCATCATTCAGCATGGCACGATGACCATCGTGCGCCGTGATGCGCTCGAGGAAGTCGGCCGCTGGAGCACCTGGTGCATCACCGAAGACACCGAGCTCGGCCTCAAGCTGTTCGAAGCCGGTTACAGCGCCGCATACATTCCCGAAAGCATGGGCCGCGGGCTGACGCCGGACACGCTGCATGCGTTCGTCACGCAGCGCTATCGCTGGGTTTACGGTGCGATGCAGATCGTCAAGCGGCATGCGGGCGCGTTCTTGCTCGGCCGTACGAAGCTCACCTGGGCGCAGCGCTATCAATTCCTGTGCGGCTGGCTGCCATGGATCTCCGACGGCCTCGGCCTGATTGTCACGCTGTTCGCGCTGTCCTGGACGGCAGGCATGACGTTCGCGGCTACCATGTTCGACGTGCCGATGGCGGCGCTTTCGGCGGCCGCGCTCGCGCTCTTCATCGCCAAGACAACCAAGACGCTGTTGCTCTATCCGCAGAAAGTGGGCTCCGGCGTCAGAGGCGCGGTGATCGCCTCGGTCGCGGGGCTCGCACTGACCCACACCGTGGGCAAGGCGGTGATCGCCGGCATTTTCACGTCGGGCAAGCCCTTCCTGCGCACGCCAAAATGCGAGAATCCGCGCGACTTTGCGCAGGTCCTGCGCTCCGCCTGGCAGGAAACGACGCTCCTTGGGCTGTGCGCCCTTGCGATCTTCGCCATGGGCTACAAGAACCGTGGCTTCGAGGATCCCGCGGCCATGCTCTGGATGATCATGCTGGTGATCCAGAGTCTGCCTTATGCCGCCACCGTCGCCACCGCCTGGGTCAGCGCGCAATCTTATGGCCGTACGGCCACGCCGAACGCGATCGAACCGCCCGCGGAGCCTGTGCTGCCGAAGGCGGCTTAAACGACTTTTCCCGGATTGAGAATGTTCTTCGGATCGAGCGTCTTCTTCAGCGCGCGCATGACGTCTATTTCCGCCGCGCTTTTGTAGCGCAGGATTTCGTCGCGTTTCATCACGCCCAACCCATGCTCGGCGCTGATTGAGCCGTGGAAATCCCGCACGATGTCATGGACCACGCGACTGACTTCGTCCCAGCGCGCCAGGAACGCGTCGTTGTCGCCGCCTTTGGGGACGCTGAAATTGAAATGGATATTGCCGTCGCCGAGATGCCCGAACGGCACCGGGCGAACACCCTGCACGAGTTTCTCGACCGCCGCGATGCCGCGCTCAAGGAACGCCGGCACCTTGTCGACCGGCACGGCGATGTCGTGCTTGATCGAGCCGCCTTCGAATTTCTGCGCTTCCGACATGGCTTCTCGCAATTGCCAGAGTGCGCGGCGCTGCGCCTCGTTCGACGCGATCACGGCGTCGCTGACGAGTCCATCTTCGAGCGAGCGCTGCATGACGTTCTCGATCGGGATTATGAGTGAGAGTTTGCCGGCGGTGGCGACTTCCGTCAGCACATACCAGGGCGACCGCGCCGGCAGCGGATCGCGCGTATCGGGGATATGCGCCAGCACGAAATCGAGCCCCATGCGCGCCATCAGCTCGAAAGCGGAGACGAGGCCGCCCGTCGCATCCTGCAAACGATGGAGCAGCGTGACCGCCGCCGCAGGATCGCGCACCGCGATGAAGGCGGTTTCTGTTGTCGTCGGCTTGGGACAGAGCTCCAGCGCCGCTGCCGTGATCACGCCGAGCGTGCCTTCCGCGCCGATGAAGAGCTGTTTCAGGTCGTAGCCTGTGTTGTCCTTGCGCAAGGTGCGCAGCAGATCGAGGACGCGGCCGTCCGCCAGCACGACTTCGAGGCCCAGCACCAACGCGCGCGCCGAACCGTAGCGCAGCACGTTCACACCGCCGGCATTGGTCGAAAGATTGCCGCCGATGGTGGCCGATCCTTCCGCCGCGAGACTCAACGGAAAGAAGCAGCCGGCGCCGAGGGCTGCTTCCTGCACCTTGGCGAGCACAACACCGGCTTCCGCGACGAGACTCATGTCTTCGCGGTCGACGCGACGGATGCGGTCCAGACGAGACAGGCTGAGCAGCACTTCGCCGTGGAACGGGATTTGACCGCCGACGAGACCGGTATTGCCGCCCTGGGGCACGACGGGTGTCGCGGTTTCGTTGCAGATGGCCAGAATGGCGGCCACCTCTTCCGTCGTCCTGGGCTTCAGCAGCAGGGACGTCTGTCCCTGATATTTGCTGCGCCACTCGACGAGATGCGGCGCGATCTCGTTTGCGTCCTCGCTGTAGCCCTTTGCACCGACCGCAGTTTTCAGCCGCGCGCGCACATTCTCTGCAATTGTCATGTACGAAGACCCCGCGGGGCCGCCGCTCGCCGCAGGCGGTCGTTGATCGCTTCGCCGAGTCCATGATCGGGAATCGGCATCACGGCGATGGCGTGCGGCTCCAGGGCGTCGAGCTTGCGCAACATGGCGAAGAGATTGGCAGCAGCCTCTTCGAGATCGCCCTTCGGACTCAAGTTTAGCGCCGCGCCGGTCGCCGGACCGAAGGCGAGGAGCAGTTCGCCCGGCGCCGCCGACATCGCATTGAGGCGCACTCTGGCGTCCGGCGCGTAGTGGCTCGCCAGTTGCCCCGGCGAAGAGATCGCGTCATCGGCGGGATGGCCGAGCGGGCCCGCAACCGACTCGATTTTCACGCGCGGGATCGAGCCGGGACGCAATAGAACGGGCTTGCCGTCATCGAAGCCGACCACCGTCGACTCCAGTCCCAGTCGCGTCGGACCGCCGTCAAGAATGAGATCGACTTTCTCGCCGAGGCTTTGCCGCACATGCTCCGCTGTCGTCGGGCTCACTTCGCCCGAGGCATTGGCGCTCGGCGCGGCAATCGGAATCTCCGCCGCTGCGAGAAGCTGCTGCGCAATCGCTTCGTCGGGAACGCGGACGGCTACGGTGTCGAGACCCGCGCTCACCAGCAATGACAGCCGCGCATCGGCCTTGCGCGGCAGGACCAGCGTCAGCGCGCCGGGCCAGAAGCGTTCGGCCAGCCGGCGCGCCGCCGGCGTGAAGGCGACAAGCTGTTTGGCCTCATCCACGTCTGCGACATGCACGATCAGCGGATTGAAGCGCGGGCGCTCCTTGGCGGCGAAGATCGCGGCCACCGCGCGATCATTGGTGGCATCGGCGCCAAGGCCGTAGACCGTCTCCGTCGGAAAGGCGACGAGCCCGCCGCCGCGCAAAAGTTTTGCGGCGTCATGGATGGCAGCAGTGTCGGCGGTGCGGATAGTGCCGGCGATCATATCCGCGAGTCTAAGGCATGACCGGAGCCGGTTGAAGCGCCTCTATGACTTCGTCGCCACGATGTCGATATTCACCGTGACCTCATGCGCGACGGGCGAGGGCGCGGCCCAGGTGCCCGTGCCGACGGCGTATTCGGTGCGGATGACGACGGCGGAACCCTTCAAATGCGCCTGATTGCCCTGGATCGTCAGCGTGAAGGGCAACGTTACCTCCCTGGTCACGCCTTTGAGCGACAGCTTTCCCGTCGCGACATAGTCGTTGCCTGCTTTGTGTGTGAACGCTGTGGTGACGAAACGGGCGCTCGGGAATTGCGAGGTCTGAAAGCCGAGCGGGCCTCGCAAGCCCTCGTCGAACTCCGGCTCGTCGGAGACTTCGCTGCCGAGATCGACCGTCACGTCAGCATGCGCGTGCGCGAGATCGGCCGGATCGAAAGAAATGTCGGCCCTCCAGGTCTTGAAGCCCGCGGAGAACGGCTCCTTGCTCCACAGCACTGTAAAGCCGAGCCGGCTCTTGGCGTAATCGACGGACCAGTTCGCAGCGAAGGCGGGCCCGCCCGCGAGAAGCGCCGCGACACAGACGAACACACGCGAATAACTCATGCTTTCTCGGCCTTCCGCAGCGGCGGCAACATCCGCGCCAATACCACATCGCGGCGCACGAAGTGATGGTAGAACGCTGCGGCCAAATGGATCGTGACCACCACGATCGCCGACCAGGCGAGGAAGACGTGTGTCGCGGCGAATTCGTGCGTCCACATCTTCTTGGCGGCGCGCGGCAAGTCGGAGAAATAGGGCAGATCCGGCCACGCGAACCAGCCGAAATATATCGTCGGCAGACCCAGCGGCGAGGACGAGACCAGCGCCCATCCCGTCAGGGGAATGGCGATGATCAGAAAATAGAGCAGGAAATGCGAAATATGCGCCGCAAGCCGCAAAGGCGCAGACATGCCTGCGGGCAGGGGCGGTACGGGATGGATCAGGCGCCACACGACTCGAGCCAGGCTCAGCAGAAGCACGGTGAGCCCGATCGATTTGTGCAGCTGCGCCAAAGGAAATTTGGCGGGATCGCTGTTCGACATATCGGCAAAAGTGAGACCGAGCGCGATATTGGCGATGATCGCGAGCGCTATCAGCCAATGCAGCACCACCGCCACGGTGCTGTAGCGCTCTTCAACAGCAGAAGCGGGCATTGTTACTCTTTCTCCTGCTGGAACATCGCTTCGATGATCAGGTGGACGTCGTCGCCGACGAAAGACGACCAGACGGTATTCGTCAGCCCATAATCGGAGCGCTTGATGGTGCCGGTGGCGTGGAAACCGAGCGCATAGTTGCCGGTCAACGGATCGGATCCGCCCCCGTGAAAGACGGCGTCGAGCACAACCGGCTTCGTCACACCCTTGATCGTCAGATCGCCGGTGATCGTTCCGGTGTCGGGACCCGTGCGGGTAATCGACTTTGATTTGAATGTCGCGGAGGGGAAGTCATTGCTGGAGAAGAAGCCGCCGTCCTTCAGCATGTCGTTTAGCCGGCTCGACGGCGTATCCACGCTTCCCGTGTCGATGGTGATGCTGGTCGCGCTTTTCTCGGGCTCGTTGGCGTCGAAATTGAGCGTGCCGGAAAGCCTGTCGAAGCGGCCGTAATAGTCGGTCAGTCCCAGATGGGCGATCGAGAAGACGATCTGGCTATGCTCGGTTTCGAGCTTGTAGGCGCCGTTGGGCGCGCGCGCAGGATCCTTGGAGACGTTCTGGGCGGCGGCAGCGGACGCAAAAGCCGCCACAGCCAGGGCGGCTAAAAAAGGACGCAACATCGTGAATCCCTTCAAGGCGAGGCGGAACTATAGCGCGGCGGGCCGGAGCCGCCAGCGTCGGTCCGCGCCTTGACGGCGTAAACCCCAAAGCCATAGTCAAATCGCTGTTATTTCATGGATGGGTTCTTTGGCCGGCAACGATCTGCGTCCGGGGCGCAATCTCGACTATCCTTTCGAGACCAGGCCCGAATTGGGTGAAACGATCGAGGTGGCGCCCGGCATCCACTGGATCCGCATGCGCCTTCCCATGCAGCTCAATCACATCAATCTGTGGCTGCTCGAAGACGGCGACGGCTGGACCATCGTCGACACCGGCATTCGCGACGAGACCACCGCGGACGCGTGGAAGAAGCTCTTCGCCGGCGCCATGGCGGGCCGGCCGGTCAAGCGGGTGATCGTCACCCATCTTCATCCCGACCATGTAGGGCTCGCGGGATGGCTGGTGCGCCGTTTCGACGTCGAACTATGGATGAGCCGCACCGATTATCTCATGTGTCGAAACCTCGTCGCCGATACGGGCGAGGAGGCGCCGGAGGAAGGCATCCGCTTCTACCGTGCCGCCGGCTTTGCCGATGATGCGATCGAAGCCTACAGGACGCGCTTCGGGGGCTTCGGTCGCGGCGTTTATCGCCTTCCCAATGCCTATCGCCGCATCCAGGAGGGCGAAACGATCGAGATCGGGACGCGGCAATGGGAGATCGTCGTCGGTCGCGGCCATGCGCCCGAACACGCATGTCTGTGGTCCCGAACGGACAATATCTTCATCTCGGGCGACCAGATCCTGCCTCGCATCTCGTCGAATGTGAGCCTCTTTCCGACGGAGCCGGACGCCAATCCGCTGCAGGACTGGCTCGACTCCTGCTCGAAGCTCGAAACGCTGCTGCCGCCGGAAACTCTGGTTCTGCCGGCACACAACGAGCCGTTTCGCGGCGCGAAGCTGCGTCTGAAAGAACTCATCGATGGACATGAAACCGCGATGGAAAAGGTGATCGCGCTGTGCAAGACGCCGCAGCGCGCCGTCGATCTGTTCCCGGCGCTCTTCCGCACACGGATCACTTCGGGAAACTACCTGATGGCGACGGGCGAAAGCCTTGCGCATCTGAATTGTCTCATGGCTCGCGGCGCACTGGACCGCACGCCGGATCAGGAAGGCGTCGACTGGTATTTCGCGAGGACCTAGCGCTCGAGAATCCGCTTGAGCCGGAGGGCCGACCAGTCGTCATCGATGGCGATCTGGCTGACGGTGTCGAGGCCGTGCTTCGGAGCCAGTGCGTGGATCGTGTCGCGGCTGAGATCGCCGGCGAGCTTCGAAGTGAGCTTCGGATAGGCGATCCAGAAGATCGAATTCTTCGGCGCCTTTTTGAGCGTTCCCGGAAGAGCGGCATCAAATCGCGCGCGGTTGTCCACGAACAGCAGAACGACATCGGCTTCCGAGAGATCGCCGCGCGCCTTCTTCACACCGATCTTATTGTCGACCGTAGCGGGCGCGCCCACGACCGCGAGCCTTCGATCCCCTTTGACCTGAAGCCGTTCGGCGATCGGTTTGTCGGACATTCTAGAGGCCGTTGCGGGCCAGGCAGTCGTTGCGGAAAATGAACTTGCCGACCGCTCTCGAGATGCGCACCGTGGTGCTGGCGACGACATTCTGCACGGAGGCCGCGGCGCTGTAGTGCGTGTGCGCCGAGTTGCTCAACAGCGGCCGTGTGTCAAAAAAGCTTGAATAGACCGCGACGCCGATCCCCAGCGCCACGACCAATGCTTTGAGCCCGTAGTAGCGGCGATCCAAGCTCGCCTCCCTATCCCGCTTAGCTTAGCACGCCCTACAATCGCGGCCAATCCGTGGCAAGTCTCCTATCCGCTTTTGCGTATGGCAGCCCTCTGCGGAGCGTCTTCGTTGGCACTTAAAGCCGGGGGCGGGTTCGCGGCCATGTGCCGCTGCGATGGCGGTTTGATATCGGCCCGCCGGAAGCGGTCGTTGATGACCCTGTGAAGGTCCAGCGACACGGACTCGGTGTCCGGATTGTGTACCCAGCAGCGTACCAGCAGGTCGACGGCGCAGTCCTTCAGCGCGGCGACGCCTGAGGCCGGTGGGGGGACTTTGAGAATGCGCGCGTCCTCCGCGAGCGTGTCATTGATGATCTTCAGCGCCGCTTCAATGTCGGTTTCGACGTCGACCGTGACGGTAAAATTCACCCGCGAGAGCGGCTCCCGCGAAGCATTGATGATCGCGCTTGAGAAGACGGCCGAATTGGGAAGCGAAACATAGGATTGGTCGGCGGAGATCAGAATGGTGGTGAAGAGACCTACCTCACGCACTGAACCCGATTGGCTGAGACCCTGCACCGTGATCCAGTCGCCGACCTTGAACGGCCGCAGCACCAGCAACATCACGCCGGATGCGACATTCGACAGAGCGCCCTGCAGCGCCAGGCCGATGGCCAGACCCGCAGCACCCAACAGCGTGATAAGGCTCGTCGTCTCGATGCCGAAGCGCTCCAGCACTGCGATGAGCGCGGCTATCAGAACAGCGTAGCGTACGAGCGAGGCGAACAGCGGTTTCAGCGTTTCGTCGAAATGATAGACGCGGTCGAGCGCGCGGCGCGTCCAAGCCGACAGCTTGCGCGACAGCCACCAGCCGACGGCGAGGATCAGGATGGCGGCCACGATGTTGATGGCGCCATCGACCAGCCAGGCTTCGACAGCGTCAAGCGAGAGGGGCGGCGGGCCTTTTGCCGTGACGTGCTGCAAGAGACTCATGCTTTTGCGGGACCTCCCCGGTCGATAACGTCCGAACGGGCCACGCGGATTGCGACAGGATTGCCCGCCCGGATCGGTGGATTTGTAGCAGGCTTGGGGCACACTCGCTCTATGCGCGAGGCGGGATGGTCAATGCGGCGGCAATGGGCGGGCGTTTTCGCGGCCGGACTGGTGGTCCTTCCACTCCGGGCACAGGCCGTCGCGCCCTGCGCCGGCCCCGTCGAGGCGAGGGATGTGCATGTCCTTCGCGTCGAGAAGAACGCCGATCTCGTGTTGACGGACGGACGCGCCGTGAGACTCGAGGGTGTTATGCTGCCGGCGGGCGATCGCGATCACGCTCCGAACTATCTCGCCGAGCGGGCGCTGGGTAGCCTTAACGAACTCGCCCGCAACCGCGCCCTCTCGCTCGCGGTGTTCGTGCCCAAGGAGGACCGTTACGGACGGCTCAGGGCGCAGGTTTTCTTTCCGGACGTCAGAGACGAGCCCTGGCTGCAGGTCGCCTTGCTGAAGCGCGGGTTTGCGCGTGTGTCGATTGCGCCCGACCGGCGCGAATGTGCCAGCGAACTTTATGCGGCGGAGGCCTACGCGCGGCGCAAGCACTACGGCATCTGGGCCTCGGGATTTTACGATGTGCGCACACCCGCCGATCTCGGCGGCACGATCGGCACATTTCAGATTGTCGAAGGCAAGGTGCTCTCGGCGCGCGTGAAGGACGGCCGTGCCTATCTCGATTTCGGCCGCGACTGGCGGCGCGATTTCAAAGCGACGATATCACCTGCGGACATGAGGCGCTTCCGCGACGCCGGCGTCGACCCACGCACCTATGAAGGCTTGACCATCCGAGTGCGGGGTTTTGTCGATGCGCTCGGCGGTCCTGAGATCGAAGTGGCGAGCCCCGAAGCCATTGAGGTCGTGCAGGGACCGTCCTGACGTCCGATAAGCAAAAGGGCCCGGTTATCCGGCCCTTCGCACGCAATCTTCGAAAGCGTCTTATGCCGCTTTCTTCAGCAGCACCGTCTCGACGCGCTTGATCGCGGCCTGCTCGTCGATGCGCTCGACCGCAGCCACTTCGCGCGCCATGCGGGCAAGCGCGGCTTCATAGAGTTGACGCTCGGAATAGGACTGCTCCGGCTGGCCGCTGGCGCGATGCAGGTCGCGTACGACCTCCGCGATCGACACGAGATCGCCCGAGTTGATCTTGGCCTCGTATTCCTGGGCGCGGCGGCTCCACATGGTTCGCTTGATGCGCGCGCGGCCTTTCAGCGTGTTGAGCGCCGTCGCCACGACATCGGGCGAGGACAGCTTGCGCATGCCCACGGCCTTTGCTTTCGCGGTCGGCACGCGAAGGGTCATCTTGTCCTTGTCGAAGGTGATGACGAACAGCTCGAGCTTGAGACCGGCGACTTCCTGCTCTTCGACGCGCGTAATGCGGCCGACGCCGTGCGTCGGATACACGACATGGTCATTCGCCTTGAACTCAAGCTTCTTGTTCGAGTTCGCGGGGGTCTTCTTTTTTGCGGGGGCAGGCGTCGTCGTCATCTCTTCCATATCCATTCCAATTCTATGTCGTCAGCATCCACGCGCCGACGCACCGCTGCGGGGCGCTGCGGTGCAAAATTAATCCCCGGCACTCCGGTTGGAGACGTAAACTCGCGCCAAGAACCGGCATTTCGGGGTGCGGCCGGATCCTGCCTTCAGGGTACCTCGATTGCGGGCGCGCAAAGGGGCGCGTCCTCGTGACCATGGACGAAAAAACATATAGCACGGCGCCGGCCTTTTGGGAAGGCCGAGGCCGTCAAATAGTTGAAATTCCTGAATTTATTTCAACCATAATGAGAAATTGTCATGGTTTACAGCGGCATAGCAACATTCGAGTCGCCGGCCTCGTAACCCGCCGGGTTCAGGACCCCGAGCCGGGCTTGTCGCTGAAATATTTGTCGAACTTGCCGTCGACACCCTCCCACTCCTTGGCGTCGGTGGGGGCATCGCCCTTCTGGGTAATATTCGGCCATTTCTTCGCGTACTCGGCGTTGAGGGTCAGCCACTTCTCGAGCCCGGGCTCGGTGTCGGCCTTGATGGCCTCCGGCGGGCATTCGGGCTCACAGACGCCGCAATCGATGCAGACATCGGGATCGATGACGAGCATGTTTTCGCCCTCGTAGAAGCAGTCGACGGGACAGACCTCCACGCAATCCATGAATTTGCATTTGATG
The DNA here is from genome assembly GCA_035524575.1 of Rhizomicrobium sp. Lineage (GTDB taxonomy): Bacteria > Pseudomonadota > Alphaproteobacteria > Micropepsales > Micropepsaceae > Rhizomicrobium. Next base: position 19,421 of record DATKON010000049.1, read on the forward strand.
CAGGCTTCCGTGACGACGTAAGTCATTGATGTGCTCCGGTACGCGCAAGGTATGGAGGAGATTCGGCCTCGGGCCGTCATTAAGGCTCCCGGCGGACACGATCAAGATGGGGATTCGTCCAGTATTTCATAGAGCCGCAGGGCTTCGGAGGTAGGTCCACGGCGGAGCGCGATCCCGATCACCCTGACCACCATGACCTCCCGGCCTTTGGGAAGCGTCAAAATATCGCCCGGCTCGACGTCGACGCTCGATTTCTCCACGCGATGGCCGTTCAGCCGGATAAGGCCGCCTGAGGCCGCCGCCTGGGCGAGCACGCGTGTGCGATAGAAGCGGGCGTGCCAGAGCCATTTGTCGATGCGGACCATCGCGTCAATCCGCCGCGATCAGGCGGGCGAGACCGGAGAAGGGCGTAGCGCCGGGCTTTTGTCCCTTGCGGCGGTGGTGTTTTCCAAAGCGGCGGCCCTGCGCGCGATGCTGGCGCCAGAGGGTGATCGCGGTAGTGGTCTCCGTGGCAGGCACTTCTACGCGCCGCCAGCCGAGCGCCTGCAGCGTCTTCTCCAGCGTGTCACGGTCGCAACCCAGAAGCGAGAGCAGCTTCGGCGCCAGGGCGTCGGCTGCAACGCCTTGCGCGGATGCTGCGGCCAGCTCGTTCTCGAGGCGATCCAGGATGTCGAGGCGGATCGTGCGCGGTCCGAAGCTGCGGAAGCCGGCGGCCGCAAGAAAGCCCGTCGGCAGCGCGGCATCCGTATCGAAAGATGTCAGTCCGGCTATCGGCGATGGCGGAATGCGATCGAGCCGCTGCGCGACGCCCCAGAGAAGCGCGAGCCGCGAAGCCGCTTCCGGCTTCAGAAGTCGCGGCAGGAAGATCATGCGCCGGCCGAACTTCACGCCGAACGGTCTCAGCGCTCGCCGCGCGGCATGCTCGTCCGGCGGCATCGTCGCGGTCGCACGGTCGAGCGCGCCGAGATTTTCGCACAGCTGATAGCCGAGACCGCGCGCGGCGGCGGGCAGCGCATTCGGCGCATCGGGCTTGGCTTCGACGGCGCTCTTCAGCGTCAGCAGCGGTTCGAGTCGTTGCGCAATCAATTCCGCCAGCCAGGCATCGAGCCGCGCCTGCACGCGCTCGCGCGTTTCGCTGCGCAGGTTCTCGTCGGCGAGCAACTGGATCCGCGGCTCGAGTGCATGCGCGCCGGGCACCAGCTTCCCAACCACCGCGCCGTCCCACCAGAGCTGTCCGTGTTCGCTCAGGTGAATGGCATTCCCGTCCGCTTCGGCAAGCCGCCGCGCGCGCGCGACGAATTCGCCCTCGAGGCTTTTGACCGCGGCTGCGCGCAGCGTGCGTCCGTGCACGCCTTCGGCTTCAGGATCGGCCTCAAAGCGAAAGCCCTCGAGCTTGCCGACGAATTCGCCGCCGATCGAGACCGCGCCGGACTCATCGAGCGCCAGATCGAGGGCGTCGTCTTCGCGCAGGCGGCGCATGAGCGCGGCGGTGCGGCGATCGATGAAACGTTGCGTCAGCCGCTCATGCAGCGCGTCGGACAGACGATCTTCGATGGCGCGAGTCTGATCCTGCCAGTGCGACTGATCTTTCAGCCAGCCGGGACGATGCGCGGCATAGGTCCAGGTGCGGATCTGCGCGAGACGGCCCGACAGCGTCGCCACGTCGCCTTCGGTTTCGTCGACGCGCGCGATCTGCCGCGCGAACCAGTCTTCCGGGATGGCGCCCTCATCGCCCATCAGGTGGTGATAGATCTGGCTGACGAGACGCACATGATCGTCGAGCGAGAGTTTGCGGAAATCCGGAATCTGGCAGACGTCCCACAGGCGCCGGACCGCCGCCGGTGCGCGCGCCATGTCGCGGATCTCGTCCTGGCCGGCGAGGACACGCAGCGCCGCGTAGTCCATAGCGGGCCGTGCTTTCACGAGCCCGGGTGCGGGCGGCGGCATCTCGAGGCTTTCGAGCAGACGTTCCGGCGAAAAGAAATCGAGCTTGCTGTTGCGGAACTGCAGGAGCCGCACGGGCTCGTAACGATGGCCTTCGACGCGCGTGACCATGTCCTCGTCCAGCGGTTCGCAATCGCCCGTGACGCCGAAAGTGCCGTCGTTCATGTGGCGGCCCGCACGGCCCGCAATCTGTCCGGCCTCTTCGGCGCGCAAAGGACGAATGCCGAGGCCGTCGAACTTGTCGAGCGCGGCGAAGGCCACGTGATCGACATCCATGTTGAGGCCCATGCCGATCGCGTCGGTGGCGACGAGGAAATCGACTTCGCCCGATTGATAGAGCGCGACCTGCGCATTGCGCGTGCGCGGCGACAGAGCGCCCAGCACGACTGCTGCGCCGCCGCGCTGGCGTCGCACGAGTTCGGCAATGCCGTACACGTCTTCCGCCGAAAAGGCGACGATCGCGGAGCGGCGGGGCAGGCGCGTGAGCTTCTTCTGGCCGGCATAAGCGAGATCGGAAAAGCGGGGCCGCGTGATGAATTCCGCTTCCGGCACGAAGCGCCGGATCATCGGCCGCATCGTCTCGGCGCCCAGAAACAGCGTCTCGTCTTCGCCGCGCGCGTTCAGAAGGCGATCGGTGAACACATGCCCGCGCTCGGGATCGGCGCAGAGCTGGATCTCGTCGATGGCGAGGAAGGACGATTTCAGGTCGAGCGGCATCGCTTCGACCGTGCAGACGAAATAGCGCGCCTCGGCCGGCACGATCTTCTCTTCGCCAGTGACAAGCGCGACCGCATTTGCGCCTTTGATGCGGGCGATCTTGTCGTAGACCTCGCGCGCCAAGAGGCGCAGCGGCAGGCCGATCATGCCGGTGCGATGCCCCAGCATCCGCTCGATGGCGAAATGCGTCTTGCCCGTGTTGGTCGGGCCCAGGATGGCTGCGACCCGCCCGCCCTTTGTGGGACGGAACGCGCCGGCGGCGGAGCGTGCGGGATTCATCTTGAGCAGAAGATCGGTTTTTTTGGGGCGGTCTGCAACACCCCGGGAGAAGCGAAATCGGATGGAAGCGACATGATGCCGACCTCCACCCGTTCGCCCACTAACTTTGAAACCCTGTCTATCCGATCGTCGCAGTTGTGCGCCGATCGCATTTGGAAGAAGCGAGACCGGATGGAAGCAGCACGATGCCATCCTCCACCCGCTCGCCCACTAAGCGTTGAGCCCTAGCCTCCGATCGTCGCCGTCACGCGGTGACCGCGATGCGGCGTCAGAGATGCGTAGGCCCTGAGATGGCGATGGTTGCGACCGCCCTCGGGGACCTCCTCGTGCGACACCAGCGACGCGTAGGCAGCCAGATTGCGATGATGGCGGCCGTGTCCCAGCACGCTGTCCTGGACGCCCAGGATGCGCGTGGCGCTGGCGAGGTAGTGGACGGTTTCCTGCGGCAGGGGTCTGCCTTTTTGCAGATGATCGTCGACCTTGCCCGGACCCGCATTGTAGGCGGCGAACATGTTGGGGAAGCCGTATTTGCGATAGAGCCATTTCAGATATGCGGCGCCCGCAATGACATTGTCATGCGGATTGGCGGGATCGGCGCCGAGACCGTATTCGCCGCGCATTTCGTTGTAGGTGCCGCGCATCAGCTGCATGAGGCCCATGGCGCCGGCGTGCGATGTGAGCGGCTGATCGCCGTGCTGCACGGTGCGGCCGCCGCTTTCGATGCGCATCACGGTCTTTATCCAGGCTTCCGAAATTCCGACACGACGTGACGCTTCAGAGACAAGCGGGCTCCACCGATTGAGGAGCTGTGACGGCGTCATCGCCGCTTCTTGCTGGTAGATCACATCACTCTGCGCCGGTGCCGGCTGCTGCGGATGTGACGGCATGACGATGTTCGCTATCGGATAGGCAAGGACGCGCCTCAGCGTCGGACTGCTGTGCACGAAGCGCTCGAGTCCGTGAATGCCGACCTTCGGCAGATTGGCGAGCACGACGAGAGTGAACGCCATACCGCAGAGGAGGATGGTGTAGTCGCCGATCCTGGTGAACAGATCAGATGCATGTGTGCCCCGCCCAGCCTGGCGAGGGTTCATGCGCACCATCCGTTAGCGGAATTAACGAAGAGGCTTTCGCGGCCAAGTTTCTGGCGCGCGTCGACATCGCAACGAGTCATCGCGTTCCTTCTCGATCGTTGGGAGCCGGCCCCATCTTTCGGTACGGGGCGGACTACTCGGTTCTCTTGGACTCTTTCGGCGCGATGACGCGCTCCGCCGCAGAACCCGCGCAAAATGCGCAAGCGGGTAATTCGTTCCGGCGGTAATGATCTTCAAGTGAAAATCTGTTCACGGGTAGGAACTCACAAATGCAAGTGGATTCGGTTTCGACGTTACGGCTGTTTAATTGTGGTTAATGACGTACACGAATTTTTTTTGAAAAGTCGGGAACCAATGAAGGGTGTGGATGTCTTGGAGGGGCTTGTGGACGCGCGATGGGAAAACCGAACGGATCAAAAACGAATCGCGGCCGAATCACTAACCGAATCAATATCTGCCTTTGTTCTCACACCACATAGTGTTTGTCAAGACTTTATGACAACCAGATCATGTGGACCGACCAAGGAATGGAGTCCGATTCTTTGACCAAACCCACATCATCCGTAGACTGAACAAATGTGAAAGCTTTGCGACCAGGTCATGTCCCGACGACGACGCTGTCATATGGCAAATGTGTGGCAAAGCGGGCCCGAGGCGCAGCTTGCCGCCGGCTTTACGGCTCTTGATACTCCGCGCCCGGCACAATGGAGATCGGAATGAGTGACCTCGAGAAATGGGCGCAGCTGGCGGCAAAGGAGCTGAAGGACAAGCCGCTCTCGAGCCTCACCTGGCACACCCCCGAGGGCTTCGATGTGAAGCCGCTCTACACGGCCGCCGATCTCGAGGGCTTCGAGGCCGCCCGTTCGGTGCCGGGCCTCGAGCCGTTCTTGAGGGGCGTCAGGGCCACCATGTATGCCGGCCGGCCCTGGACCATTCGTCAGTATGCGGGCTTTTCGACGGCCGAGGAGTCGAATGCCTTCTACCGGAAGAATCTCGCAGCCGGGCAGATGGGCCTGTCGGTCGCGTTCGATCTCGCCACCCACAGGGGCTACGACAGCGACCACCCGCGCGTGGTGGGTGACGTGGGCAAGGCCGGCGTCGCCATCGATTCCGTCGAGGATATGAAGATCCTGTTCGCCGGCATCCCGCTCGACAAGATGAGCGTGTCGATGACCATGAACGGCGCCGTCATCCCGGTGATGGCGAATTACATCGTGGCTGCAGAGGAGCAGGGTGTGCCGGCGGAGAAGCTGTCGGGCACCATCCAGAACGACATCCTGAAAGAGTTCATGGTGCGGAATACCTATATCTATCCGCCCGGGCCTTCGATGCGCATCGTCGCCGACATCATCGAGTACACGGCGAAGAAGATGCCCAAGTTCAACTCGATCTCGATCTCCGGCTATCACATGCACGAGGCGGGCGCGACGGCGGTGCAGGAGCTGGCCTACACCCTGGCGGACGGCATCGAATATGTGCGCGCGGCGAAAGCGAAGGGGCTTGCGGTCGACGATTTCGCGCCACGGCTATCGTTCTTCTTCGGCATCGGCATGAACTTCTTCATGGAAGTGGCGAAGCTCAGAGCCGCGCGGCTTCTGTGGTCTCAGATCATGAAAGGGTTCGGCGCGAAGAACCCGGAATCGCTCATGCTGCGCACGCATTGCCAGACCTCCGGCGTGTCGCTGACCGAACAGGATCCCTACAACAACGTGGTGCGCACGGCGTTCGAGGCGCTCGCGGCCGTCCTCGGCGGCACGCAGTCGCTGCATACCAATTCCTTCGACGAGGCCATCGCGCTCCCGACGGAATTCTCCGCCCGCATCGCCCGCAACACCCAGCTGATCCTGCAGAACGAAACGCAGGTGACGCGCGTGGTCGATCCCCTGGGCGGCTCCTATTACGTCGAAGCGCTCACTCATTCGCTCGCCACCGCCGCCAAGGCGATCATCGACGACGTCGAAGCGATGGGCGGCATGACGAAATCGGTCGAAGCGGGCATCCCGAAACTGCGCATCGAGGAAGCCGCCGCGCGGCGTCAGGCCCGCGTCGATCGCGGCGAGGACGTCATCGTCGGCGTCAATCGCTTCAAGCTCGACAACGAGCCCGACATCGAAGTCCGCGACATCGACAATGCGCAGGTGCGCGCTCAGCAGATCGCGCGCCTCGGCAATGTAAAAAAATCGCGCGACGAAGCCAAATGCCAGGCCGCGCTGGCGGCGCTTGTCAAAGGCGCGCAGGGCAAGGACAATCTCCTGGCGCTGGCCGTCGAAGCGGCGCGGGCGCGTGCCACGGTCGGCGAGATCTCCGCCGCGATGGAGACAGTGTTCGGACGCTTTCGCGCCGAGATCCGTTCCATCGCCGGCGTCTATGGCGGCGCCTATGACGGCGACAACGCGTTCCAGTCGCTGCGCGGCGACATCGAAGCCTTCGCGAAAGAGGAAGGCAGGCGCCCGCGCATCCTCGTCGCCAAGATGGGTCAGGACGGCCATGATCGCGGCGCCAAGGTGATCGCGACGGCGTTCGCCGATCTCGGCTTCGACGTCGACATCGGTCCCCTGTTCCAGACCCCCGAGGAAGTCGCGAAGGATGCGATCGATGCGGACGTGCACGTCATCGGCGTCTCGAGCCAGGCCGCCGGACACAAATCGCTCGTGCCCGAACTGATCGCCGCGCTCAAAAGAGAAAAGGCGGACGACATCCTCGTCATCGTCGGCGGCGTGATCCCGGCGCAGGACTACGCCTATCTCGAGCGCGCGGGCGTGGCCGCCATCTTCGGCCCCGGCACCAACATCCCCGACGCCGCGCGCAAGGTGCTGTCGCTGATCCGTGCACGGACGAAACAGGCGGCGTAGGTTTCGAGCCAGGGGGCGATTTGGGCAGGGGCGAAGCCGGACAGGAACGAACACTCTTCGGCCATCCTCGCGGCGTGTTCGTGCTTGCGGGCACCGAAGTGTGGGACCGCATCTCGCTTCAGGGGATGCAGGCGCTGCTCGTCCTTTACATGGTCAAGGCGCTGCTGCTGCCCGGCCATATCGAGCACGTGCTGGGTTTCGCGGGCTACCGCGGGTTTGTCGAGCACTTTACCGGTCCGCTTTCGATTGATGCTCTCGCGACGCAGACATTCGGTTTCTATGTCTCGCTCGTTTATGTGATGCCGCTCGTGGGCGGCGTCATCGGCGACCGCCTGCTCGGGCGCCGCAACACCGTCATTATCGGCGGTTTGATGATGTCGGCAGGCCACCTCCTGCTGACATTCGATGCGTCGTTCCTCATTGCCATTGCGCTTCTCATCCTCGGCGCGGGCCTGTTCCGCGGCAATCTCACGCCGCAGATGGGCGAGCTTTACGACGTGAAGGATCGAAGACGCGACGAGGCCTTCCAGATCTATGCAATGGCGCTCAACATCGGCGCGTTTCTCGGACCGCTGATCACCGCAAGCCTTGCGACCTATGTGGGCTGGCATGTCGGTTTCGGCTTTGCAGGCGTCGGCATGTTGATCGGTCTTGCCGTCTATATCGGCGGAAGTGGATCGCTCCCGAAGCGCGAGGCGCTCAAGCTCGTCGAGGATCCCGCGGCCCCGAAGCTCGGGCGCGACGACTGGCGCGCGCTTGTCTTTCTGTTTGCGCTGGCGCCGGTATCGACCCTGTTCTGGATCGCGCAAAGCCAGATCTGGAACACGTACAATCTCTGGGTCAAAGATCACGTCGACATGCACATCTTCGGCTGGGAGATGCCGATCCCGTTTCTTCAGTCGATCGATGCAGCGCCCGTGGTGCTGATCCCGCTAGTCCTGGCGTTTTGGCGCTGGCAGGCGAGCCGCGGCCGCGAACCGGGTGACTTCGTCAAAGCCGCGCTCGGCTGTGTCATCTTCGGGGCGGCCACGTGGTGGCTCGGTTTCGCGTATGTCGCCGCCGACGCGCATGGCCGCGCGCCGATCTGGTGGCTTGCCGTGTTTCATCTCGTTTCCAATCTCGGCTGGGTCTATTTCGCGCCGACGGTGATCGCGATCTACTCGCGCCTCGCCCCGCCGTCGCTCAACGCGACGATGTATGGCGTCTATACGCTTTCCGTGGCGTTCGGCGCGTTCATCAGCGGCCGTCTCGGCAGCCTCTACGAGAACGTCTCGTCCTACGAATTCTGGACGATCCATGCGGCGATCGTCATCGCGGGCGGCGCGATCATTCTCTTCTTCGGCCTCGTCGCACGGCGGATGCCGCGGGCTAGACCTGTACCTCGATCGTCTTGAGCCCGCGGAAGAAGGGCTGCGTGCGCCATTCGGGTTTGGCGTCCGGATGGACGAGGCGAAGGTTCGGATAACGCTCGAAGATCATCTGCAGCGCCACCTGCGCTTCGAGGCGCGCGAGCGGCGAGCCGATGCACAGATGCAGGCCACCGCCGAACGCCACATGCGGCGCATCCTTGCGCGCGATGTCGAAGCGGTGCGGATCTGGGAATGCCGCCGGATCGCGGTTGGCGCCTCTGAGCGACATGAACAGCGACTGCGTCTTGTGCACCGGACAGCCGCCGACATCCATCTCGCGCGGTGCTATGCGTCCCGTCACGTCGACGGGCGATTCATAGCGCAGGATTTCCTCGACGCAGGAATTGATCAGCGACGGATCGGCCTTGAGCTTCGCAAGCTCCTCCGGATGCGTGAGCAGGAGCCAGATGCCGTTGCCGATCAGGTCGGTCGTGGTGAGATTGCCGCCGATCAGCAGCCCTTGCAGATTGTTGGAGATCTCGCCGTCCGTCAGCGGCGCACCTTCCTTCTGCAGCAACACCATATCGCTGACGAGATCGTCCTGCGGGTCTTTGCGGCGTCGGTCCATCAGATCGCGCATATAGGCGGAAAGCGCGTTCGACGCGCGTACGCAGTGCTTCGTCTCTTCCGGATTGCGGAAGGGATTGAGGATCAGGATGACGCCTTCGCTCCAGTCGCGGAATTCGTCGAGCCGGGAGTCGTCGACGCCGAGGAGCCGTGCGATGACATCGATCGGCACGCGCAGTGCGAAATCCGCCATCGCATCGAACTCTTTGCGATCGCCGATCTTGTCCAGCCATTCCTTGACGACCTGAGCGACCAGCGGCTTCGACTTTGCCACCCGCTTGTAGAGCGCCTTCGCGAAAGGCTCGCGGATGCGCATGTGGTCGGGTTCGTCCATCAGAAGAATCCCGGCGCCGTCTTCGTCGCTCGGCACCGTGCGGCCTTCGAGATTCTGGTTGAGGATGGCGCGCGTCAGCACGGCGGCTTCCTCTGAGCGCTCGGGTCCGCGCCACATTGAGGTGTCCGACAGCACGCCCCGCACATCCGCGTAGCGCGTCAAAAGGAACAGTCCGGCGGTTTCGTCGCGGCTCACCGGACATTCGCTGCGCAGCCGGTCGAGCAGCGCGTGCGGGTCTTCGTTGAACTTCGGATTGAGCGGCGTGAGATCGAAAACGGTCGGCA
>DATKON010000050.1:0-2464 GCA_035524575.1 Rhizomicrobium sp.
CCTGCGTTCCCGCCGCGAAAGTCATTCCGGCGCAGAGCGTGACGGCCGGTTCATCGAAATCCGTCAAAGCGCCCGGCGTTTTGCCTGCCGCGACGTTGCTCTTCATCCAAGCGTAGAATTGCGCGCCGTAATTCGTCACTATCCCGAGCGCGCAATCGCAAATCTCGGACGGCTTGGCCGATGGCGTCGTCACGTTTGCCGCAAGGATCGTCTCGACGCGCTCCACGAGCCGTTCGTCGGTCCAGTCGATCGCGGCGTTGGCGCCGAGCCATTGGCCCCACGCCCATTCGAAGCGCTCGAACTGCCAGCCGTGGAGCGCGATGTCGACGAAATAACCCGCCATCATCGCGCGCACCTCGTCCCAGAGCGCCGCATTGAACACTGTCGTGCAGGCGCCGTCGGCGAACATCGCCACGCCCTGAAACAGCGCGCCGATCTCGGCGGCAAGCGTGCCTTCTTGCAGAAGGGCGAATTTCTTGTCCGCATACCAGGTGGTGAAGGAAGCGCTGAAGGCCTTGTAGATCGAGTTGGCGCAGGCGCAGGCATCGTCCGGCGTGGGCGCGGCGCCCTCCGTCGTCAAACCCTCGGCGATTAGGAGATCGGCGAGATTGTCGACGACGTCGTCGCACGGATTCTCGACGAAACCGTCGTTGCCGACCCAGCAGGTCTTGCCGAGGAGATGGGAAGGCGTCTCCTCCTGGATCGTGCGCTCGGCATAGCGGCGCAGGTCCAGATCGTCGGTATACTGCTCAGTCCAGCCCGGCATTACGAAGGTAAGCCGGAACGAGTAGGGGTCCTCGCAGCCGCAAGTCGCGCAGCCTCCGTCGCAGCACGCGGGATAGAGCGCATCGCCGATGAATTTGGGCCGTAGCAGAAGATGCTCGACGACGATCATCCGGTCGTTGGCGCTCCACGCGGTGAGCGCGTCGCGGGCGGCGGCCGCATCGTCTTGCGTCGCGAAGGTCTGCGGCGCGTGGCCGATCTCAGCCGCTGCGGCGTCCGTGAGCGTCAGCGTGAAGGCGCCGCCGCCTGCCGTGACGGTGTAGGCGTCCGACAGGATCATGCGCTCCGTGAGCGCACGGTAAGCGGCCTCTTCGGCGCCGGACGAGTCGACCGCCGGAACGGTCACCGAGCCTTCCAGCCAATGCTTGCCATTGCCGTCGGCGAGCACATATGTGACCGGATAGTCGCCACCGGTCGGCGCGCCGACCGTCCAGGCGAATGTCAGGTCGGGATAGCCCAAGAGGAGGCTGATGCGCTTCTTGATGCCGGGATAGTTGCTCGGCGCGCCTGGCGTGTCGGTGTAGTTGAACGCCTTGGCTCGGTCGTGGCTGATCTCGGGATAGCGCTTGAGAAAGGCGATCTTGTTCTCGATGAGGCGCGGTTGTGCAACGGCCTCGCCGGCGGCATTGGTGAGGAGGAGAGCATATTCGCTGAACTCCTCGCCGAACCGCGCCATCAGATGATCGAGGAACATATTGCGTCGCGCCTCGAACGCGGGAGTGGTCTCGATCATCGCCACGATAGAATCTGGATCGAGCTTGCCCGGGTCGACGAGATCGCCATAACCCTTGATGATCGTCTCATCGAAAGCCTTCACGAAATAAGTATGCGCGATCGTGGGATCGAGCGAGAACAGATCCGCGGTATGCGCGAGCTGCTCGAGCGCATTGCCGATGAGCTGCTCAAACACCATGAGATAGGCTTTGAGATCTCTCGCTTGCGCTTGTCGGACGGGCGTGGCGCTTGTCGGCAGGCCCGCCGGCCCGATGCCGTAAGCCAGCGGGAAGCTGTATTGCACCGGATAGTAGTCGTCCGGCTTGCGATAATGGCCCGCCGGTATCGGCAGGTCTTTCGGCGCGTCGGGATTCTTTGGCCGCTCGGCTTCGCCGCGAAGCTGGTTGAGCACGTCCGTCGCCTCGTCCATGCGCGGAAGGAACGGAAGCCCATTCTTATAGAACAGAAAGCGCGACTGGTTCAGATAGAAGCGCGGCTGATGCCGGGGGCTGATTGCGAGTAGCCATGCAGCGCTGAGCTTACTGGGATCGTAGATGGGCTGGCCGTCGAGAGACCAGGTGGGATCGGCGGCGCCCGTGACCGCGTTGCCCTCCGAATCGTATTTGGTCATCCGAAGCTGGTTGACGGCTATCACGCCCGTGATGTCCATCAACAGGTTGATGATGTCGGAGCCGCGCAGCATGGCGCGAAGCGAAGCGGCCTGAAGATCGCCATCCGTGATGAATCCGTTGTCGAGGGCCGGGCCGTCGAATATCTCCTCCACTGCTTCCCCGCTGCCCTGAAGCTCCTGAAGCGTGCGGAACGGAACCGGGGGGCTTAGATATTGTTCGATCCGGAACCAGATCTCGGCCTGAACGCGCTCGATGTCGGCGTCAGGCTTCACCTCGACGTCGGCGCAGACCGCGACGTCCTCGATGCCGACGCTGGAAATGAGGCAATAGTCCTC
>DATKON010000051.1:0-37517 GCA_035524575.1 Rhizomicrobium sp.
TGACGACGATATTCCAAATCGTTTCATTAGTTGACCAGCAAAATCGAAGATCTGTTGCCTCGTCGCGTTCGGATTTCGCGTGATGAAGTCAGCCCATGCTTCGTTCCATTGGCCTGGCGGCCCGCCCAACCCAGATCCATGAACGCCTTGCAAGTGAGTCGATGCATCGATTGTCACCGTGTACTGATCAATATCGATTCCACGTTGCTCAAAGAATTTTCGAAATTGCTGTGGGAATATGTGATGATCGTGAAAAGGTACTCGTTGCGGGCTGTCGCCACTTAAAAGGAACGGGGCGAGCAGCACACACAAGCGTGCGAAGCGCGCACAAGCAGCTGCTTCGTCGGGCGGTCCATTGCTCGGCCATGCGGCAGCTAATGGAGTACCGGCTACTGGGTTTCGCTCTATTAAGTCACTGCCCGGACGATAAACGCCGTCGTTAAGTGCTCCTTCTCCCGTGTGCTCTCCGTGATTGTTATCAGAGTTGTAATTATTGGCGCTATTGGCCAGCGATGATGGCGCGACAGCGTCTGTCCCTTTCGGAGCAAACTGTCCGCCCTGACTGTCAGGCGCACCCGCCGGCCAGCGCGGGTGTTCGTCTGCGTCCCAATCCGCTTTGATCAATCCGGACCAGGGAAGATCGCGGATGAATTTGATCGTCTTGTCTTTTGAGCGAGCGTTCTTTTCCAGGGCGGGCGGTTCAGGAATGCTCAACAGTACAGCGGCGATTTGAGCCCGGGCGATATCGCCTTCGTTGAGTGCGTTCGAGATTGCCTTGAGCCCGCGCATCTTCGATGACACATCGATCGGCAGTCCGAACGCGATGCTGAGTTCGTTCGACAGATCGCCGCAATCGCGCGGCTCCCATTGCTCCCCAGAGCATTTCAGGAACGCTACCGAGTTTAGGATCGCTCCGTTGGCCTCGCATGACAGGCCACGCCCGCGGCCGGGCGGCGAAAGTCGAAATTCACGGATCAATGTTCTTGTCTCCTGAGCATTTCCCAGGACGGAACATATCATGAACGACTGGCCATGTCCATATCGGTTAGTTACAAACTGGACTGGTAGCAAATCTATTTTGCGCCCGGCTAAGCCACTGACAATAATAGATTAAGCGCTGCGGCACCTGGTGGTGTCGCGGCTCCGGAAAACTGCCTTCTTGGCAGCGGGGCTCGCCCCGCTCTGGTGCTCTTCCCCTCATGGAGAGTCGGAGCGTTCACGCTGCCCGCCGCGCTGCCTCCACCGCCAGCATCGCGCGTTTCCGGGACATCCCCCAGTGGTAGCCGTGCAGTGCACCGTCGCTGCCGAGCACGCGATGGCAGGGGATCAGATACGAGATCGGATTGCGTCCGACCGCTGTGCCCACGGCGCGCGAGGCTTTCGCGTTCTCCATCTTGTTCGCGATCGCCTTGTAGGTCGTGAGCCTGCCTTCGGGAATCTCGAGCAACGCTTCCCACACCTTGATCTGCCAGGGCGTGCCCAGAAGATGCAGACCGATCGGCTGATCGGTGCGGAGATCCACATCGAAGATCCGTCGGGTCAGTTGCGCCGTGCGCTCCAGCCCTTCGCGAAAATCCGCTTTCGGCCAGCGCGCCGTCATGTCGGCAAACGCGGCCTCTTCCTCGTCCTCATCGCAGAAGCCGAGACCGCAGACACCCTTGTCGGTCGTCATCAGCAGCGCCTGACCGAACGGACAGGGATGAAAGCCGTAGTCGATGATAAGACCTTCACCCCCTCGGGCATATTCGCCGGGCGTCATCGCCTCGATCTTGAGCGTCAGGTCGTGCAGGCGCGACGGCCCGGACAGTCCTGCATCGAGCGCCGCGTCAAGCACGCTGGCGCCGCCTTTCAAACCGGTCTTCGCATGTTCGAGCGTCAGGTGCCCCACGAAGCTCTTCGGGCTGATGCCCACATAGCGCGTGAACAACCGCTGGAAATGGAAGGGCGACAGCCCCGCGGCGGAGGCTGCCTCGTCCAGCGTCGGCTGTTCGAGATAGTGATCGGCCAGGAAGCGGATGGCCCGCCCCATCTGGCGATAGTGGCGACCGGCTTCGGCGTCGTCGAGGATCATGGGCGCGTTCATGGGCTGGAAGGTGTAGCAGAATACCCCCACTTTCGACCCGTTTCTTGCTGGTTTTAGACCGTATCCCGGGCCCGCCGCAGCGCCGATTTGAGAATATGAGCAAAGGCGATTTTTTCGTCCGGCGGGAGGAAGGCGCCCACCCGAACACCTTGGCCGTGGCTCCACAGCGTGAGCTGGCTTCCTGGCTCGGGCGGATCGGCCATGTCGACCCTGACCCAGTAGGGATTGAGGGCCACTTCGCTGACGGGGCCGTTCACGGGATGCCGTTCGACCGTCAGTTTCGCCCGCGTCAGCAGCACACGCTCGTGGATTCGCGCCGCGCGCAGGCTCGCCCGAAAGGCCCAGGCCAGGAGCACCACGTCGAGGCCCATGAACGGCGTCACGAGCCAAGCGCCGCGCATGAGGAAACCGATCGAGAAAGCGAGATAAAAGCAGCCGACGGCGATGACGATTCCGCGGAGCGCAGCCGGCGGCATCGGCGGGCTAGGGCGCAGCGTCCGGTCGAGAAGTACAGGGTCGCTGCCTGACATCGGATGATCCTGCAACTGATCCATCTACCAGACAAGAGCGGCAGCCTCCTCCGGTTCCCGCCAGTTGCGCCTTCCCCGGAATTGCGGCATTCCGCGATGAAGAGGAAGTCATGCCGAAGTCATTTTCGCCCAAAGAAGTCGATGAATTCTTCGCGCGACTCGCAAAGAGCAATCCCAGCCCGAAGACAGAACTTGTCTACCACAATCCCTACACGCTCCTCGTCGCAGTCGTATTGTCGGCGCAGGCCACCGACAAAGGCGTGAACAAGGCGACGGAAGGGCTGTTCAGGGTCGCCGACACGCCCGACAAGATGATCGCGCTCGGCGAGAAGGGGCTGACAGAGTGCATCAAGACCATCGGGCTCTACCGCAACAAGGCGAAGAACGTGATCGCACTCTCGCGCGAGCTGCTCGAGAAATACGACGGGCACGTGCCACGCGATCGCGAGGCGCTCGAAGCGCTCCCTGGTGTAGGCCGTAAGACTGCGAATGTCGTGTTGAATGTTGCTTTCGGCGAGAAGACCATTGCGGTCGACACGCATATTTTTCGTGTTTCCAACCGTACTGGGCTGGCGCCGGGAAAAAATCCGCGCGAGGTCGAGGACAAGCTCACCGCGATCGTTCCGGACAAATACGTCGTGCACGCGCATCACTGGTTGATCCTGCACGGCCGCTATATCTGCATCGCGCGCAAGCCGAAATGTCCGGTCTGTGTCGTGATTGATCTTTGCCGCTTCAAGGACAAGACGATAGAGCCGGAGGAAACGAAACCGAACACGTCCTTGAAGCCGCGCAAAGGACCCGCGCCGGCCGTAAAGCGCAAGAACGCAGCCCGCACGAAAGCTAAGAAGTAGGCCGGGGCGACGCGGGCAGGACAGGTTTCACGCGGAGTTGTGCAAGACAGTTCTCATCCGCCGCCATTTGGGTGCCGCGCGGCAATGTCTCGACATGACGGACGGCTATCGCACCTGTCGCGCCCGGATAGAGGAAGAAGAACGCCTTGCAGGTCGCGCCGTCGTAGCGCCACATCTGCGAACCGTTGTCTTTGCGCACATAGGCCGGCTGACCGAAGGATGCGCGCAAGGCCGAGGCGTCCATTGAGGCTATCCAGGCCGGCTCGCCCGGCGGCGGCGCCGCAGGAAGCGCAACCGACGGGGTTTCCGCAGGCGGCTTAGTGGCGCACGCGCCAACACCCGCGCAAAGAAGGGCCGCAACCCCAAGCTTCCGCCAATCCATCCGTCACTCCACTGGCTCGAGAAGAAAGTCATGCACCGGAAGAGTGAGGCGGACAAGCCGGACTTGCGAATGAGCCCCGGCTCGCCTATCGGGGAACGACCTATTTTCCAGGAGCCTGCATGCCGAAGAGCTACGACGTCGCCGGGATTGGCAATGCCATTGTCGACGTTTTTGCAGCGGTCAGCGACGCCTTTCTGCTGGACCACAAGATCGCCAAGGGCGTGATGACGCTGATCGACGAGTTCCGCGCCGCAAAGCTTTTCGAAGCCTTCGGCGATACGCGCGAAGTTGCCGGCGGCTCGGCCGCGAACACTATGGTCGGCATCGCTTCGCTCGGCGGCAAAGGTCTCTTCGTCGGCAAGGTCAAGGACGACCGTCTGGGGCAGAGCTTTGCGGCAAGCCTCAAAGAGACAGGCGTGCACTATACGACCCGCTTTGCGAAGGATGGCCCGGCCACAGCCTGCTGCCTGATCGCCGTAACGCCGGAAGGGCAGCGCAGCATGAACACTTTTTTGGGCGCGAGCCGCGAGCTTAAACCCGCCGATATCGACGAGGCGGCGATCGGTCAGGCCGAGGTTCTCTACATCGAAGGCTACCAATGGGACGCGCCGGAATCGAAAGCGGCGATTACCAAGGCAATGGTGGCGGCCAAGAGAGCAGGCGGCAAGGTTTCACTGACGCTGTCGGATCCGTTCTGCGTCGGGCGCAACCGCGAAGAATTCCTGGAGCTCTACAAGACTCATGTGGACGTGCTGTTCGCCAATGAAGACGAAGTGAAGGCGCTGTTCGAAGTCGACGATTTCGATGACGCGCTGCAGGCCGTAAAGCAATGGAAGGGCACCGCGGCGCTGACGCGCTCCGCGAAGGGCTGCGTTGTCGTACGCGGAAGCGAAGTCCATGTGATCGACGCGGTGCCGGTGCCCCAGGTCGTTGACACGACCGGCGCCGGCGATCAATTCGCGGCCGGATTTCTGTTCGGCCTGACGCACGGGCGAGGGCTTGGCGATTGTGGACGACTTGGCGTCATCGCGGCCGGCGAAGTCATCACGCATTATGGCGCGCGACCCGAAACCCCGTTCAACGTCCTCGCGGCGGCGGCGGGCTTGGCCTAAGTCACTCGCCCAGCAAATGCAGCAGGATCTCCCGCGCATGCGGGTGATCGCGGTGTTCGAAGAGATAGAGACCCTGCCACGTCCCGAGCGCCAGACGGCCGTCACGAACAGGGATGGTGAGGCTCGTCGCCGTCAGCGCCGAACGGATGTGGCTCGGCATGTCGTCCGGGCCTTCCGTCGTATGGCGGTAAAACATCGGATCCCGCGACACCAGACGCCGCATGAAATCCTCCAGGTCAGCAAGCACGTCAGGATCGGCATTCTCCTGGATCACCAGCGACGCCGAGGTGTGGCGGATGAAACACGTGAGAAGTCCCTTTACGATCTTTTCGCGGCTCACGAATGCGGCTGCATCGTGCGTGAAGAGATAAAGTCCCGGCCCGCGAGTCTGAATCGCGATGGTTGTCTGCGCCTGTTTCATCGGGGCGCTTTTCGGAGATAGATATAAAGCGCACCGGCGCCGCCGTGACGGCGATGAGCGCTCCTTGTTTCTGCAACGAGCGCTGCGAAAGCCGGTTCCTTCAGCCAGCGCGGCACCATAGATTTCAACACGCCGCGCGAGCGCTTATGAAGTTCGAGATCGAACGGCTCGTCTTCCGCCGGCTGCTTCAGGCCCTTTCCGGTCACAACGAGCACAAGTCGTACACCTTGCGCGCGTGCATTTTTCAGAAATCGCGCCAGCGCCTCATGCGCGGCCGCTTCCGTCATGCCATGCAGATCCAGGCGCGCCTGGGGCTCGAGCTTTCCGCGACGCAGCCTTTCAGCCGTACGCCCATCGAGACCGGTTTGCACAGGTCGGACCGGCGCCTTCTTCGGCGTGACCTTCGCGGAGGACTTTTCCTTGGCCTGCGGAAGATGCGGCCGCACCTCGCGGAAGGTATCGCGGAACAGTGCCTTTTCTTCTTCGCTGACCTCGCGCCTGCGCCGCGTCATGGTCGCGCGTCCGGAATGTCTTTTCCATGCCCGAGCGCGGCAGTGACCGCTTTGGGAACAAACACAAAGAATTGCCCGCGAGCATTGAGGCGGCCTGCGATGGCTTCCGCATCTCGGCCGGCACCAAAAAAGATATCGCCGCGCGCCGGCCCTTTGATCGCGCCGCCCGTGTCCTGCGCTATGAGAAGTCGTTGAAATTGGTGATCCGGTTTCGCCGGATCGGCATCGGGGACAACCGTGGCCACATAGATCGGCGTGCCCAAAGCGTGAAAGTAAGGATCGACCGCCAGACTTGCCTGCGCTGCAATCGGGATACCTTCGGTACCGGGACTGCCGAGCGCCGGATCGCCGAGCGGAGCGAGATCGAAAAAGACAAAAGATTGATCCGCTTCCATGACGCGTTGCGCGTCGTGCGGATGCGCATCAAGCCAGACGCGGATGGACTGCATCGAGACGTTCTTCCGCTCGAGCGCACCTTGCGCAATCAGGACGCGGCCGACCGGCGTATAGGCTCGTCCGTTTTTGGCAGCGTAGCCGAGCCGCAGCATTTCTCCGGTGTTGAGTTTGACCAAACCCGAGCCCTGGATCTGCAGAAAGAATGCCGATACCGGATCGTCTGTGTAAAGAAGAACAGGCGCGGTTGCGAGGCCGTACGCATCGATCTCGGCTCGCGTCGGATAAGGAACCAGCTTCGTGCCCTCGACTCGTCCCCAAATGTGCTCGCCCTCGAGATTGTGGCGGAATGCGCCCAGGTCCGCAGAGAGAAGATCGCGGGGGCGGCCATAGATCGGCACGCGATAGCGCTGCGTCGGCACGCGGCTACCGGATAGCTCCGGCTCGTAATAGCCCGTGAAACGCGCCGGGCGATCCACCTCGACGGGCACGAACCAGGTTTCGAAAAAGGCGCGCGCCTCGGCCGACGATACCGGCCGGGTGCGAACCGCTTTGCAAGGTGGGAACCAATCCGACGCCTCGCCGGCATATCCGTCGACGCCCATCTGCGCACCCGATGGCCGCTTCAGGATTTCGGCGCAGGAGCGGCGGAAGGCGACCAGCGTGCCGCTCGGATCGCTTCTGCTCCAACCTGGAAGTGCGGCGAAACTTGTCGGCACGAAGCGGAAGACTGTCCGCGGAGGTGTCACGGCCTCGTGCTGGCGAAGCGAAATCCAGGTGATGACCGCGACCGCGACAAGAACGGCAACGCCAAGCGCCCACAGGAGCGGGGATCGCAGCAGCCTCACGGAATGCCGTTAGAATTCGCCGCCGGACGTGGCAACCAGCGTCCAGTTGGGATCGGATCCGCGCAGGTCGCGCGAGAAGGTCCAGATATCGGTCACGTCGCGCACGGCCGCCGGATCGCCTTCGACCAGTGTGCCATCGGTCTTGGTCGTCGACGAAATGAATTGCACCATGAAATTGACGGTGATTTCCGCGATACGGCCCTTGAGTGACGCATGACTGATCTTCACGTCCTTGTAGCCGACGAGCGTGAACTTCACGGTCTCGCCGCGGGTTTCGCGGTCCCTCATCCCATGATCGAATGCTTCGTAGACTTCGTCATTCAGGAGCGGCCGCAGGGTTTCGCGATCGGCCCTGGCGTAAGCAGTGACGATGAGTTCATGCGCCTTCTTGGCACCGGTGACGAAATGGTCTGTTTCGAAGGTCCGATCGGCAAGCTTGATGTCCATCAGCGCCTGCTCGACCTCGTCTAGCGGCCGGGTCGCCACCGCGTCGCGCACGCGGTTGCGGTCGGGCAAAGCGACAACGCTGTCGGTCGGTTGGGGCGTGCCACGATCGAAGCGGCTGAGGCGTTCGCGCTCGTTACCGGTGCGCCGCCCGAGTACGCTGTAAAGCCGGAAGAGAATGACCCCTGCAATCATCGCAACCGCGACAATGATGAGAAGTTGCGTATTAGCCATCTTTCAAGCCTTGGCCGGCTGTTCTTGGTTCACCCTAGACCCGGCGGTCCTGCCGGTCCAGCCGCTGCCTCCCGAACATAGGAACTCGCGCCGGCCGCTTCGAGGCCCCATCGGCTTGTCACCGTCGCGCGATCCGTGGTAGCCCCGCCGCTCTTTCCAAGAAAGCGAACAGACATGAGCGAGGCAGGCACGAACGGCAGCGAACCGATGAATTTCGGAGGCGAGCCGCCCCGCGTCCAGATCATCGGCCAATATGTGAAGGACCTGTCCTTCGAGAACCCTGGCGCGCCGATGACGTTAACCGCGCGCCCGCAGATCGACCTCGGGGTCGACCTCCAGGCCCGCCGGCTCGATCCGGATCGTTACGAAGTCGAGCTCAAATTGCGTGTATCGGCGAAGGCCGAAGACAAACCGGTTTTCCTGCTCGAGCTGGTCTATGGCGGCCTGTTCTTCATCCAGAACGCACCTGAAGAGTTCCTCCAGCCGATCCTCTTGATCGAGGGACCGCATCTGCTGTTCCCGTTCGCGCGGCGGATTGTCGCCGATGTCATCCGGGACGGCGGCATGCCGCCTCTGATGATCGAGCCGATCGATTTCGCGCAGCTCTATCGGGCAAAGACCGGGCAGCAGCAGCCCTTCCCGATGCCCACTCAGGTGGTCTGAAGAAGCAGCTTTCCCCAGATCGCATCCGCGCCAAGTTCCTTGGCCACGAATTCCGCGTGCGCCGCGATTTCCTCGGCCGTGATCCGGACCGCAAGTGCTCGCGGCCGCAGACGGATGACTGTTGCGGTCGCCACGACCGCAACAGTGCCCTCGTTGTCGCGCGGCGCAAGTTTCAGACGGGTCTGCCGTCCGCCGACAAGCTCGAGATAGACACGCGCGGTAAGCTCAGCGTCGAGCAACGCACCATGCTTGGTGCGGGCCGAAAGATCGATCCCGAAGCGCTTGCAGAGTTCGTCCAATGAATAGCGGGCACCAGGGATCTTCGCCTTTGCGATCTCGATGGTGTCGATGGCCCGCGCGATCGGAATGCTCGCGCGCATGGCGCGCAGGAACTCGGCATTCAGGAATTTGATGTCGAACGACGCGTTGTGGATCACCAGCGGGGCGTCACTGAGGAACTCGTGCAGCTCGTCGACGATGTGCGCGAAGAGCGGCTTGTCTGCGAGGAATTCGTCTGTCAGGCCGTGCACGCGCTGGGACTCGATCGGTACAAGTCGCTCTGGATTGAGGTAGCGGTGGAAGACCCGGCCAGTCGGGATGTGGTCCATCAACTCGACACAACCGATCTCGACAATGCGGTGACCATCAGCGGGATCCAGGCCGGTCGTTTCAGTATCGAGAACGATTTCACGCATGCTTTGTCCGGCGACGCAGTTGGGCGACGATTGATTTGACCTGTTCGAAAGCGTGCTCCAGCCCTTTGTCGGTCTCAACCACGAAATGCGCTTTTGCACGCTTTTCCGCGTCCGGCATCTGGCGAGCGAGGATATGGTCGAGCTTATCCTCCGTCATACCGGGCCTGGCAAGCACGCGCGCCCTCTGGATATGGGCCGGCGCCGAGACCACGACAACCGCGTCGACCCGTGCGTGACCACCGCCCTCGAAAAGAAGCGGAATGTCGAGCACGACGATATCTGCGCCCTTGGCCCGTGCCTCCTCGATAAAGGCCCGCTGTTCTCTGGCGACGAGCGGATGGACCAGCTGTTCGAGTTTGCGAAATGCCTCTTTGTCTGCGGTGACGTGTTTCGAGACTACGGCGCGGTCGACACGTCCGTTAGTGACGCTGTCGGGGAACAGCTTCGCGATCTCGGGCACTGCAGCGCCGCCCGGCTCGTAAAGCCGGTGAACCGCCGCGTCAGCGTCGTAGACGGGAATGCCGAGCCGCGCGAACATCTTCGCCGTCTCCGACTTGCCCATGCCGATGGAGCCGGTAAGGCCGACCAGGAGAGGCGTGTTATCGCCCGCCATTCAGTGCTCCCTCAAGCAGCGCACGCAGCGCCGGCGTAACCGCGGGCTTCACACCAAAGAGGGCTTCAAATGCCGGAATGGCCTGATGCATGAGCATACCGAGACCGTCGATCGTCCTGTGGCCCCGCTTTCGCGCGTCCGCCAACAACGGCGTTTCGAGGGGATTGTAGACAATGTCGCAGACAGCCGCGTCGCGCGGCAGCGGACCGAGCGAAAGCGCAAGCTGCGGATTGCCCTTCATGCCGGCGCTGGTCGTGTTGATAAGCAGAGCCGCGCCGGAGGCCGCTTCAGCCCACTCGTCAAATGCGAAGCCCTGCAGCGATGCCGTGGTCGCTGTCTTCAGGCTGCGCGCGAGACCTTCGGCGCGGTCCGGGTTTCGCGCTACGATGCGGATGTCTTTAGCGCCAAGGCTGCTGGTCGCAAGGATCGCGGCCCGTGCGGCGCCGCCGGCGCCCAGAAGCGCCACCGCTCTGTTCTGCAACGCCTTCGCGCCCAACTGCTCCACAAGGCTGGCCGTCAGACCGGCGGAGTCCGTATTGCGACCTTCGATGCGGCCGTCCCGGAAGATCAGAAGATTGACGGTACCGGCCGCGCGCGCGGCATCGTCCACACGCTCAGCGATCGCAAACGCTGCTTCCTTGTGCGGCACCGTGACATTCACGCCGGCGAAACCTGCCAGGCGAAGCCCACGAAGTGCGAAGCCAAAAGACTCGCGTGCAATCTTGAGCGGCACGTAGGCGCCGTCGACGGCATAAGTTTCCAGCCAATACGCATGCAGAAGCGGCGACAGCGACTGCGCGATCGGATCGCCCACAACGCCCGCAAGCTTTGCCGCGCCGGTGATACTCATGCCGCCAGCGCTCCTTGATCGCGCAGCGCGCTGAGAAGCGGCAAGAGCGGAAGGCCTAAAATCGTGAAGTAATCCCCAGAGATATGCGAGAACAGCTGCGCGCCTTCGGCTTCCACCAGATAACCGCCCACGGAGGAAAGGATAGCTTCGCCTTGCTGGGCGAGATAATCCTCGAGGAACGTGTCGCTGAATTTCCGCATGGTGAGCTCCGCGCGGGCGGTATGCCGCCAGATGATGCCGCCGTCTTTCGCCAACACCACCGCACCGACCAAGTCGTGCGTTCTGCCTGCCAGGCGCTTCAGAAGTGCACGAACCGCCGCGATATCCGGCGACTTGCTGATCAGCTCACCCTCGAACGCCAGCACCAGATCGGCGCCGATCACGAGCGCGCCCGGCCGTGCTGCCGAGATCTTCGATGCCTTAAGCGCCGCCAGCGCATCGGCAATGTCGCGCGGCAAGGCCTTCTCGGCCAGAAGCGACTCCTTGACCGCATCTTCATCCACACACGGCGAAACGACGTCGAAGTCGACACCCGCTGCCGTGAGCAGCTTGGCGCGGGTCGTGCTCCCTGATGCCAGGATAACACGTGTCACGGCGCGATCTCGCGTCGTTCGGCAAGAAGATTGAGGATTGACGCCGCAGTTTCTTCCACAGATCGCCGCGATACATCGATCGACGGCCAGCCATGGAGCTCGAAGAGCTTCTTGCTCTCCGTCACCTCGGCGCGCACGCTGTCCACGTCGACATAGGTCGTATCGCGGACTTCGCCGAGTGTGTTGAGGCGGTTGCGCCGCACCTGCACCAGACGATCTGCCGATGCCCAAAGACCCACGATAAGCGGCCGTTGCGCACTCAGAAGCTTCGCCGGCAGCGGAATGCCGGGCACGAACGGCACATTCGCAGCGCGGATGCCACGTATCGCAAGATATACACATGTGGGCGTCTTGGATGTGCGGCTGGCTCCGACCAGAACCACTTCGGCGTCATCCAACATGTCAGCGGATTGCCCGTCGTCATGCGCAATGGTAAAGTTCAACGCTTCAATACGCTGCAGATAACGTTGATCGACTTCATGCTGGCCGCCGGGCCTGTGCGATTCCGCTGCGCCCAAATATTGCGCCATGATAGCGATCGTGCCGTCGAGCACACCCTGACACGGCAAATTGAGTTGTGCACATTGCGCTTCGAGTTCGCGCCGCAATTCCGGATTCACAAGAGTGAACAACACGAGTCCCGGCTGCTGGCGAATGTGATCCACAACACGCTGCAATTGCCTCTGGCTTCTGACGAGCGCATAGAAATGTTCGTTGACCTCGACGCCTTCGAATTGCGCAGTCGCCGCTTTCGCAACGGCGTTGAGCGTTTCGCCGGTGGCATCAGAGACGAGATGAAGATGAAACTCCTGACTCACAATCTATCCTCCGGCCCGTGCATGACTCTCGTTCTGTCCATCATCAACGCAATCTGTTCACGTCATCCCATCCGATGCCACAGCCTATCCCCAAGCCAGTGCCGTGCCGACCGGTGGTTCGACCGAAGAGCTCCGTGCATCGGGCCCTTGAGTCCCAACGCTTCACGGCCTAGAGCAACGACCACCCACGTCTTCCTCCACAACTCACAGACCCATCATCACCCCCATCACCCCTTTGGAGTCCTTTTATTTTGAAGGTAGATGGAAAGGCAAAGCTGTTAAGCGTTCTGAGCGGACAGGTGGAGACGCCTCCGCCGGTCTGGCTGATGCGGCAGGCAGGGCGCTACCTGCCGGAGTACCAAGCTGTCCGCGCCAAGGCCGGATCGTTCTGGGCTATGGCCACAACGCCAGAGCTCGCTGCCCAGGTCACGCTTCAGCCGATCGAGCGGTTCGGCTTCGATGCTGCGATCATTTTTTCGGACATTCTGGTCGTTCCAGACGCCTTGGATGTCGCGGTGACGTTCGAGGAGGGGGTCGGGCCAAGGTTATCGCGGTTGCTCGATGTTGGCGGGCTCGAGCGGGATCCGGGTGTATGGGCGGCGAAATTGGCACCGACCTACGAAGCCTTACGGCTGGTGCGGAGACGGCTTGAACCATCGAAGGCTCTCTTGGGATTTGCCGGAGCGCCCTGGACGCTGGCGACCTACATGGCCGAAGGCGGCGGATCGCCGGACCAGCGGGCGGCCAAGCTGTGGGGCTATCGCGATCCGGCTGATTTTGCGGCTTTCCTCGATCTTATTGGCGACTGCGTGGCACAGCACCTGATCGCACAGCTCGATGCGGGTGCCGACGCTGTGCAGATCTTTGACAGCTGGGCTTCAGGATTGCCGGTGCAGGCTTTCGCTGATTGGGTTGTGACGCCGACCAAGCGGGTTGTCGACAAGGTTCGCAAAGCTAAGCCTGCGGCAAATA
Organism: Rhizomicrobium sp.; assembly: GCA_035524575.1. Classification (GTDB taxonomy): domain Bacteria; phylum Pseudomonadota; class Alphaproteobacteria; order Micropepsales; family Micropepsaceae; genus Rhizomicrobium. The sequence continues at coordinate 13,018 of DATKON010000051.1, forward strand.
TAATTGGCTTTCCACGTGCAGCTACGCTCGATGGCTACGCGAAGTATGTGAGCGAGACAAGGGTGGATGCGATTTCGCTGGATACCGCCGCGTCAATGCGCTGGGCGGTGAGCCAGTTCGGCGGTCGAACGGTCATCCAAGGCAATCTCGATCCGATCGCCTTGATCGCGGGCGGCAACGCTTTGGAGGCCGGCGTCGCTGACATCCTGGCCGCGTCGCGCGGCATTCCGTTCGTCTTCAATCTTGGCCACGGGATCCTGCCCGAAACGCCGCCGGAGCACGTAGCGGAGCTGGTGGCACTGGTCCGGGGCAAAAGGTGAAACTCGCCGTCGTCCTGTTCAATCTGGGCGGACCGGATTCTCTGGAAGCGGTCGAGCCGTTCTTGCGAAACCTTTTCACCGATCCCGCGATCCTGCCGCTGCCCGGTATGTTTCGCCTTCCGCTTGGGCGGTTCATTGCAGCGCGGCGCGCGCCGGTCGCCCGCGAGATCTACGCCAAGATCGGTGGCCGCTCGCCAATCCTTGAAGAGACGCAGGGGCAAGCTCGGGCGCTGGAGCAGACGCTTGCGGGCGACGGGATCGCGGCGCGCGCTTTCATTTCCATGCGTTGCTGGAAGCCATTCAGCGATGAAACGGCCGAAGCTGTCGCGGGCTGGAAGCCGGACCGGGTCGTCCTTCTCCCGCTCTATCCGCAATATTCGACGACAACGAGTGCGTCATCGCTTACGGATTGGCGCGAGGCTTCCAAACGGGCCGGCCTGTCGGTGCCCCAGTCAGAAATCTGTTGTTATCCGGAAGAGCTTGGTTTCATCGCGGCGGAAGCAGCACTGATCCGGGAAGCTCTTGCGAAACGGCGGCCAGGCCTTAGCTATCGTCTGCTGCTGTCGGCGCATGGCTTGCCCAAGCGTGTCATCAGCCGGGGCGATCCTTATCAACATCAGGTCGAAATATCGGCGGCGGCGATTGTGGCGGCTCTGGCGGAAGCTGGGCTCGACTGGGAGGTCTGCTATCAGAGCCGGGTTGGACCACTCGAATGGATCGGTCCGGCGACCGATGCCGAAATCCGCCGTGCCGGCAGTGAGGGAAAAGCGCTGATCGTGGCGCCGATCGCATTCGTGTCTGAACATTCCGAAACACTGGTCGAACTCGACATCGAATATGCAAAGCTCGCGCGCGAAACCGGCGTGCCGGATTATATTCGTGTTCCAACGGTCGGCACGCATCCGGAATTCATTGCCGGCCTCGCGCGGCTGGTGCGGGACGCCGCATCGGGTCGGAGCGGTGCGCCGCCAGTGCGTTGTCCGGCCAAACTAGGGGGCTGTGGATTTTCGGGAGGGGCGACATGAGCGCGATCTGGCAATCGTACGAATTTTATCTATGGGTGAAAGCATTCCATATCATTGCCGTCATCGCGTGGATGGCGGGCATGCTCTATCTGCCGCGGCTCTTTGTCTATCACTGCGAAACCAAGCCCGGCAGCACGGACTCGGAGCGCTTCAAGGTCATGGAGCGCAAGCTTCTCAGGATGATCATCAACCCGGCGATGATCGCTGTGTGGATTTTGGGCCTCACGCTGTCGTTTCTGCCGGAAACCGACGCCTGGCATCACGGCTGGTTTCACACAAAGTTCGCGCTGGTGATCGTCATGAGCGGCGTGCACGGGCTGTTTGCGCGCTGGACACGGCAGTTTGCCAGAGACGCCAACGCGCATTCGGCGCGATTTTACCGGCTGTGGAACGAAGTTCCGACGGTCCTGATGATCGTGATTGTAATCCTGGCGGTCGTTAAACCGTTTTGAACCGGGAGGCCTCGAAAGCGTTTGCAAGTCGGGGAAATCGCTGTATAAGGGTTCAGTTCCCCATTTCACGCCGCAGTCAGCACGTGCCGCATTGGTCGCGGAGCTGAGGCCGGTACAGGACCGGCGCCGCGCGTGGTTCGAACCCGGTCAATTCTCCTGCCGGCCCGTCGCCGGCAGACAAGCGGGCAAGCTCTCCAACGTTTCTTTCCAGGTGTGATTTTTCATGACTGTTCAAGCCGGCCTGCAGGCGATGAAACTGCAGGATCTCAAATCCAAATCCCCGACCGATCTTTTGGCCTTCGCCGAAGAGCTCGAAATCGAGAACGCTTCGTCCATGCGCAAGCAGGACATGCTGTTCGCGATCCTGAAGGAGCTCGCCGAACGCAATGTCGAGATCACCGGCCAGGGCGTGATGGAAATCCTGCAGGACGGCTTCGGCTTCCTGCGCTCGCCGGAATCGAATTACCTCGCGGGGCCCGATGACATTTACGTCTCGCCCTCGCAGATCCGCCGCTTCGGCCTCAGGACCGGCGACACGGTCGAAGGCCCGATCCGGAGCCCGAAGGATGGCGAGCGCTATTTCGCGCTGCTCAAAGTTTCCTCGATCAATTTCGAGGACCCCGAGAAAATCAAGCACAAGGTGCACTTCGACAACCTGACGCCGCTGTATCCGACCAAGTGGCTCAACATGGAAATCGAAGATCCGACGATCAAGGACAAGACGGGCCGTGTCATCGATATCGTGGCGCCGCAGGGCAAGGGCCAGCGCGCGCTGATCACCGCGCCGCCGCGCACCGGCAAGACGGTCATTCTGCAGAATATCGCCAAGGCGATCGCGGCCAATCACCCCGAATGCTACCTGATCGTGCTTCTGATCGACGAACGTCCGGAAGAAGTCACCGACATGCAGCGTACGGTGAAAGGTGAGGTGATCTCGTCGACCTTCGACGAACCGGCCTCGCGTCACGTACAGGTCGCGGAAATGGTGATCGAGAAGGCGAAGCGCCTCGTCGAGCACAAGCGCGACGTCATTATTCTTCTGGACTCGATCACGCGCCTCGGCCGCGCCTACAACACCGTCGTTCCTTCATCGGGCAAGGTGCTGACCGGCGGCGTCGACGCCAACGCGCTACAGCGCCCGAAGCGCTTCTTCGGCGCCGCGCGCAATATCGAAGAGGGCGGGTCGCTGACCATCATCGCGACCGCGCTGATCGATACCGGCAGCCGTATGGACGAAGTGATCTTCGAAGAGTTCAAGGGCACCGGCAACTCGGAAATCATCCTCGACCGTAAAGTCGCCGACAAGCGCGTCTTTCCGGCGATCGACATTCTGCGCTCCGGCACCCGCAAGGACGAGCTCCTGGTCGACAAGGGCACGCTGTCGAAGATGTATGTGCTCCGGCGCATCCTGGCGCCGATGGGGACGGTCGACGCGATCGAATTCCTGCTCGACAAGCTGCGTTCGGCGAAGACGAATTCCGACTTCTTCGAAAGCATGAACACCTAAAGGGGCGCGTCTCAGCGCACGTCGAACCGTGGCTTGTAAGAGCCGCTGAGAGCCGTTGTTTCGGCCAGCAATTCCTTCAGGTGATCGAGCGAGGCATCTAGCGTTTCGGGGCTTCCACCCGGCGCTGCAAGAATTGCGCTGACCCGCACACCGAAATCCTGCGGCTTCGTCGGAAAACTTTCGATCTCTTTCAAACTCGTCTTGTCGTTCACGAGATAGGTTTCGTTGAGCGCGAAAAGCGCATGGACGAGATAGTGGAAGATCCGCGTCATGCAGCTGGCCGTGTTCGGCACGTCGCCCGCTTTTGCGTAATAATTGCGCGCGTGTATGAACGTGAATTCGGCCATCCCGAGCGTGTCCCGCACGATCCGCGTCTTCAGGGCGGACGGAAAACTCGCGACCGCGGCTTTCAGCGGCACAAGAACGTTCTTTGGATCATGCAGCGGCTTGGCGATGTGGATCTCGCCCAGCGCGGTGACGCTGCGAAAGCCGAAAGGCGGTTGCTGATCGAAACTATGATCCGAACGGCCTTGATGCGCGTCGGCGACGATGCGTTCCAGCTGGTCGAGATTGCGGTAGAGGAAATCGATCTTGCAGACGCGATTGTCGATCCAGGCGCCGCCGTTCACGAACGGACCCCAGTCGTAGAAATCGGTGACGGTCGGAGAACCGCCGGCACTGAAGGCTTTCGCGATCGCACGGATGTCGTCGATCGCAAAGGGCGCCCCTTCGCGGTAGTGGATGCCGATATCGAGGTCTGACTCCGGGCGGTGCATGCCGCGGGCATGCGAGCCGCCAAGCGCGACGGCTTCCACGTTCGGCACCGTGGCCAAGCGGCCGGCAATGTCCTCGAGAAGTCGGGTTTTTTCCGCAGGGATCGTCATGGGCGGCAACTTTAAGCTGCGCATTCAGGCCGCAAAAGCATTGACCCACCGCCGCTCGCGGGAAACACTTGCGACAGCGCAGGAGAGCGATGATGACCGACCACGTTGAAGATCGCGCCAAATTTCATGCGATGACCGATGGGACCCAAGAGGACTGGGCCAAGATTTTCGCGGCGGCGCAGCCGTTTAACCGCGAGCTCCCCAAGCGCGTGCTGACCCATTTGAAGCTTCTGGAGGGCGATTGCGGCGGCTTTGCCGTCGACCGGCTCACCCATTCGCTGCAATCCGCGACGCTGGCCCACCGGGACGGAATGGACGAGGAATATGTCGTCTGCGCGCTTCTGCATGATATCGGCGACACGCTCGGCAGCCACAATCATTCCGATATCGCCGCGGCGATCCTGAAGCCGTTCGTCTCGGAAGAGCATCACTGGATGGTCGAGCACCACGGCATCTTTCAGGGCTACTACTTCTTCCATTTTGGCGGCCTTGACCGGAACATGCGCGACAAGTTCCGCGGCCATCCTTCGTTTGAGCGTACCGCGATGTTCTGCGCGCGCCACGACCAGAACGCCTTCGATCCGAATTACGATACGATGCCGCTCGAAGCCTTCGAGCCGATGGTCCATCGGGTGCTGGCGCGGCCGAAGCGCTCGATCTATCTGCGCGAAGAAAAGCAGGCGGCGGAGTAATTACGGCGTCAGGATGGTCGCGCCCGTGGTGCGGCCGGAGTGCAGCGCCTCATGCGCGGCGCGCGCATCTGCCAGCTTGAAGCGCTGGCCGACGGTGATCTTGACCGCGCCCGAGGCGAGCACGGCGAATAGATCGTCGGCAGTTTCCTGAAGCTCCCTGGCGTTGCGCGTGTAATGCGCCAGCGTCGGCCGCGTGATGTAAAGCGAGCCTTTCGCGCTCAGGATGCCCGGTTGGAACGGCGGCACGGCGCCGCTCGAATTGCCGAAGCTTACCATCGTCCCGCGAACGGCGAGACAGTCGAGCGAGCCTTCGAACGTATCCTTGCCGATGGAATCGTAGACGACCGGCACGCCTTCGCCGTTCGTCAGGGCGCGAACCTGCTTGACCCAATCATCGGTCTTGGTGTTGAGCACATGCGCCGAGCCGTTTTGCTTGGCAAGCGCGATTTTGTCGGCATGTCCTACCGTGCCGATGACGACGGCGCCCAGGTGTTTCGCCCATTGCGCCGCGATAAGACCGACGCCGCCGGCGGCGGAATGAAAAACGATCGTCTCACCCCGTTTCACCGGAAAGGTGCGCTTCAGGAGATACTGTGCCGTCATGCCTTTCAGCAGCGATGCTGCAGCGACCTCGTCGGAGACGCCCGATGGCAACTTCACCACGCGATCGGCCGGCACATTGTTCGCTTCGGCGTAAGCACCGATGGGACCGGAACAATATGCGACGCGGTCGCCGACTTTGAGCGCAGTGACGCCGTCCCCCAGCGCGTCGACAACGCCGGCCGCTTCCAATCCCAGGCCCGACGGAAGCGGAACGGGATAGAGCCCCGAGCGATGATAGGTGTCGATGAAATTGACGCCGATGGCCGTGTGGCGCACGCGGACCTGACCCGGTTTTGGCGCCGGAAGGTCGACGGTTTCGAGTGTCAGGACTTCCGGGCCGCCGGTCTTGGCGAAGCGGATCGCGCGCATGAGGTCCTCCGTCGGTTTGGTGTCAGCTCAGATGCTGGCGGAAGAATGTCAGCGTCCGGCCGTTTGCGAGTTCGGCATTCGCCCGGTCGTAATGCGCCCCGCCCATCCGCGCGAAGGCGTGGTTCATCTTCGGATAGACATAGGTGGTCGCCTGTCGATTGCCGGAGAGGCCGGCGAGAATTTTTTTCTGGGCGTCCGGCGGCACATATTCGTCCGCTTCGGCGATGTGCAGCAACAAAGGATGGCGGAGGTTCTTCGCCTCACCGATCATCTTGTCGATGTTGACGCCATAATAGCCGACAGACGCGTCGCTATCGGTCCGCGTCGCGGACAGATAGGCGAGAAGCCCGCCGAGGCAGTAACCGACGGTGCCCACCTTGCCGGAGACGCCGGCATGATGACGGAGCAGCGTGATCGACGTCTGAATGTCTTTCACGCCGCTGTCGATGTTGAATTTGCCCATCAGGTCGAAAGCCTGCTTCCACTCGGCCTCCGTTTTGTCGGTCAACTGAATGTTGGGCTGGATGCGCCAGAACAGATCCGGCGCCAATGCAAAGAAGCCGCGCGCCGCGAAGCTGTCGGCCGTGGCGCGGACGAACTCATTCACGCCGAAGATTTCCTGGATGACGATGATGCCCGGCCCGCGGCCTGAGGATGGCGATGCGAGATAGCCGCTGAATTCGCCGTCGGGCGTCGAAATCGAAATGTCCTGGCCGGTCATGCGCACATCCCTCGATATATGTCTTGAGGGACGTTAACGAGTCCGGCGCGGCGTTTCTACCGGCGCCGGACCCGCATTTGATCGGATCAGGCCTGGCCCTGGATCCGCTGCGGTGGCAGGAGCAGGACCTGCGCCAGCGTGACCGCATTCGAAATCGGCGCCGAGCACGTCATGCGCTGACATATGTAAGCCGTCGGCTGACCGTTCTCCATTGCCTTGCCGTATGCCGGATGCGCGGCCGGCAGCTGATCTCCGGAATCGACGACGTGCAGCGCGCGATTGGGCAGACTGCGGCCCATTACGGCCTGGATCAGCTCCTGCGTCTTCGCGTGGTTGCGCGGTCCGATGATGACGATCTCGAGCGCGGCAAACGTGATGTCCAGGCCGTTCATGAACGTGCCCATCGAGATGAAGGCGCGGTTCACTTCGCCGGAGAAGGCCTGGATCAGCGCATTGCAGCGCTCGCGATAGGCCTGTTCGGCTGTCACGAGGAAGAGATGCGCAAGGAGACCCACCATCGTGCCGTTGCCGCTGGGCGCGTTCTGGTCGAACACCATGCGCGCGCGGAAGATGAGCGGCTCGGAATCGCCGGCTGTGTAGAAATAGCCGCCGTTCTGGCTATCCCAGAAATGCTCGTTCAAGGTTCTCACCCAGGTTTCCGAGCGCTCGAGGAAGCGCTTCTCGCCGGTGACTTCCCAAAGCGTGAACGCGGCGCGGGCCATCTGCGCGTAGTCGTCGGCGAAACCGGTCACGCCGCGCTTGCCGTCCCGCCACGAATGATGGAGGCGATCGCCCTCGCCCAGCGTTTTCACCACGAAATCGAACGCCTTGATGGCGGCCGTCACCCAATCGGCTCTGCGGAAGACGCTCCCGGCATGCGCAAGCGCCGCGATCATCATGCCGTTCCAGTCGGCGAGCACCTTGTCGTCGCGGAGCGGCGCGGTGCGTTTCATGCGCGCCGAAAGCAGCAGCTGGCGCTGCTTCTTCAGAAGTGCCTCGTCGGCCTCGGGCAGCGGATAGGCGAGACGCCCGAAGCGATGAAGGATGTTGCGGCCCTGGAAATTGCCCTCGCGGCGCACGCCGTAAGCGTCCTTGAAGCGCTGCACGAACGTGCCCATCAGGGCTGCGTCGACTTCGGCTTCGCTCCAGGTGTAGTAGCGGCCTTCTTCCCCTTCGGAGTCGGCATCGAGGCTCGATGCGAACGCATCGCCCACCATCATCTCGCGGAACAGCCAGCCCACCGTGTCTTCGATGCGGTCGACATAATGTGCCAGGCGATTGTGCTGCGAGACGAGCGTCAACAGATCGATCATCAGCGCATTGTCGTAGAGCATTTTTTCGAAATGCGGCGTGAACCAGCGCTCGTCGACGCAATAGCGATAGAAGCCGCCGCCGACATGATCGTAGAGGCCGCCCAGCGCGATATTGTCGAGTGTGGTCTGCACCAGTTGTGCAAATTGCACGGCGCCGGTGCGCAGGTATCCGCGCCACAGCATCTCGGTGAGACCGGCGGTGGGAAATTTCGGCGTCGCGGTGATGCCGCCATAGAAGATGTCGTAGCGCTGCGCCGTCTTGACGGCGGCCTGATCAACGACCGTGCCGTCGAGCGGGCCACGCAGGTCGCGGCCCCAGAGCTGCGCAAACGCCGTTTGCACGCGCGCCACGACATTGGCGATCGGCTCGGGTTGTTCGTTGTAGAGGCGCAGGACTTCCGGCAGCACGCGCTTGAACGCGGGCTGGCCGGCGCGGTCTTCCTTCGGAAAATAGGCGCCCGCGACGAACGGCTCGCCGCGTGGCGTCAGGAACATGGTCAGCGGCCAGCCGCCCTGGTGGCCCATCGCGGTCGCTGCCGTCTGGTAGATCTGGTCGATGTCGGGACGCTCTTCGCGGTCGACCTTGATGTTGATGAAGCTGTCGTTCATCAGCAGCGCGACGTCGGGATCGCCGAAGCTTTCCTCGTTCATCACGTGACACCAGTGGCAGGCGGTGTAGCCGATGGAGAGCAGGATCGGCTTGCCGGTGGCTTCGGCTTCTTCGAAGGCCTGCCGGCCCCACGGACGCCAGTGAACGGGGTTATCCTTGTGCAGAAGAAGGTACGGGCTCGTCGCCTGATCGAGCATATTCCGGCTCATGTTCCCACCTGATGATGATCGCAAAGCGTTGCGGAGATTGGGCCTTTGGCCCTAGCTTCCGTCTCCATAGCGCGCAAGCTAAGGCACTCACAAGCCGGATCGGCGAAGGCGGTAAATCATGAAGGTTCGGGTGGAGATGGATCTGACGCCGGACGAGGCGCGCCGCCTGATGGGTTTGCCGGATCTGACCGGCATGCAGGCCCGGCTGGTTGACGAATTCGAGCGACGCATGATGTCGGCGATGGAGAAAAGCGCGCCGGAAGAGGTCATGAAGCAGTGGTTTTCGCTCGGCAGCCAGGGCTTCGAGCAGTTCCAGCGCTTCATCTGGGAGGGCGCCCGCAACGCCGCAGGCGCGCGCAAGGAGACGCCGAAATCGTCCAAGTAACGGATACGATCTATGCCCTCTCCACGGCGCCGGGCCGGGCGGGCGTTGCCATCGTACGGGCGTCGGGTCCGAGGGCTGCCGCCGCCATTGCTGCAGTGACTGGTGAGGCTCTGCCGCAACCAAGACGGGCGGTCCTGCGCCGCTTCCGAAATGCGGCCGGCGGGACGATCGATGCGGGGCTCCTCCTCTGGTTTTCGGGCCCTGAAAGCTTCACCGGCGAGGATGTCGCCGAATTCCATGTCCATGGCGGACGGGCCATCGTCGAGGCGATGCTGGCGGCGCTGGCGAAGGTCCCGGGCTTGCGGCTCGCAGAGCCGGGCGAGTTCACGCGGCGCGCGGTGGAGCACGGCAAGTTCGACCTGACAGCGGCCGAGGGCCTGGGCGACCTCATAGCCGCGGAAACGGAGGCACAACGCCGTCAGGCGCTCCGCCAATATGACGGGGCGCTGGCAGATCTCTACGAAGGCTGGCGCGCACGACTGATCGGGCAGGCCGCCTGGGTCGAAGCGAGTATCGATTTCTCGGACGAGGAATTGCCGGATGATGTATTCGCGAAGGCGCGATCGGCCATTGCATCGGTCGCTGGCGAGATCGCGCGGCATCTCGACGACGGCGGCCGCGGCGAGATCATCCGTGAAGGCCTGCGCATCGCGCTGATCGGCCCCCCGAATGCGGGAAAAAGTTCGCTGCTGAACGCGCTGGCGCGGCGCGACGTGGCGATCGTTTCGGAGATTCCGGGCACGACGCGCGACATCATCGAAGTGAAGCTCGATCTTGGCGGCTATCCGGTCATCGTCGCCGACACGGCAGGCTTGCGCGAGACCGGCGATGTGATCGAGATCGAAGGCGTACGCCGTGCACTCGAGCGCGCACGGGAAGCCGAGCTCGTCGTGTTGGTGCTGGATGGACAAGCGGGCGCACGGCCTGCGCTGGCGCCGGACGTCGAAGCGAGATTATGTCTCACCGTCTGGAACAAGCGCGATCTCGCGAAGCACGCGACGCGCGACGGCGAGATCAACATCTCTACGAAGTCGGGCGAAGGTCTCGATGCCTTCGTCGCCGCGCTGATGGCACAGGTCAGCGGCCTCGCCGACACGCAACGGGAATCACCGCCACTGACCCGCGCGCGCCATCGCGAGGCGCTGCTGGAGGCACAAAATGCATTGCGCCGTGCCCTCGCCGTCCCCGACGACCAGCCCGAGTTGATGGCGGAGGACGTTCGTCTCGCTTTGCGCGCCCTTGGCCGCATCATGGGCCGCGTCGACGTCGAAGAACTGCTCGACGTGATCTTCCGCGACTTTTGCATCGGGAAGTGATGGACACATGGAATGTGAATATGAGCCGCGCGATGTCGCGGCTAGAGCGAAGCAATTCATCGTCCTCTCCGGCTGCTCGGGCGGCGGAAAGTCGTCGTTGCTGACGGAGCTCGGAAAACGCGACTTTGCGATCTATGAAGAGCCAGGCCGGCAGGTGGTGAAAGAGCAGCAGCTCATCGGCGGCGACGCGCTGCCCTGGGGGGATGTGGACCTTTTTCTCGAGCTGACGATCTCGCGCTCCATCCATCATCTCATCGAGGCTTCGCGAGGCGATCGCATCGCGTTTTTCGATCGTGGCATCATCGATCAGGTGAACGGTTACAGGATGATGGGCCGCGAGATTCCAAAACATCTCCGCAACGCCGCTGAGCGCTTCCGCTATCGCGAGAGCGTGTTTCTCGTCCCGCCCTGGCCGGAAATTTTCGCGAACGATGCGGAGCGGAAACACAGTTTCGAAGAGGCGGTCGGAACGTATGAAGCGTTGACCGAGACCTATCGCGATTTCGGCTATCGGCCGATCATCATTCCGAAGACGGATGTCGCCGCGCGCGCGGAGTTCATTGTTGCCTCACTCTGAACGCGCAGTCGCTTGGGACTCGCTGAATGTTTTCTGTTCGTTGTCGCGCACCAGCGTCTTTTTCCACTCTGCGCGCAGGACCGACGGCCGCGCCGGATAACGCTCGTCGAGGAAGCCGGCTTCGAGGACACGATCGGTGCGGAAATGCCGGAAGTCGTTCCGCAGCTCGCACCACGCCGCGATCAGCCGTACGCCCTCATGAAAACCCAGCGCCACGGGCCAGACCTTGCGCTCCGTCTCGCGGTTCTGCTCGTCGCGATAGCGCAAAGCGAGTTTCAGGCCCTGGCGGATCGAAGCGCGCAGCTGCGCCAGGTCGAGGCCGTCCTGCGCCGGCGCCTGCCAACGTTTCGTAACGCCGGTGACCGGGTCGAGCACGAACGGGCGGAGGCGCTCGGGCACCGCGGCGGCGATCTTGGCGATGAGGTCCTGGGCGGCTTTGACGAGCGGCGCATCGCCGCGCTGCGCCACCCATTGGGCGCCCAGCACGGCAGCTTCGATCTCATCCGGTGTCAGCATCAGGGGCGGCAGGTCGAACCCCTGGTCCAGGACATAGCCAAGCCCCGCCTCGCCGCGGATCGGGACGCGCTGGGCCATAAGATCGGCAATATCGCGATAAACCGAGCGCTTTGAGGTCTCCAGCTCGCGGGCGAGCTGCTCTGCCGTCACCGGTCGTCGGACCCGGCGGAGGATCTGGATGATTTCGAACAAACGCTCTGCGCGACGCATGACCGGCACTGTGGCTGGCGGCTGCTGACAGCATGGTGGCAGCAGCCGTGGCGTAAGCAAGTCCCCATCGGAGTTGGAGGACGGACGATGATCACGCTCTATGGCGCGGGCCCGAATTTCGGATTGCCGGAGGCCAGTCCCTTTGTGACCAAGACCGAGGTCCAGCTGGTCATGGCCGGCTTGGCCTATCGCAAGGAGCGGGCGCGCCCTATCCAGTCTCCCAAGGGGCAGTTGCCGTTCATCGACGACGATGGCGAGCGGATCGCGGATTCGACCTTCATCCGCGCTCATATCGAGCGGAAATACCGCGTCGATCTCGACGAGGGTTTGGGCTCGCGCGAGCGCGCCGAAGCCTGGGCGATCGAGCGCATGATCGAGAACCATTTCGGCTTCGCTGTCGCCTATACGCGCTTTTTCGTACCGGAGAATTTCGCAAAGGGCCCCGCCCATTTCGTCGATTACGCTCCGGAGGATCAGCGCCAAAAGCTGCGGGAGGAGCTGCTCGCAAATGTGACGGCCAATTTCCGCGCCGCCGGGGTGCTGCGGCACAAGGCCGAGGAGATAGAATGGCTGGGCATCCGTTCGCTGAAGGCATTGTCGCAGCTTCTTGCGGCCAAACCCTTCCTGATGGGCGAGCATGCGACGGCCGTGGATGCGATCGGCTTCGGTGCGCTTGCCGGACTTCTAACGCCGTATTTCGAATCCAGCTTGCGCCGGCACGCGATGCGCTACGTCAATCTCGTTGCCTATGTCGATCGCATGATGAATGCGTTCTATCCCGAATTCGACTGGGCGGACGCGGCGTGATCAGCCCTCTGACCGTGATGGCCGCATTCGAAGCGACCGCCCATCTGCTGCGCCTCTGCGCACGGGCGATTCATTTGCTGATGGGTGAGTTGCAGCCCGGCCACGGAAGCTTGAGAATCCGGCGAGCTCAGTGCGTTTGCCCTGGCCGGTAATTCGCTTCGATATGACCTTTGAGTTCATCTTCCGTGAAAAGGACAGGTTTCGTTTTCATCGCGACGAAGAGCGGTGTCTGGTCGGCGTAATGTGGTGACGACGCGTCGAGTGTTGCCGATCCGAATTGGTGGATGCTTTCGGAAGAAAGTTTGCCATTCTTGTCCCAGGTTACGAACATGATGAAGGTATCCCCGCCCTCGGCGGTCAGCGTGCCGTCGGATTGCGGCGCGCCGTAGACGGCGCGGAAGACATCGGGACCGCCATCGATGGCGAGATCGACGCTGCCGCGACGAATGCGGTTTACCTGTCCCCATTCCGGATCGATGCGGCCGAAATGCGTTTTGAGATCGGCGATCGTTTGTCGAAGCGCCTCGAGGGAATCCTTAACCGGCGCTGAGTCGTCGAAGGGATAGACTTTTTGTGCCGTCAGGACGGCGAGCGCCGCCGCACGGCTTTTGACGTTCGTCCGGTAGTCCCACTGGCGCAGGAGTTTCTGCGCAGTCTTGAGATCATCGTCCTTCGATGCGTTAGCCGCGAGGACCTGCGCTATGATGCGGGCCATCTTCGCGCGCCTGCTATAGGCGAGATCGAATTTGTGAGCGCGGAAACTGGCATCGGTCATCGCGCGATCCCGACCGAAGGTTTCCTCGGCGCGATACGCGCGATTGGTCATGTTGGTCTGAACGCCCATCGAGGCGGGAAAATCTGCGGGCTTCAGATTGTCGGACGGATCGGTCGCCTGGAACGGCGTGTTGTTGGAGTTGAACACCCAGCCCGATTTCGGATTCCAGATCTGCGGAATGCGCGCAAACGGCACGTAACCGTGCCAGATCAGATCGGACCGATCGCCGGGCTGGACCTTCGACCAATCGACGCCGTCGCGGCGATTGGGGAAGAGGCCGTTATAGACATAGGCGATGTGGCCCTTCTCGTCGGCGAAGATGTAATTGACGCTGGGCAGGAGCTGCAGCTCGAGCGCCTGTTTCCATTCGCCGACGTCACGCGCCTTGTTGAGGCGATAATATTCCTCGGGCTGGCGAACTTCGTTCATGCCCGCATAGCGGACGGCGAAGACGCCGTGGTCTGTGCGCAGAACTGGTCCGTGTACGGACCATTCGACCGGCCGCGTGATCGTGACATAAAGCGGACCCCATAATTTGATGCGGAGTTTCGCGTCGCTTTCTTCGAAGCGCTGCCATTTTCCATCGAGCCTGTATTCGTGCTCATCGGCCGGATTGATCACGAGCCGGTAGACGGTCGCGAGATTGGGTTCATTGACCGTGTTGGCCCAGCCGAGATGCGCATTGTGTCCGTGCAGCATAAAAGGCGAGCCCGGGAAGAAACCGCCGGCGACATGCCAACCTTCGTCGCTCTCGAGCACGGCTTCGTACCAGGCGACGGGACCTGTGTAAGGCTGATGCGAATTGACCAGCAGGCGCGTCGCGCCATCGGCATTGCGCGACGGCGCGACGGCGACCCCGTTCGAACCGACCGGCGGCATCGCGATGTCGTCATTCGTCGTGCTGATGTGCTTCATCACACGGTCGAGGCCGTAGAAGAACGGCGTGCGGAATACGAATCCCGAATCGATATCCTTCCCCGTGATCGGCAGCACGCCGGGCGCGACCTTGTCCGGGTGAAGTGCGGCATAGTAATTCACGCCGTCGGCATAGGCCTCCAACACGCGGCGCACATCGGCTGGAATGTCGTGGCCATAATGCGCGTCGACATTTTCCCGCACACGGAACAGATGCACGAGATAGTCGGGCACGATCGCGTTGTAACCGAGCTCGCTCGCCAAAATCCCGCGCGCGGCAAGGAGCGACTGCTGGATAGTGGCGAAATCGTCTTCCGAATGCGCGAAGCCGAGTCCGAAGGCGACATCGGCGTCGGTTCTGCCGCGAATGTGCGGGACGCCGAAGCTATCGCGCCGGATTCGCACGTCGTAGGTTTTGGCGCGCATGATCAACGGGGCAAGATTGGCTGCCGCCGGCCGGTTCGGCAGATCCGCGATGAGCAGATAGCCGATCACGGCCAAGCCCAGCGCCACGATCAGCCCCAAAATCCGTTTTACCCAACGCAGCACGCGTCCCCCCCCCGGTCGCCAGCGCGGCAGACTCGCTGAACCGCGCGTGTCCGACAAGAGTCGCGACCGTTTCACGTGAAACTTGCTCCAGACCTGCTGCAGTCTTATGGAGCGCGCATGATTGGTTACGACGTCATTGTGATTGGCGGTGGGCATGCGGGCTGCGAAGCAGCCGCGGCATCCGCACGTACTGGCGCGCGCACACTGCTTCTGACCCACAAGAAGGCGACGTTGGGCGAGATGTCGTGCAATCCCGCTATCGGCGGATTGGGCAAGGGCCACCTGGTCCGCGAGATCGATGCGCTGGACGGTTTGATGGGCCGCGTGGCCGACGCGGCGGGAATCCAGTTTCGACTGCTGAACAGGCGCAAGGGGCCGGCCGTCCGTGGACCACGTGCCCAGGCAGATCGCAAGCTATATCGCCAGGCGATGCAGGCGGCACTCGCGGAAACCGCCAACCTCGAAGTCCTGGAGGCGGCGGCTGAAGACCTGATCCTGGCAGAGGGGCACGTCGCGGGTGTCATCACGGCTGCGGGCCAGGCCCTCCGATGTGCGGCGGTCGTACTCACCACAGGGACCTTCCTGCGAGGGCTGATCCATATCGGCGAACGCAAGATTCCAGCTGGCCGGGCCGGCGAAGCCCCCGCAATCGGTCTGTCTAACACTTTGAAACGACTGGGGTTTCGGCTCGGTCGGCTGAAAACCGGGACGCCGCCGCGGCTGGATGGAAAGACCATCGATTGGCAGTCGCTGGCGATTCAGCCCGGGGACGATCCGCCCACGCCGTTCTCCTTCCTTACGGCAAGGATCACGACCCCGCAGGTCGTCTGCCATATCACGCGAACCACGGCCGTGACCCACGACATCATCCGGGCGAACCTTGATCGTGCGCCAATCTATTCCGGACAGATCGAAGGATCGGGTCCGCGCTATTGCCCGTCGATCGAGGACAAGGTCGTGCGCTTCGCGGGCCGCGACACCCACCAGATCTTTCTCGAGCCGGAAGGGCTGGACGATGACACCGTTTATCCCAACGGGATCTCGACCTCGTTGCCGGAGGATGTGCAGCTCGCGCTGCTCAAAACTATTCCTGGCCTCGAAAAGGCAACGATGTACCGGCCGGGCTACGCGATCGAATATGACTATGTCGATCCCCGCGAGCTCCATTCATCGCTGGAGACCAAGCGGCTTCCCGGCCTCTACCTGGCGGGGCAGATCAACGGCACGACCGGCTATGAAGAGGCGGCGGCGCAAGGGCTTATGGCTGGTTTGAATGCCGCGCGGGCGGCGGGCGGTGGTTCCGCGCTCGTGCTCGATCGGGCGCACGCGTATATCGGCGTGCTGATCGATGATCTCGTCACCAAGGGTGTTACGGAACCCTATCGCATGTTCACGTCCCGCGCCGAATATCGCCTGAGCCTCCGGGCGGACAATGCCGACCAAAGGCTTACGCCCTTGGGCGTTCGGGAAGGCTTCGTTAGCCAGACACGCGCGGAAGCGTTCGCGGCGAAGTCGGCCCGGCTAGAGGAGGCGCGGAAGAGACTGCGGGAGCTGACCCTCACGCCCAACCAAGCCCGGAAGCATGGCATCGCTATCCGCCTCGATGGCGTGCGCCGGAATGGGCATGAGCTTCTCAGCCTGCCGGGCATTACGTTCGAGACCCTTGGCACTATCTGGCCCGACCTCAGGGACTGTGCGCCTGGAATTTCCGACCAGCTCGAGATCGATGCCCAATATGCCGGCTATCTCGACCGGCAGGATGCCGATATCCTCGCTTTCAGGCGCGATGAGGGCCTCGCCCTGCCTAAGGATCTCAACTATCGCGAGGTCGCCGGTCTCTCGACCGAAGCCGCCAGCAAGCTGGAGGCCATCCGCCCCGCAACCTTGGGACAGGCCGCCCGCATTGACGGCGTCACCCCCGCGGCCTTGACGTTAGTCCTGGCTGCTGTACGTGCCCGAGCTACCCTTGTTCGTCGCGCTTCCTGAACCGTTCGGGCCCGCGGAGTTTCAGGCGGTCAGCGGTGTTTCACGTGAAACACTGGCGCGGCTAAAGCTGTTCGTCGGTCTGCTTGAAGACTGGAACAGCCGGGTCAATCTGGTCTCGGCGAAGTCGCTCAAAGAGGTCTGGAAGCGTCATGTCTGGGATTCCGCCCAGTTGCTGCCACTGGTCGGCGATGCGGAGAGCGTTGTGGATCTCGGCAGCGGAGCCGGCTTTCCCGGACTGGTCCTCGCAATCCTCCTGGCCGACCGGAAACCAAAGGTCGTCCTCTACGAGGCCATCACCAAGAAGTGTCGCTTCCTGGAGGAGGCGGCCCGCCGGACCGGCGCCGCGGTCGAAGTCCGCAACGACCGCATCGAGCAGGCCAAGCCGGAGCCATTCGACCTCGTCACAGCACGCGCCTGTGCATCGCTGTCGCAATTGCTTTCCTATGCACTGCCGTTTCAGGCTAAGAATACGCGCTGCCTTTTTCTGAAGGGGCAATCTGTTGGGGCGGAGCTGGCTGACGCCGCAAAGGATTGGAGAATGAAGGTCGAGCAATATCCGAGCCGGTCCGATCCCTCGGGTATCATCCTCGACATCCGGGAGCTGCGGCATGGACAGCGTCGTTAAGCCTCCGCGCATCCTCGTGGTGGCCAATCAGAAGGGCGGGGTGGGGAAGACCACGACCGCCATCAATCTCGGCACCGCGCTGGCGGCCGTCGGCGCCCCGACGCTCGTGGTCGACATGGACCCGCAGGGCAACGCTTCGACGGGCCTCGGTATCCCGAACTCGTCCCGCCGTCTCACGACCTACGATGTCCTGATGGGCAGCGCGCCGATCGCTGAAGCCGTCACGCCGACCAAGATCCCGGCCCTGAGCATTGTCCCCTCAACGGTGGACTTGTCCGGTGCCGAGCTCGAGCTCATCGATCTGCCGCGGCGGAATTTCCGGCTGAAAGACGCCTTCGCCGAATATCAAAGGAATCCGACGCAGCCCTTTTCGTATGTGCTGATCGACTGCCCACCATCGCTCACGCTTCTGACTGTCAATGCGATGGCCGCGGCGGACGCCGTGGTCGTGCCGCTGCAATGCGAGTTCTTTGCACTGGAAGGCCTGAGCCAGCTGCTGAAGACCATCGATCGCGTGCGCGCCAACCTCAACCCCGTGCTCGAGATTCAGGGCATCGTGCTGACGATGTTCGACAAGCGGAACAAGCTGTCCGATCAGGTCGCGGCCGATGTGCGCGCGCATATGGGTGACAAGGTCTACAAGACCGTCATTCCGCGCAATGTCCGCATCTCCGAAGCGCCGAGCCATGGCTTGCCGGCGCTGGTCTACGATCTCAGATGTCCCGGCAGTCAGGCCTATATCAAGCTCGCCGGCGAAATGATCCAACGTGAAAAGATGAGGGCCGCAGCATGAGTCCGGAGCAGCATCGAGGCCTCGGCCGCGGCCTTTCGGCGTTGATCGGCGACGAGGTTGCGCCGGCGCGTGGCGAGGCGCCCCGCGGCGCGCGCACTGTGCCGGTGGCATTTTTGCGGCCGAACCGTTTCCAGCCGCGCAAGACGTTCGCCCAGGAAGATCTCGAAAATCTTGCTTCTTCCGTCAAAGAGAAAGGTGTTCTGCAGCCGATCCTGGTGCGGCCGATCAAAGGCCAGACCGACGCATACGAAATCGTCGCCGGCGAACGGCGCTGGCGCGCGGCGCAGATGGCCAAACTCCACGACGTGCCGGTCGTGGTCCGCGACCTCAACGACATCGAATCGCTGGAATTCGCCATCATCGAAAATGTCCAGCGCGCCGATCTGAATGCTCTGGAAGAAGCCGCGGCCTATCAGCAGCTGGTCGACCTCTACGGCTATACCCAGGTGCAGCTCGCCGAGGAGATCGGCAAGAGCCGCAGCCACATCGCCAATACGCTGCGCCTGCTCAAACTGCCCGACAGTGTCCAGGCGATGATCCGCGACGGCCAGCTGACCGCCGGCCACGCCCGAACACTGATCGGCGCGGCCGATCCCGAAGCGCTGGCGCGGGAAATTATCGAGTCGGAACTGAATGTTAGAGAGGCCGAACAGCGTTCGAAGCCGAGTCCGAAGAAGGGCCACGACGCGCGCGAAAAAGATGCCGACACCAAAGCCCTGGAGAGCAGCCTTTCCAATATGCTGGGGCTGAAAGTTCACATTCTGGATAAAGGCGAGCGGGGAGGAGAGATAAAGATCGTCTACAAGACGCTGGAGCAGCTGGACGACGTGTGCCGCCGCCTTAACAAAAGCTGATAATAGCCTGTTCGCGCGCGAAATTAGGGGACGGGCAGGAATGCACTCACCGCGAATCGCTCAAGGCTAGGGCCTCGCGCGGGATGATTCTACCCTCGTAGAGCGCGCGCCCGATGATTGTCCCCAGGATGTTCGTGCTCGGCGCCGCCATCAGCGCCTTGATGTCGTCAAGGCTCGCGATGCCGCCCGAAGCGATAACTGGAATGCGGACCGCATTGGCGAGCGCAGCAGTCGCTTCGACATTGACGCCCTGAAGCATCCCGTCGCGCGCGATGTCGGTGAAGATGATCGCGGCGACGCCGGCATCTTCAAAGCGCCGGGCCAGCGCCAGCACCTTGAGCTCCGAGGTCTCCGCCCAGCCCTCGACCGCGACCTTTCCGTCCTTGGCGTCGATACCGACGGCGATGCAGCCCGGATGGGTTTTCGCGGCTTCGCGCACGAGCGCGGGATCGCGCAACGCCGCCGTTCCCAGGATCACGCGGGAAATTCCGGCTTCCAGCCAGCCGTCAATGCCGGCGCGATCGCGGATGCCGCCGCCCAGCTGAATCGGCAGATTGATCCGTGCACGGATCGATTTGATCGCTTCGACATTGACCGAGCGGCCTTCGAAAGCGCCATCGAGATCGACGCAATGCAGCCACCGAAATCCCGCATCGGCAAAGATCCGCGCCTGCGCGGCGGGATCGTCGTTGAAGACGGTCGCGGAATCCATCGCGCCGCGCTTCAGCCGCACGCAGCGTCCGCCTTTGAGATCGATCGCGGGAAACAGGATCACGGCCGCCACCCGAGAAAATTCGCGAGCAGCTGCAAACCGACGGCCTGGCTCTTCTCGGGATGGAATTGCGTGCCGACGAGGTTGTCGCGGCCGACCATCGCGGTCACGGCGCCGCCGTAATCCGTTGTTGCGAGAACATGGTCCTTCGCGCGCAATTCGAACGAATGCACGAAATAGGCATGCGCGCCGTCCTCGATACCGGCAAGCACCGGATGCGGCTTCGCGATGCGCAGTTCGTTCCAGCCCATGTGCGGGATCTTCAGCGCAGGATCGGTCGGCGTCAGCCGCACGACTTCGCCGTCGATCCAGCCGAGGCCCGGTGTGTCGCCAAATTCGCGGCCCACACGCGCCATCAGCTGCATGCCGACGCAGATGCCGAGGAACGGCTTTGCGTTGTCGAGCACGGCGCGGTTCAGCGCTTCGATCATGCCGCCGACGGACGAGAGCCCCCGCATGCAATCGGCAAAAGCCCCGACGCCAGGCAGCACGACGCGCTCGGCTTTCGCGACGACGTCCGGATCGCTGGTGACGATGATCTCATGCCCTGTGGCATGTTCGGACGCGGCGCGCGCCAGCGCCTTTTCGGCGGACCGCAAATTGCCGGAGCCGTAATCGATAAGGGCGACGCGCTGTGCCATGGCGCGCCTTCCCTACAGGATCGGAACTGGCCTGCAAATACCGCTCAGTTCGGGCAAGCCTGCGACAGCCGATCGATCGTCAGATGCGTGCCGTGAACATCGACCTCGCGCGCGGCTGTCAGCGGCGGAGCCAGGCTGAAATCCCCGCGCTTGAGCGCCTTCAGAACCACAGGGCATTGCCAGAGCTCGTTGGGCCTGCCGGTCAGGTGCCACACACCCTTCTCGTCCTCGGCGAAGACGCCGTTCGAGCCGGTGATCGTCCCCGATTTGTCGGTGCCGATCACAACGATCTCTTCATGCCCGTCGCCCGCCAGATCGAGGAAAAAAGCCTGACAACCGACCCCCGCCGTGGTGAGGCACGCGGGCAGCGACGACGCATCGGGATCGTGCAGCCAATCCTGATGAAGAAACGCGCTCGGCAGTTTCCGGCCGGCCGGATAGACGATGAAATTGTCGGCGAGGTCCTGCGCGATGGGCGCCGTGTAGGCCATCACATGATAATTGAGGATGGCGTGCGCCTTGTCGCGCACATAGGACGCCTGCGGGCCCTCCCAATGCTCGAGCCTGTGCAGCGCATCCAGACCGAAACGTCCGCTGCGCCAGCGCAGATATCCGTAGTCGAAAGCTTCCGCTTTCACCGAGCCTTTCGCCAGACGCGCCATCTGGCTGTCGACCGCGATACGCATCGGATCGGCGATCGGCGAAAACAGCGCGATGATCACGAGAAGGCCCAGAAACGCGGCGAGGATATTCAGGCGCGCCAGACGTCCGAGCCAGGGCCCCATCGGAATCGCCGCCAGCGCGTATCCGATGGCGAGAAATCCTGCGACGACGAGGCATCCCACAGAGTTCACGCGATCCGTCGTCCAGCCATATTGCCCCACACGCAGCGCGACGGCGTACGCGCTCAGCGCGACCAACGGCATCAGAAGCAGCGCGGCGAGCGATCCCGAAATTCGCAGCACCGCCGCCGGACGATGTTCCTGGCTTCCGTCCTGGAACGCCGCATTGATGAGGATGACAAGCACGGCGGACGCCGTCAGCAGATCGCCGGCTGCGAAGCGCGTGTCCCAGAGCGGCTTCAGTCCCGTGAAAACCAGACCGACGAGAAACGCCGCCGCGAGCGCTGCCATCAAAGGCAACAGCCACGACAGAAGCGCCAGACCCAGCGAGCGCACGCCGCGTATCAGGCCCACGCGCACATCGGTCACGTGCAGCGCAGCTGCGAAGGCCAGCGTGGTTGCCGGCACGGCGAACCAGCGGTGCTCGATGAATGTGCGAAAACCGTCGAGCCCGATGATGCTGAAGAGTGCCGCGCCTAACTCGAGCACGCCCCAGAACACGCCGACGAAGCAGGCCGACAGGACTCCCTGCAGCAGAAATTTCCACGCGCAATCGAAATAGGCCGGATATTGCGCCAGCCAGCGACGCTCACTGTCCGCCGCGGAGATCAGCACATGCGCGATGTAGAGCCCGACCAGCGTGAAGAAGAAGAGCGCGAATTCCGGGACGATGCGAGGATGGTCGTCGATGCCCGCCCATTCCACCGGCCACTGCCAGATCGCGTACCACGCCGCCGCGGCCACGAGCGCCGATGCGGCGAGTGTCCAGGTCACGAGCGTCGCGGCGCGGAGATTACCGATGCCGATCGAAACGATCAGCGGCACGTAGAGTGACACGAACAGCAGCGGTGCGTAGAGGAAGCCGTCCGTTGCCGGCCAGGTCTTGTCGGTGAAGGCCAGATTCAAAAAATACAGCGCCAGGCCCTGCACGAGCCCGATCGCAAGACGGCCTGCGAACACCGCCCGGTTCTGCGCCTCTGTCCGATCATCCATGGGAGCCCCCGATCGCGATAGCGGGAGCCTAACCTCAAATTGTGGCCGGTGGATGATTGCTCGAAACGCCGATCCTACCTCCCCTTCAAGGGGAGGTGGGACAAGGGGCAGGTGGGCGAGTCTCTAATCCGCGTCCATCTTCAGCGCGGCGATGAAGGCTTCCTGCGGGATCTCGACCTTGCCGAACTGGCGCATCTTCTTCTTGCCCTCTTTCTGCTTGTCGAGGAGCTTGCGCTTGCGGGAGATGTCGCCGCCGTAGCATTTGGCCGTCACGTCCTTGCGGAGCGCCTTGATCGTCTCGCGCGCGATCACCTTGCCGCCGATCGCCGCCTGCACGGGGATCTGGAACATGTGCCGCGGGATCAGGTCTTTGAGCTTTTCGCACATGACCCGGCCGCGGGCTTCGGCACGAGTCCGGTGCACCATGATGGACAGCGCATCGACCGGATCGCCGTTGACGAGGATCGACATCTTCACGAGGTCGCCTTCCTCATAGCCTTCGATGTGATAGTCGAAGCTGGCATAGCCGCGGCTGACGGATTTGAGCCGGTCGTAGAAATCGAACACCACTTCGTTGAGCGGCAGCGCATAGACGACCATGGCGCGGCTGCCGGCATAGGTCAGCTCGATCTGGCGGCCGCGGCGGTCTTCGCAAAGCTTCAGGACGGCGCCCAGATGCTCATCCGGCACAAAGATCGTCGCCTTGATCCAAGGCTCTTCGATGAAGGCGACGCGCACGGGATCGGGCATGTCGGCCGGATTGTGCAGCTCCTTCACCGAGCCGTCCGTCAGATGGATCTTGTAGATGACCGACGGCGCCGTCGCGATCAGATCGAGATTGAATTCGCGTTCGAGGCGCTCGCGGATGATCTCGAGATGGAGAAGGCCTAAGAAACCGCAGCGGAAGCCGAAGCCCAGAGCGGCAGAACTTTCCGTCTCATAGGTGAAGCTCGCATCGTTCAGATGGAGCTTGCTCAAGGCATCGCGCAGATCTTCGAACTGTGCCGCATCGACGGGGAAAAGCCCGCAGAAGACGACCTGCTGCGCCGGCCTGAAGCCTGCCAGCGGTGTCGGCGTGCCGCGCTTTTCATCGGTGATGGTGTCGCCAACCTGCGTGTCGGCGACCTGCTTGATCTGGGCCGTGATGAAGCCGACTTCGCCGGGACCGAGGGAATCGACCAGCACCTGTTTCGGCGTGAAGACGCCGACGCGTTCGACCTGATAGACGGCGTCGGACGCCATCATCCGCACGCGCTGGCCTTTCTTCAGCTCGCCATCGACAATGCGCACGAGCACGACCACGCCCAGATAGGCGTCGTACCAGCTGTCGACCAGCAATGCCTTGAGGGGCGCGGAACGCTCGCCCTTGGGTGCGGGCAGGCGATGGACAACCGCCTCCAGCACGCCTTCGATGTTGAGGCCCGTCTTCGCGGAGATCGGGATCGCGTCCGAGGCGTCGAGGCCGATCACGTCCTCGATCTGCTGGCGCACGCGTTCAGGCTCGGCGGCGGGCAGGTCGATCTTGTTGAGGACCGGCACGATCTCGAGATTGGCGTCGATGGCCTGGTAAACATTGGCAAGCGTCTGGGCCTCGACGCCCTGGCTTGCGTCCACGACGAGCAGCGCACCTTCACAGGCAGCCAGGCACCGCGAGACTTCATAGGCGAAGTCCACATGGCCCGGCGTATCCATCAGGTTGAGCGTGTAGGTCCCACCGTCCTTGGCCTTGTATTCCAGACGGACCGTCTGGGCCTTGATGGTGATGCCGCGCTCGCGCTCGATATCCATGGAATCGAGCACCTGGTCTTTCATCTCCCGGTCGGAAAGCCCGCCCGTGAACTGGATCAGGCGGTCGGCGAGCGTCGACTTGCCGTGGTCGATATGGGCCACGATGGAAAAATTGCGGATTTTGGCGAGTTCGGTCATGCGGCCGGGGTGTTAGCACCTGCGGCAGCCGGGGCCAACCCGCGTTTGGGCCGCTGAATCATAATCCTCCCCAGCGCGTAGCGCGGGGGAGGATTGATGCGGCGCGATCACGTTCGAAGCGCGCGAAGTATCAACATTCAGCCTCTTGCACCCGTAGCATGGTACGGACCGCAGAATTCCCTTCATGGAGAGCGCGATGCCAAAACGGATCGGGGATCTGGCGAAAGCGGCGGGCGTCGGCGTGGAGACGGTGCGCTTTTACGAGCGCGAAGGTCTCGTCGATAAGCCGCTGAAGCCCGAGCGGGGCTGGCGT
>DATKON010000052.1:0-17804 GCA_035524575.1 Rhizomicrobium sp.
GCCAGCCTGCGCAGGCGGCCCATCAGCGGCAGGCCGCTGTTCGTGAACTGGTCGGCGAACTCCTGCGAGCGCAGGGTCTGTTGCAGGATGGCGGCCAACTGCTTCTTGTTCGATGCGCCGGCGATGTGTTCTTCGACGAGGAGAAGACGCTCGACCTTTTCGTCCGGCATCGCAACGCCTGCGAGATATTCGGCGATCGACTCGTTGGAGACGAGCCGGCGCGAGCGCAGCGTAAAGGCCGCCGTCAGGCTGTCCCGGCTCAGGCTGCGCGGATCGGCGATGGCGAGACTCCTGTCGACCTTGCGCAGGAAACGCAGCTCGTCGAGGCGCGAGGAGGGACAGAGCCTGCGGCTGCTCTTCAATTCCGCAATAATGCGGTTGCCGATCGCAGCGCGCGTCTCGGGAAGCTCGCCGGCATTGAATTGTTCGGAAAGCGTCGACAATGCGGCGTATTTCCCGCCGCGCACCGAAAGCGTGCCTAGCAGGAGCTCGATCAGAATGGAAAGCGCCTCGCCCAGGGATTCGCTTTCTCCGATCAGATCGCGCAAGGCGGACGGATTGGCGACAATTTCCGCAGTGACCGCGTCGATCGCGCCGAGGAACATCGCGCGGCCTTCGCCTTCATTCGGCACCTCCGGGACCAGCGCCAGCAAGGAGGAGAGCTTTTCGCCCCAGCCTGCCGATGACGACAGATGCCGCGCCAGCGTGCCGCTGAAGATATAGAGGCCGTCGCGCTCGCCGGCGAGCTTGACAGCGAGAGTTCCGAAGCTGCCCGGCCCCGCCTCGGGGAAGTAGTCCCGCTTGTGGTCACGCTGGACGCGCGCGATCGCCTTCGCGACCAGTTCGTTCAGCGCCTTGATGATCTGCTGCACGGGCACATTCGTCGACGAGGCCTGCGCCACAGCGACTTTCTGTACCGCGTGCTGGAAAACCGTGCCGGCCGATTCGAGTCTTGCAAGGCAATCGGCGCGATGGATGAGCTCCGTCACCGTGATCTTGTTATGCGCAAGGAAATCCCGCAGCAGGCGCGCAAGAGTCGCGCGTGCAGGCTGCGCATAGAGATCCTCGGGTTTGAAGCAGGGCAGAACCGGCGCGTCTTCCGCGGCGGGATCAAGCTTCAGGTTCTTGTGACCTTCTTCGTAGATCGTCAGCGAGAAATGATCGCCCGTGTCTTCGCCGTGATATTGCTTGACGACCTTGACGCTGATGTCTTTCTCGGCGCGCCGGAGATCGGCTGCCATGGCGATCGCCTTTTCGCGCACATTCGAGACGTCGTGCAACACCCAGGCCGCTCTCGGATCCCGGCGCTGAAACACCTCGAAGTGAATGTCGCTCTGGCTCATCCCCTGGCCACGACGCCGTGACGACGCACTCTCGCGGCCGCCGCTTAAACCGCGGTTAAAGAATGACGCATTTGCGATAAATTATTTCAGTCTGGTCCTGCACCCGCGCGGATGACCGCATGAGAGCCGCAGAGGCGGCACTGCGGATCGGGACGCACGCGCACGCTGCGGAAACGTGTCGACAGGGCTTCGTAAATGAGAAGTTTCCCCGCGAGGCTTTCTCCAAGATGGAGAATTTCTTTCAGGACTTCGAGCGCCTGCAGCGTGCCCATGACGCCGGCGGCGGCACCGAGGATTCCGGTCTCCGAGCAGGACGGTGCGCTGCCCGGCGGCGGCGGCTCGGGGAACAGGCAGCGATAGCAGGGAAAATCCGGCCCGGCATGCGGCTTATAGGTGGAAAGCTGTCCGTCGAATTCGGTGACTGCGGCGGAGACAAGCGTCTTCTTTGCGAAATAGCACACGTCGTTGACGAGAAAGCGCGTGTCGAAATTGTCGGAGCCGTCGGCGACGATGTCGTAGCGCGCGATGATCCCGGCGGCATTCTTCGCATCGAGACGGACGGGATGAAGCTCGATCGCGATTTCGGGATTGATGGCGGCGACGGAGTCCCGCACCGAGTCCGTCTTGAGGCGTCCGATATCTTTGGTGCGATGGGCGATCTGCCGCTGAAGGTTGGAAAGCGCGACGGTGTCGAAGTCGACAATTCCGAGCGTTCCGACGCCCGCGGCGGCCAGGTAAAGAATGAGAGGGCTGCCGAGGCCACCCGCCCCGATCACCAGGACCCTGGCCGCTTTGAGCCTGGCCTGGCCGGCTCCGCCCACCTCGCGAAGCACGATGTGCCTGGCGTAGCGCTCGAGCTCGCTGTCGGAAAAAGCCATGCCGGTTCATAGCCCAAAGCCGGATCGGTCCGAAAGTCGGCCTTTCCCCTAGGAATCCTGTGACGATTGGTCTTCACCCTAACCTTTGGAAGCCGTTGAACTTTCGGCTGCGCTCTGTAGTTGGTTCCTTGCGAGCATTAGCCAATGGGGCCTATCCTCCCCTTCCGGGGTGCGGCGAAGACCGCAAGGAGGCCCTTCGGCCGCAAGGCCAACGGGTATTCAGGGAGAGCACATGTCACAGGACGGGCGGCAGGCGAGCGCATTCGGGCTCGAGGACCAGGGCTTCCGCAATCTCAAGGCCGTGCATTGGAATCTGACAGCCCCGCAGCTTTACGAAGCGGCCGTGGCGCGCGGCGAAGGTCACGTCGCCAAGAACGGGCCCATCGTCGTGCTGACGGGACAGCACACCGGCCGCTCGGCCTCCGACAAGTTCATCGTGCGTGACGGCCAGACGGATACGCAGGTCTGGTGGGACAACAACAAGGCGATGACGCCGGCCCATTTCGACGCGCTCTACCACTCGATGATGTCCTACGCGCAGGGCCACGAGCTTTTCGTGCAGGACCTTTTCGGCGGCGCCGACCCTGTTCACCGTGTGGCGGTGCGCGTGGTCACGGAATTCGCCTGGCACTCACTATTCATCCAGCATCTGCTGATCGAGCCCAACAAGGGCCAGCACGAGAAATTCGCGCCCGACTTCACCATCATCGATCTGCCGGGCTTCCACGCCGATCCCAAAGTGCACGGCTCCGAGACCGGCACCGTGATCGCGGTCAACTTCTCCAAGCGCATCATCCTGATCGGCGGCACTTCCTATGCCGGCGAGATGAAGAAGTCGGTCTTCACGATCCTCAACTATCTCCTTCCGCCCAAGCGCGTCATGCCGATGCACTGCTCGGCCAATGTCGGCGCCAACGGCGAGTCCGCGATCTTCTTCGGCCTGTCCGGCACGGGAAAGACGACGCTGTCGGCCGATGCGTCGCGCACGCTGGTGGGCGACGACGAGCACGGCTGGTCGGAAAACGGCGTCTTCAATTTCGAAGGCGGCTGCTATGCGAAGGTGATCAAGCTGTCGCGCGATGCGGAGCCGGAGATCTACGCCACCACCGAGCGCTTCGGCACCGTGCTCGAGAACGTGGTGATGGATCCCGAGACGCGCGAGCTCGATCTCGACGACAATCGCTACACGGAAAACACCCGCGCCGCCTATCCGATCGGCTTCATCCCGAATGCCTCGCGCACGGGCACGGCCGGCCATCCGAAGAACGTCATCATGCTGACGGCGGACGCCTTCGGCGTGCTGCCGCCGATCGCCAAGCTGACGCCGTCGCAGGCCATGTATCACTTCCTCTCCGGCTTCACGGCGAAAGTGGCCGGCACCGAGAAAGGCCTCGGCAAGGAGCCGCAGCCGACGTTCTCGACCTGTTTCGGCGCGCCGTTCATGCCGCGCCATCCGGCCGAATACGGCAATCTGCTGCGCGATCTCATCGGCGAACATCGGGCGGATTGCTGGCTGGTGAACACCGGCTGGACGGGCGGCGCCTTCGGCACGGGTCACCGCATGCCGATCAAGGCGACGCGCGCGCTGCTCGCGGCGGCGCTCGACGGCACGCTCGCCGATGTCGAGATGCGCATCGATCCGCATTTCCGCTTCCGCGTGCCGGTGGCTGTGCCCGGCGTCGACGCGAAGATCCTGAACCCGCGCGACACCTGGGCCGACAAGGCCGCGTATGACGCGCAGGCGAAGAAGCTCGTCGCCATGTTCCGCGAGAACTTCAAGAAGTTCGAAGCCCATGTTGGCGCGGACGTGCTGCAGGCCGCACCGCAGCTGGCGGAAGCGGCGGAGTAGTTTCACTTTCCTTCCGTCATCGCCCGCTTTATGCGGGCGACCCAATTTTCTCGGCAAACAAAATGGGTCGTTCGGACAAGCCGGGCGATGACGGATGTTTGAGGAGAGTGGCGTTTCGTTTAATGCCCGCCGACATCCGGCTCGGTGACGGTCGGGCGGCTGAGCGCATAGATCGCGATTCCGATCCAGATCACGTTGAGCACGGCCGAAGGAATGGCGCCGTTCCAGCCGCTGTTGGCGGCGATGCCGACCGCGCCAAGAAGATTCATCACATGATACGCCGTCGAGTGTCCATCGATCCGCCGCATCGACAGCAGCACATAGGCGACCAGCACGAGGACGGCGCCGGCCCAGCCAGCCACGGCAACGAACAACGACATCCTATGCCTCCGGGTATTTTGTCGATTCCGTTTTGCGATAGACCCAGACGCGGGCCGGCGGAATGTTGAACGCGATGAAGGCGGCGCGCGTGACGCTCGCGCCTTCCGGCGCGGGCACCGGCGGCTTCACGCCATAGGAAAATTGCACGAACGGCGCGCCCGGTTGAAGCCGCGCGAAGATCTGTTGCAGCAGGCTCGCGCGCGCCTCGCGCGGAAAGTTCAAGAGCGGCAGGCCCGAGACGACCGCCGCGAAGCTTTGCGCCTGACCGAGCGTTCGCGCCAGATCGAACGCATCGCCGCGAATGACGGTGACACCGGGAAAGCGCGTCCTCAGCAGGTTCGCGAAATGGGGATCATATTCGATCAGCGTCAGCGCGCCGGGCGCAGTGCCGCGGGCGAGAACGGCTTCGGTGATGACGCCGGTGCCGGGCCCCAGTTCGAGCACGGGTCCGTGCGGGATTTGGGCTGCCATGGCGCGCGCCAGCGCTTTGCTCGACGGCGCGACCGCGCCGACGCTTCGAGGGTTGCTCAAAAGGCGGAGCAGAAATCGCGTCCGGTCGACTAGAAACGGTGGAATTAGGAGCGCACGTGTCATGACAGGATGGCTTTGCGGACTAGATTCCGCCTTGGAGAAACAGGGAGCATCGCGCTCCACAACAGGGAGACCATGTCATGTCCCAAACCCAAATGGCAGCCCGCTTCCGCGCGCTGCACAAGGGCTTTCTTGTGCTTCCCAACGCCTGGGACGTCGCCAGCGCGCGCATCGCAGAGGATGCAGGGGCCGAAGCCATCGCCACGTCGAGCGCGGCGGTCGCCTGGGCGCATGGCTATCCGGACGGCGAAAAGCTGCCCAAGGCGCGGCTGCTGCAGCTGGTCGGCGATATCGCGCGCCTGAGCAAGGTTCCCGTGTCGGCCGACAGCGAAGCCGGATTCTCCGCGACGCCCGCCGAGACGGCGGCTTTCATCGTCGCGCTCGCCAAAGCCGGTGCGGTCGGCATCAACCTCGAAGACGGCACGGATGAGCCGCCGCTGCTGGTCGCGAAGATCAAGGCGATCAAGGACGCCTGCGCCCGCGAAGGCGTCGACGTCTACGTCAACGCGCGCACGGATGTGTATCTGAAGACGCTCGTGCCGGCGGAGCGGGCGCTCGACGAAACGCTGGCGCGCGGCAAGCTATACAAAGATGCCGGCGCCGACGGGTTCTTCGTGCCGTGGGTGGGCGACATTGCGGCCATCGCCAGGATCGCGGCGACGATCGATCTCCCGCTCAACGCCCTGACGTTTCGCAATCTGCCGTCGGTCTCCGAGCTGAAGAGCGCCGGCGTGCATCGCCTCAGCGCGGGCGCCGGCACAGCCCGCGCAGCCTACGGTGCGACGCGCAGAGCCGCGCTCGATCTGCTGAAGGGAAGCTATGCCGCGATGAATCAGGAAGCGGAGGGCTGTCCGAATTTGAATGCGCTGATGCAGCCCTAAGAGTTGCAGGTTTCAGCACTTTGTGACCGCTACAGACTGGCAGGATCCCATGGGTCGTTAACTGATCGGCCTTCGATTACTATCGCATAAAGGCCTTTCCAGCGCTTCTGCCAGCGCCATCCTTCGGCTGTGCCGGGCGCGTCTCGCTCAATGTAAGTCGTCGCGATCTCCGCGGACAATGGTTCATGGCAATGAAGACAGCGCGGCGATGCGTCGGCCCTGAAGTTACCGCCGCATTCACATGACGCGAGGAATGACTCTAGGTATGAGGGCAAGGCGCCCAGTCCAAACCGCGTGGCTTCCTTGGGCTTCTTGGACCACCACGAAAAAATTGCTGTGCGCCCGCATGTATCGCAGTAGGCGAAGTTCGAATCGTTAAATCCATTGTGAATGAGCGCGTATGAGAACTCGCGCGTGCAGTGCTCACACGTCCCCTTAGCGCTCATGCTCGGACTCCACAGACACTATGGACGAGCGCGAGGCGTTGGAGCCTCGACGTGAGGCGGACCATTACGCCTCGCCGTTCACTTTCCAGAATTCGCGGACCCGCGCGAAGAATCCTTCGCTCTCGGGATGACAGCCTTCTTCGCTTTCCTTCTCGAAGGCGCGCAGCATGTCCTTCTGCTTCTTGGAAAGTCGGACCGGGGTTTCGACGGCGAGCTCGACATAGAGATCGCCGGACATCCCGCCGCCGCGCATCACCGGCATGCCCTTGCCGCGCAGGCGGAACTGGCGTCCGGTTTGCGTGCCTTCGGGGATGGAGATCTTGGCCTTGCCGCCGTCGCAGGTCGGCACTTCGATCTGTCCGCCGAGCGCCGCCGTGACGAACGACACCGGCGCGCGGCAATAAAGATCGTGGCCGTCGCGCTGGAAGATCGGATGCGCGGTGATCGACACAAAGATGTAGAGATCGCCCGGCGGTCCGCCGTTCAGTCCGGCCTGGCCTTCGCCCGTCAGACGGATGCGCGTGCCTTCCTCGACACCGGCGGGGATCGCCACCTGCAGCGTGCGCTCCTTCTGGACATGACCCGTGCCTTTGCAGCCCTTGCACGGGTTGCGCACGAAGCGGCCCGAGCCCTGGCAATGCGGGCAGGTGCGTTCGATGGTGAAGAAGCCCTGCTGCGCGCGCATCTTGCCGGCGCCCTGGCAGCCGGGACATTGCTCGGGTTTTGAGCCGGCTTCCGCTCCGGTGCCGCCGCAGCCTTCGCAGGCGACCGCCGCATTGACCTTCAGCTGCGCGTTCTTGCCGTGGAAGGCTTCCTCGAGCGTGATCTCGAGATTGTAGCGAAGATCCGCGCCGCGGTTGGAGCGGCGGGCTTTGCGCCCGCCCATGAACTCGCCGAACAGGTCGTCGAAGACATCGGTGAAAGACGAAGCAAAGTCGAAGCCGAAGCCGTTGGCGCCCGGTCGGCCGCCGCCATGCTCGAACGCAGCATGGCCGAAGCGGTCATAGGCCGCGCGCTTGTCGCCGTCCTTCAGGACGTCATAGGCCTCGTTGATTTCCTTGAACTTGTGCTCGCAGGTCGCATCGCCGGGATTGCGGTCGGGATGGAGTTCTTTGGCGAGCTTTCTGTAGGCGCCCTTGATCTCTTCGATCGACGCGCCCTTCTGGCAACCCAGAATCTCGTAATAGCAACGCTTGCTCATGGTCAGAAATCAGAACACGGAATACAGGGATCCAAAAGACGCCATCGCATATAAATCGCCCCTTCCGAATCCCTGCCGTCCGTTTCCGTTCTCTGTTACGCCGCGCCCTTTTTCTTGTCGTCGTCGACTTCCGAGAACTCGGCATCGACCACGTTGTCGTCGGGCTTGGCGCCTCCGGTTTCCGCAGCCCCGGCTTCGCCGGCCTGCGCCTTGTACATCGCTTCGCCGAGCTTCATGGAAGCCTGCGCAAGGGCCTGCGTCTTCGACTGGATGTCGTCGATGTCGTCGCCCTTGACGGCTTCCTTCAGCGCAGCCATCGCGTTCTCGATATTGGTGCGTTCGGTCGTGTCGATCTTCGAGCCGTGCTCGGCGAGCGCCTTGTCGGTCGAGTGCACCAGCGCATCGGCATGGTTTTTGGCTTCCGCAAGCGCGCGCCGCTTCTTGTCGTCCGCGGCGTGGCTCTCGGCGTCCTTGACCATCTTCTCGATGTCTTTGTCCGAAAGGCCGCCCGACGCCTGGATGCGGATCTGCTGCTCCTTGTTCGTCGCCTTGTCCTTCGCGGTCACCGACACGATGCCGTTGGCGTCGATGTCGAAGGTGACTTCCACCTGCGGCACGCCGCGCGGCGCGGGGGGAATGCCGACGAGATCGAACTGGCCGAGCATCTTGTTGTCCGCCGCCATTTCGCGCTCGCCCTGGAAGACGCGGATGGTCACCGCGGTCTGATTGTCTTCCGCGGTCGAGAACACCTGGCTCTTCTTGGTCGGGATGGTCGTGTTGCGCTCGATGAGGCGCGTGAACACGCCGCCCAGCGTCTCGATGCCGAGCGACAGGGGCGTCACGTCGAGAAGGAGCACGTCCTTCACTTCGCCCTTGAGCACGCCCGCCTGGATCGCGGCGCCGATGGCCACGACTTCGTCCGGGTTCACGCCCTTATGCGGTTCCTTGCCGAAGATCTGCTTGACGACATCCTGCACCTTCGGCATCCGCGTCATGCCGCCGACGAGGATGACTTCGTCGATCTGGTTGGCGGAAACGCCCGCATCCTTCAGCGCCTGCTTCACCGGCGCGATGGTGCGCTGGATGAGATCGTCGACGAGCGCTTCGAGTTTGGCGCGCGTGATCTTCATCGTGAGGTGCTTGGGACCCGTCGCGTCCGCCGTGATGAACGGCAGGTTGACTTCGGTCTGCTGCGCGCTCGAGAGCTCGATCTTCGCTTTCTCGGCCGCTTCCTTCAGGCGCTGGAGCGCGAGGCGGTCGGCCCGGAGGTCGATGCCGTTTTCTTTCTTGAACTCGTCGGCGAGATAATTGACGAGACGAAGGTCGAAGTCTTCGCCGCCGAGGAAGGTGTCGCCGTTGGTCGACTTCACTTCGAACACGCCGTCGCCGATTTCGAGGACGGAGATGTCGAACGTGCCGCCGCCGAGGTCATAGACGGCGATCGTGCCCGACGCCTTCTTGTCCATGCCGTAGGCCAGCGCGGCGGCTGTGGGCTCGTTGATGATGCGCAGGACTTCGAGGCCGGCGATCTTGCCGGCGTCCTTGGTCGCCTGGCGTTGCGCGTCGTTGAAATAGGCCGGAACGGTGATGACGGCCTGCGTGACCTTCTCGCCCAGATGGGCTTCCGCCGTTTCCTTCATCTTCTGCAGGATGAAGCCCGAGATCTCGGACGGCGCGTATTTCTTGCCGTCGCGGCCGGCGACCCAGGCGTCGCCATTGTCCGCCTTGACGATCTTGTAGGGGACCATGCCCATGTCCTTCTGGGTCATGGGGTCGTCGAAGCGGCGGCCGATCAGCCGCTTGATCGCGAAATAGGTGAATTCGGGATTGGTGACGGCCTGCCGTTTGGCCGCCTGGCCCACCAGACGCTCGCCGTCCGAGGTAAAGGCCACGATGGAGGGCGTCGTGCGCGCGCCTTCCGCATTTTCGATGACTTTTGGGGCAGAGCCCTCCATGACCGCCACGCACGAATTCGTCGTGCCGAGGTCGATGCCGATAACTTTAGCCATTTTATTACCCTTTTCTATGGCGGGCGGCTTCCTGGCCTCATGCGAGCGCCCTCCGGGCCGTCCCCTTAGCATGCTGAACGCGACGCTGAGATAGGCCTAAAAGCCCGCACCGCGACTGGGGGGTATATAGGGTTGAGATAGGGGCGCCGCAAGGCGGGGAGGCTGCGGAACGGC
Organism: Rhizomicrobium sp.; assembly: GCA_035524575.1. Taxonomy (GTDB): domain Bacteria; phylum Pseudomonadota; class Alphaproteobacteria; order Micropepsales; family Micropepsaceae; genus Rhizomicrobium. The sequence goes on from DATKON010000052.1 coordinate 9,754, forward strand.
CCCGTTTCCACTGGTTAAAACGTTTCTAACTCGCTGACAATGCGAGGGGTTTTGGGGGGCGGTTTGCCGGCTCGCCCCCCGCCGCGCGAACTAGGCCGGCACCGGCATCACCATGATCAGGCACGGGTTCTCCGGTCCCCAGATGGCCGTGAACTCCTCGAGAGGCGCAAAGCCCACGGCTCCATAGAAAGCCCGCGTCCGCTCATAAGGCTCATAGGGTCGCGACGGCCCCCGGGTTTTGACGGTCAGATATGGGCGCCGGAGCGCACGCGTCTCGGAGAAGGCGTGGCGGACAAGAGCACGGCCGACGCCCTGCCGGTGCGCGCTGCGACGCACGGCCAAAAGATGGATGTCGATCGCGGAAAAGCCGGTGTCGGCCAGAATCATGATGCCGAGTGCGTTGCCTTGATCCTCCGCGATCCACGCCGGCGCGTGCTCGGCGAGCGCAATGTAGGATGCATTCGATTGGGGTATGCCGAACCATTCGGGAAGCTCGGCGAGGATCGACGCGCAGTCTGCGCCGGCGGCCCGGCGCACGATGTTCAATGTCATGGATTGTCTCGACAGGTTGGCGATGGCAACGAAAGGCCGTTAGCGCGAGAAGCGCTGGCGAAAGGCGCGGCTATGAACGGCTTCCTGTCGCGATCAGAATAGCGCGATCGGGCTTTCGGTCAATCGAGCCCCGCAAGGCGGGGAGAGCTGCATTGCCCGGGTTATAGCAGGCCGTTTATAGACGCCCACTTCTGCCAATCGATCTCTTCGAAATCGACTTTGTCCAACTTTTGGCTCAGACCATGATTTTCGGTGAAGATGATCAAGTTTTCACAGTCCCAACGAGCCGAAGGAACGAGCAGCCCGTCGAAGCCCAAGAAATTCAGCGCCGCGCCAATCTCTCTGGACCGGACGTAGTTGCGCTCCTGATAGTCAGTCCGAGAAATCCCCAACTTCTCAAGTTCGGCCATGGTTAGTCTTAGGGCCTTTTGGGCCGTAACGTCTAAGCGATGCAAATGCAGCGGACGCGACGGCATTGGGTTGCTGAGTGCCAAATAAGAGGCGACTTCGGCAATCGCCCCATCCCAACTAAGGCTAGTGTAAAGCACTGAGCAGCCCCCATCAGAAGCCAAAGGAAATGCCCAACGGCCGCCACTCCCGCTTGGCGCAAGTGGGTCGACGCTCTGTCCGGTAACGCGAAAAACTCGACCTTCGTATTGAATTTCCGGGAGCCGACTTATGGCATCCGTCAATTCAAAGTTATGGAGCACCTTCGCTTAGCCCTACATAAAAACGCCATCTCGTAGCTGGCTTATCAATTGCATAACTCGCTCTATGCGCCCAGTTCGGATAAGGCTTGCAGGCGACTCGCCATCGAGAAGCTTCTGCGGCGCAAATATCCATTGGCGCGCTTCGTTGGGTGAATAGAAATCAGAGAGTTGATCCACAACATATTCCAGCTCTAGCAGCGTTCGTTCGGTGTCGGACTGTGGATATGCTCTCCCTTGCTTCCATCGCGAAACGGTCTCGGGTCTAGTTCCCAAAAGATTTGCCACATCGACATTCTTCATCGCCGCTTTGTGACGGATGGAGTCGAGCCTCCTAGCAACCGCGCCAGTCATTTTCGCCTCCTAAATACGAAAGTAAAATCATTGGTACTCCAAGCTCATTTTTTGTGTTGCGTCTCACGCGCCGGCCTGCTGAGTGGCGGGTCAAGCGGCTCTGGTGTCCGGTATATTTGAGCGAAGTGCGACATGGCCTGTCGAAAGCGGCCCGCCATTTTGTTCCGTCGTTTTATGACGTTTTTCAGATCGGGCGAAATGGACGGAAAGTCGCTGACCGCCGCAACACTATCGGAAATCGGCCTGACATAGTCGTCCATGTACCGATTGACTCGTAGCGCAAGGGGCGTCGCACTTAGCTTCGATATTTGCTCTGATCTCGTGTGAACGTAGTGCCGCGTGGGATTATCGACTTGGTCTTTAATGCCTCCAGGACAGCAATGAGTATTGCGGCATCCAAATTGCGTTCTGACACGAGTCGAACTTTCAAGAAATGCGCGCGCATCTTTTGGCTTCAGCAGCATATCAAGTTGTTGGATGTAGACCCGTGTTGAAACGCCGCCAGCCTGTTCACTTTCGGGCTTCGGTCTACGCCATCCGCCCGGTTTGAATGACTCGAACAGCGTGATGCCGTGAGCCAAACCGCCAACCGCGCCGAAGGCCAGCAAACCCAAACCTGCGAGCCCTCCGGCGTAGTCGGCAACAAGCGGCTTTCCAAGCTCACGAAAATCGGCGCATGCCTCGATATAGGCTGCGAGTTTCTCCCCAGTTGCGTCCTGACCAAAGTTCTCAATCCTCAACCAAAGAGCATCATTCGGAGCATCCGCGATGGCGGCAATTATGGCTTGTCGTTGCGCAGCATCTCTGAACACCTGCACTGGTATCGCCAAGGGATAGATGAGCGGCATGGTGGGGCTCAATTGCCTCAGTTCGTGGTGAACCCAGCCCATCACCTCGATATCGCGGCGCAGCCAAAGGTCGTTTGCGCTCGAAAGCAGATGAGTTGGACCGAGCAACTGGGTGAAACCGTTCTCTACGACAAATTGTGCAATTTTCTTCGCTCGTTCGCGGCCTGCAGCTCCCGCGAAGTCGTCTGCGCGATGTGGGCGACTTAATCCCCAAGGCAGGGACGCCGCAGCCGCCGTATGTCCGCCAACAGTGGCCATCGCGTGCGTATTTGGATCCAGCACGACATCCAGCTGTCGGCGAAGAGCTTCGGTCTTTAGCTCCCGGTGACGTTGTGTGTAGCGCGCGTCGATAACGAGGCCGAAGAAATCCATTTCGCCCTGAGCCAACACATCAAGCAAGTCTTTGTGTTGGTCTCTCCCTACTCGAAGGTACAGGCCTAACGGGGCGGCACGCTCGCGATCCTTCTGTGGACGTGGCAGGCGAACAACATTGCTCATGGCTAGACTCCTCTAACTTGACGATACCATTGACTTATATGTTGCGCAATACCTTGCGTAAAAAATTGACATTTATGATGATCTTTGCCATAACGCATTGATAGAATGTATATTTATCGAGTCATCGCTTTGAAAATGACCATAAAGGCACCTTCTCGGCGGCGCTAAGTGCGCGGCACGATCAACGTCTACGGGCGAATGCGGACGTCCAAGCACGCGCGTCCGGTGAGTGCGTGAGTTCGTGCGTTGCGAGATCGAGGATCAGTTTGGCGAGTTGACTAACACCGCGAGCGCTTTAGTGCTCTTCATGGCCAAAACGGACGCACAGTGCCCGCGGCCATATCCATCGGCATCATAGAATGATGCACAGGCCACTTCGCCTCGACCCTTACGTCCGGTGTTAGGCCGAGAGCTTTTCGCGTCGTCCGTTCGGCTTGTTGAGGGTCAGCTTCCGCTACAAGGACGGGTTCAAGCTGAGGCTCCCCTCCGCCTAAGCGCTGAGTAGTAATCAGAACTATCTGGCCATTCGTCATGCAAGAGCTATCGCATACATCGTGCAAAGGTCCAGAGTATTAGATCAAATGGATTTACCGTTGGGAGGCTACTTCTCCCCCGGCGGGTCGAGCGCCTGGGCTTCGTTGGCGTGGGTCTGCACCTGGATGTAATCGGCATGGCCGATGCTGGCGATCAGGCGCTGCTGCGTCATCAGATAGTCGACGTGCTCTTCCTCGTTCCTGAGGATCTCTTCGTAGAGCAGCCGCGAGCCGTAATCCTGCACGCTCTCGGCATAGGCGATCGCCTCGCGCAGATCCTTCAGCGCCTTCTCCTCGAATTCGAGATCGCAGGCGATGATCTCTTCGACGGTTTCGCCGATCAGCAGCTTGTCGAGATATTGCAGGTTCGGAAGATCGCCGAGGAACAGGATGCGCTGCGTGAGCTTGTCCGCGTGCCGCATCTCGTCGACGGATTCCTCATATTCCTTCTTGGCGAGCTCGGACACGCCCCAGCTCGCCAGAATGCGCGCATGCAGGAAGTACTGGTTGATGGCGGTGAGTTCGTTTTTGAGGATTTTCTGAAGGTGTTCGATCGTCTTGGCGTCGGCGATCAGCGCCTTGCTTACGCCGCTTCTTTCTCGTCCGCCGCTTCGTCCGCGTCCCTGACCAGCGCCGCGATCCTGTCCTGGCATGTCCCGCAAACCTTCTTGCAGCCGTGATGGGCGTAGACGCCATCCGGGCAGTTTGCCCCCGAGGCAATCGCCTCGCGCACCTTCGTGTCGTTCAACCTATTGCAGACGCAAACGATCATCCAACCGAACTCAGAGACTTCTCCACGGAAATGACCCAGTTGCGAATGATTGTCAATATCAAGATGGGTTAACGCCGGCCGAGGGTGTGATCGGGCGCCGCTCGCGCCCCTATCCCGCCAGCTCGGCCGCGGCCGCCAGCCGCTGGGCGTAGTGCCCCCGGAGCAGCACGAATTGCCAGGCGACGCCCACGAGCGCCAGCAGCAGGATCGCCCAGAGCGGTGTGCCCGACCACGAAAGGAATGCCGCCGTCACCAGACCGAGCGCACCGCCCATGTCCCAGCCGGCCTCCGTCGCCACATGGAAGCGGAGCGTGCAGGGCGCACCCTTGGCGAGCGTGTAGACCACCGTCATCACGGTCGGGATGTAGAGGCAGCCGCCCAGCGCGCTCATGGCATTGGCGGCAAAGGCGAGGCCCGGGTCGTGTGTCGCCGCCGCGCGCATCAGCAGCACGAGGCCGAACGAGCCCAGCGCGATGGTGACCGCGCGCCGCCCGCCGCTGTCGATATAGCGTCCGAGATAGAGCCCGCCGACCGCGCCGACGATGGCGGCCACGGCCAGCGCGCCGCCGAACGCCATGAAATTCTCGCGCAGCGACTGGAACAGCGCCACCTGCCAGACGAAGACATAGATGCCGCCGGTGAAGCCGTCGCCCATGAACAGGAGCACGCCCGGCAGCGCCGCGCGGATGGCGCCCGCAGCGCTTTTCGCCACGCGAAATTCCGGCGTCCACAGAAGCGGCACCGCGGCGAGCGCGACGATCCCGGCCGTGATGCCGAAGGCGAGCCGCGCGCCGAACGTGACCAGCAGGAAGCCTGTGAGCAGCGGACTGACGACGCCGATGATCGCCACGATCGCCTCGCGCGCGCTAATCTGATGGCCGCGATGTTCGTCGTCGCCGACCCGCGCGAAATAGGCGTGATAGCTCGGCCAATAGAAAGTGTCGGCCACCGAGCCGATGGCGATGATTGCATAAAGCGCAGGCCCGACACCGTGCACCCTTGCGAGCAGGGGATACTGGCAGGCGCTTAGAAGCGTGCCGACGATGATCAGCACACGCATGCCGAAGCGGGCGGCGAGCGGGATGATCATCGGACGGATCAGGAACCGTCCCGTCAGGATCGCTGCGAAGGTGAGGAACACACCGGGCACGGAGACGCCCGCCTTGAAGAGATAGGCGGCGAAGAACGCGCCGGCGCCGGTCATGGCGATCGAATGGATCGCGTAATGGATGTTGAGGAGATTGACCGCGGAATTGCGGAAATAGGCCATGGGACTGCCTCGAAACGAAGGATGGAGCGAACGCGCGCGAAATCCGGCAGCAGCCGTGTGCTCACGGAGCCCGGAGGCGGCTTATTTTGTTCGACCCACTGACAAAGCGAGGCATCCTCAGATCGGGGCGCACGCAATCTAGCGGCGGGACCGCGCGCTTTCAATACGCCGCAGCGGCGTGCGCGCTCCCATGTCGACGCGTTCTATGCCGCTTGCGCGGCCGCGTGCGGTTCCTCATAGACCGGCGTCAGCGAGCGGCCAAAGGCGATGCGAATGGCGAGAAGCACGACGCCCGCGCCCGCGATCAAACCCGCATGCATCAGCCAGAACTGCGTGCCGCTCATATGGTCGAGCTGGGCGCCGAGCCAGCCGATTCCGAGCCCGCAGAAGAAGAGGCTCAAATAGCATATCGGCACCATGATGCCGGCATATCCCTTCGGCGACGCGCGCGTGTAAAGCGCCAGCATCACGGGGAAGACGTTCGCGAAACCGATGTCGTTCAGGACATGGAAGGCGATCGCGTAACCGAGAGAGACGCGATGTCCCGTGGCGGCGAAGGCGGCGGCCGCGGCGGCGAGCGCCAGCGGGCCCGAGGCGCTGATCAGGACGCCGATGATGATCTTCGACAGCTCGTCCGGTTCGCGCCAGCGCGCCGCCCACCAGCGCCAGAACATGATGCTCCCGACCATCGTCACCGTGCTGACGATGGAATCGACGGAGACGAGCCACGTGACGGGCATCGAAAAGCCGAGGAACGTCAGGTTGAAGACTGGTCCCGCCCAGACGAGATAGGAATTGAAGATCTGCTGGTTGCCGATGGCCGAGACCGCAAGCACGGGAACGAGAAGAACCAGCACCGCGATGTTGAAGCGCCCCTTTGCATCGAGCGGCGGACGGATTTGTTCGCCGGATTTCGCCTGCGCGAGCGGTTCCGGCGGGAATGTCGGACGCCCGAGAAGATAGATGCACAGTCCGATCAGCATGCCGACGCCGGCGACGCCGAAGCCCCAATGCCAGCCATAGCGATCCGCAAGATAGCCGCAGAGGATCGGCGAGCCGATCACCGCGATCTGGATGCCGATATAGTAGATCTGAAAGCCGTCGGCGCGCCGCGGGTCCTCGGCGCCGTAAAGATCGCCGACCTGTGTCGCGATGTTGCCCTTGAAGCAGCCGACGCCGGTCAGAAGACAGAGCAGCGCAACCAGGAACGTCGCATCGAACGCCATCAGGAAATGGCCGATCGCCATCAGGACGGCGCCCAGTGTCACGGCGCGCGTGCGACCGATGAAGCGTTCGGCGAGAATGCCGCCCGCGATCGGCGTCAGATACACAAGGCCGCTGTAGAGGCCGACCGTGGCCGACGCGATGCCCTTGATGCTGTGCGTGTGAAAGAACGATCCGACCAGGCTGCGAAACAACGCGAAGCCCCAGACATGCTCGACATGGCCCGGCAGCTGAAGCTGGTTGACCATATAGAGCACCAGCAGCGTCAGCATGCCGTAATAGGAAAAGCGCTCCCAGAACTCGGCGCCGGAAAGCCATCCGAGGCCGGCCGGGTGGCCGAGGAAAACCTTGTCGTTCTTGCTTGTCTGTGTCGTCACCAAAACCAGCCCGGAAATCTTGCGGGCACGACCCTATCGGTGTCATGTCCCGTACGCCAGCCGGCAATGCACAACGCGTTTAACGGCGACGATTGACAGCACGCATCGGCATCATACGCTCCGGGTAAGGAGCATTACGCAGCCGTCATGAAGCGCATCGGAATCCTCGCGCACAGTGCCGAAGGCGCGGCGCTCTGCTTTCTCGAAGCCTGCCATGCGGGCGAAGCGCGTCTCGGCGCGCACAACCATCCCGCGATCACGCTCGACATCGTCGCCATGGGCGAAGCGATGGATCTGTGGGAACGCAACGATTTTGCCGGAGTGCGCGAAATCCTTGCGCGAAGTTGCGAGCGTCTGGCCCGTGCCGGTGCGGATTTCTTCGTCTGCCCGGACAACACGGCGCATCTGGCGCTCGAGCTGGACGGCGCGCCGCTGGCGCTGCCGGGTCTCAATATCGCCGGTATCGTCGCCGAGACGGCCAGATCGCGTGGCTTTGGTCGTGTCGGTTTGCTCGGCACCAAATGGACCATGAACGGGGCGACCTATGCGAACGCCTTCGCGCGCGCGGGCCTCGACTGCCGCGTGCCGCCGGAGGGTCAGCGCGCCGACATGAACGCCATCATCTTCGACGAGCTGGTGCGGGGAAAATTCCTCGACACGTCACGCGCGCGCGTCGTCGCCATGATCGAAGGCCTGAAACGCGAAGGCTGCGATTGCGTCGCGCTGAGCTGCACGGAGATCCCGCTGCTTGTTTCGCAGGACGTCTCGCCGCTTCCAATTCTGGATTCGACGCGGCTTCTCGCGCGCGCCGCGGTCGCTGTCGCTCTCGGCGAGAAACCGATGCCGGTATGGCGGGGCGGCTCAGCCTAATCCTCCCCCGCGCGAAGCGTGGGGGAGGGGGACCGCGCAGCGGTGG
>DATKON010000053.1:0-11679 GCA_035524575.1 Rhizomicrobium sp.
CGCTTGACGCCCTGCAAAAGGCGACCGGCAACAAGAGCGGCCTTTACATCTTTCCGACCGTCGACATGACGCAGAAGGACGCGATGACGAAGATGGAGGCGCGCATGAAGGTCGAGCCGTTCGGCATCATGGCCTATCAGCCGCCCGGCATGGAGAGCGGCATATCGCCGAAGCGTCTCCTCACGGAATTCGCGAAGGAGGTCGTCCAGTCGTGTCTTGTCGCGCTGCTTCTGTCGTTTGCGGTGCTGGCGAGCTATTGGAGCCGCGTTGGATTCGTTGTTGCGATCGGCGCCGTCTCGACGCTCACGACCAACATTTCCTATTGGAGCTGGTACGCATTCCCGACGAGCTACACGCTCGCGAACATGTTCATCGAGTTCGCCGGCTTCGTCGCTGCGGGGTTCGTCCTTGCGGCGATGATCAGGCCGCAACGCGCTTAGTTACCGCCACATATTCATGTTGATGACGCGTGCGAGCGCGGCGAACGGCTTGCTGCAGGCGATATGATAATCGCCGGTCAAACCGTCCGTGCCGTCGGGATCGGTCCTGAATTCCACGCGCGCTCGCTCGCCGCGCGCGATCAGTTTGCCGCAGCACAGGCAAAACGGGCCCATCGGGCTGCCGCCCGGCGATTTTTCGTCGAGATACAAGGGATCCACTCCAGCCGCCTCCGTGACAGCATCATGCTGTGCGTCACACCACGGGAGCAACACTCGACAACCCTCTGTCGTGCAGTCGGGAAAGTTCACCCAGACATCGCCTTGCGATAGGACAATGCCTCGGCCACGTGGACACGCGCGACGCGATCCTGGCCGGAAAGATCGGCGATGGTGCGGGCCACGCGCAACACACGATGATAGCCGCGCGCCGTCAGACGCATTCGGTCGGCGGCTTCAACGAGAAGTTTGGCGCCGGCGGTGTCCGGCTCGGCGATGCGGTCAAGCAGTGCGCCCTCGGCCTCGGCATTGGTGCGGATATTCAAGCCTTCAAACCGGGCGCGCTGGATGTCTCGGGCGCGAGCGACACGTTCGGCCACGACCGCGCTTCCTTCCGCAGGCGGCGGCAGCGCCAGGTCCTGGGCGGTCACGGCGGCGACTTCGACATGGACGTCGATACGATCGAGCAGCGGACCCGAAATCCGGGCCTGGTAGTCGACGCCGCATTTGGGCGCTCGCCCGCAGGCGCGTCCGGGCTCGCTCAGATAACCGCAACGGCACGGATTCATCGCCGCGACCAGTTGGAAGCGGGCGGGAAAACGCACATGCGCATTGGCGCGCGCGACGATCGCTTCGCCGGTTTCGATCGGCTGTCGCAGGGAATCGAGCACCGGGCGCTGGAACTCCGGCAGCTCATCGAGGAAAAGCACGCCGAGATGCGCCAGGCTGACTTCGCCCGGCTTCACGCGGAGACCGCCGCCGACGAGCGCCGCCATCGAGGCGGAATGGTGCGGCGAACGAAACGGCCTCCGCCGCGAGATCGCACCGTCGCGCAATTCCCCGGCCAGCGACTGGACCATGGAAAGCTCGAGCGCCTCGGTTGCGTCGAGCGGAGGCAACAAGCCGGGCAGGCGGGCGGCCAGCATCGACTTACCGGAGCCCGGAGGGCCGACCATGAGCATATTGTGGCCGCCGGCCGCGGCGATCTCGAGCGCCCGCTTGGCGGTTTCCTGGCCCTTCACGTCCTTCAGGTCCGGTGCGTGCACCGCATCTTCGGCGAGCTTCGCCGTCGGCGGGCTCAACACCTGCACACCCTTCATGTGGTTGACGAAGGCGATCAGCGACGGCGTGGCGACGATGTCCGTGCCGCCGGCCCATGCGGCTTCCGGACCGCTCGCAGCCGGGCATACGAGGCCGCGCTGGGCCGCGGAGGCGGCGAGCGCGGCCGGCAGGACACCGGCCACGGGCGCGACTTGTGCGTCGAGCGACAGCTCGCCCAGCGCCGTGTAACCCGCGAGCTCGCCGGCCGGCAGAACGCCCATGACTCCCAGAAGCGCGAGCGCGATCGGAAGATCGTAGTGGCTGCCTTCCTTCGGCAGATCCGCCGGCGCGAGGTTCACGGTGATGCGCTGGTAAGGCAGGGCGAGGCCGATGGCGGCAAGCGCTGCGCGTACCCGTTCGCGGCTCTCGGTCACCGCCTTGTCGCCGAGACCCACGATGTTGAACTCCGAACGGGCGCTGGGCGCCAGGCGGACCTGCACATCCACTTCGCGGGCTTCGATGCCCTGGAACGCGACGGTGTAGACGTGTGCGACGCTCATCGTGCCAGGCTTGTAATCCCCGACGCGATGATGCGCAGGAAAGCGTGTCAGCGCTTTCGCGAGATTGTAATCGAGTGCGCGGGCAGCTGCGGTTTGCGACGGAAAATCGCAACAAAAACGCGAACACGCGACATTGGCTTTTCAACGGCTTGGATGCCGAAATGCGAAACGTTGGGCAACAGCTGCAGATTCCGCTTGCGGCTTTTGATCAAACGCACCATCTATTTCGTTATATCGCGCTGCTGCGCCTGAGGCGTTACAGACAGCGCGCGGTTCACACAAATCAGTGCTTCACCAAATTGCATTTTGTCGCCGCCGCCTCGGGATGCGGGCGCGGAGACGCAAAGCTGCCCGGGTACGAGCGTCCGGCTGCCGCGCGTTCAGCCATAGGTCCCCGCCGGCGTGCGAGCGCCACAACGACAGGCGGGGACCGGCGACCAAACATAGAGGTCCGCTATGGCGTCGCTTGCTCTGCGCCATGAAATTAAGCGCCGTACACGGATGAAATTCGCCCTGCGCGCCCCTGATCTTTTTGCACGGCGCAGAGGCCGGAGGCGCGGAAAGCCTTGGGCCATGGGCATCGGATGCATTTCGGCGTCCGGCGGAATTTTTCTGCCCCTGATCCTGCCCCTGATGGCAGGGGAGAAGCCCGGTGGCGGAATTGGGGCCCGCGGCAGCAGCCACATGCTCCGAGCCGGTACTGCCCGTTGCGGAACTGTAACGAAGCGGGCCGCAAACGGGTCGCCGGACATCGCCGCGGAGGCCCGTTTAGGCTATTACGGCTTCAGCTTGCGCGGCCGCGCGGGCCTCGCTATGGCTCAGTCGGGAAGTGGGCGCGGGTCCCCTCGTTGAGGCCTGCCTGGGAGACATCTCATGACGACTACAACGACGGTGTTCGCCGCCATCGGCGCGTTTGTCCTCGGCGCCGCCGTGGCGCTCGGCGCCGAGCATTTCGTGTTCAAGGCCAGGGACCAGCGCGACGCCATGTCGACCATCGGCGGCTTTCAGGGCTGGCGTCTGAGCTGCCCGCCGCGCACCGACAAGTCGGGCATCTGCATGATGTCGGAGGCGCTGGCGCGGCGGCAAGGCGGCCAGGTTTTCGCCGAGCTCAGCATTGCGCCCGACAAGGACAAGACCGACCAGCTGACGGTCGTTGCACCGCTTGGCATCTTCCTTCTTCCCGGCGCCAAGGTCGCCGTCGGCAACACGGTGAAAACCGTGTCCTACAAGACCTGCTTGCCCGGAGGCTGTATCGCCACGCTTCCGATCGACAAGGGACTCGCCGATGCGATGTCGAAAGGCAGCAGCATTCAGGTCACGGTCATTACGGCCGATGGAAAGTCTGTGCCGCTGAATTTCTCGCTCAGCGGATTCGGTGATGCGATGGCGGCGCGCGCCGTCGACATGGCTGCACGCAAGTAAGAGCGCGGAGAAAGAGATGTGGAACATCATGCAGAAATTCGCCCGCGCCGTCGCGTTCGGCGTCGTGCTCGGCTCGGCCGCGATCGCGTCGGCTGAGGCGCAGCAGCAGACTCCGGCGGTCACCGACTCCCAGACCTCCGGCAGCTGGTCGGTACGCTGCTATCGCGGCGCGCCGTTCGCCTGCGACATGACGCAGGTCGATATCGATCGTACCCGCAATGCGCTCATCGCCAGTGTCGCCATTTCCTACGATCCGAAATCGGATTCCTATCTCGGCCGCTTCCTGATGCCGCTGGGTGTTTCCTTCGATCAGGGGCTGGCCCTGCAGATCGGCGCGTTCAGCGCGCAGAACATCAAGTTCCGCATTTGCGGCCGCGAAGGATGCCTCGTTCTCAGCCCCTTGCCGCCGCAACTGATCCAGGCCATGCAGGCGGGCGGTGCGCGCGGCAGCATGAAAGCGACGCTGATCGGCGGGCGGCAGGTCCAGATTCCGATCCTGCTCGACGGCTTTTCCGACGCTCTCGATCTTCTCAAGAAGAAGACCACCGAGAAACTTGCCGCCGCCCCCAAAAAATAAGCCGCGCCTTCGCCCCGGAACATTGAGGGGTTTCCGCTGTTATCAGTCCCGCCTAGCTGCGCGCGGGCAGAAACGGCGGAGGAAGGCGCATGACGGTCCCGGGGCGAGCAAGCGGGCGTTTGTCTGCCCGCAACCGCCGGAAAATCCTTTGTGTTTCCCCTGTCTACGCCCGTTCGTTCGGGACCTTTGAACACGCCTATGGTTTCCGCGGTTCACGCGCTTTCATGCCGCCGCAGGGCCTCCTGGTCATCGCTTCGGCGCTGCCGGAAAACTGGGATGTACGATTCGTCGACGAGAACATCGCCCGCGCACACGCGAGCGATTTCGTGTGGGCCGACGCCGTGCTCGTCAGCGGCATGCACATCCAGCGTCGCGCCATAGACGACATCAATCATCGCGCCCACAGCTTCGGCAAGGCCACGGTCCTTGGCGGACCATCGGTGTCGGCGTGTCCCGGGCAGTATCCCGAGTTCGATTATCTGCATGTGGGCGAGCTCGGCGATGCGACGCAGGCGGTCGTCTCGGCTCTCGATGAAAATCCGCGCAGGCCCGGACGGCAGGTCCGATTCGACACGGCGGAGCGAACGCCGCTTCAGGACTTTCCCGTTCCCGCCTATCACCTGGCCGAACTCGAGCGCTATTTCATCGGCAATGTGCAATTCTCGAGCGGCTGTCCCTATCAATGCGAGTTCTGCGACATTCCCGCGCTTTATGGTCGCAATCCCAGGCTCAAGACCCCCGAGCAGGTCACGAAAGAGCTCGACACCATGCTCGCGGCGGGCGCCATCGGCGCCGTCTATTTCGTCGACGACAATTTCATCGGCAATCGCCGCGCAGCGCGCGAGCTCCTCGAAGTTCTGATCGATTGGCAGAAAGCGCGCGGCTATCCATTCTCGTTCTCCTGCGAGGCGACGCTCAATATCTCCAAGCACACCGAGCTTTTGAGGCTGATGCGGGAAGCCTATTTCACGACGATCTTCTGCGGCATCGAGACGCCCGAGCTCGACGCGCTGCATGCGATGAAGAAGGCGCACAACGCGGCGCTCCCGCTTTACGAGGCCATTGCGACGCTCAACTCCTACGGCTTCGAGATCGTTTCGGGAATTATCCTGGGCCTCGATACCGACACGGAAGAAACGCCGGCGCGAATCCTCGAATTCATCAAGCGTTCGAACATCCCGATGCTCACGATCAATCTGCTGCAGGCACTGCCGCGCACCGCGCTTTATGACCGCCTCGCGCGCGAACATCGTATCGTCGAGGACGAAAGGCTCGAATCGAATGTCGTGTTCACGCGGCCCTATGACGAAGTCGTCGCCGGATGGAAGTGGCTCATCGCGGAAGCTTATGAGCCTTCAGCGCTCTATGCGCGCTACGCCCACAATGTCGAGCACACCTACCCCAACCGGCTGCATCCCGAATTCGGCAGCAATCGCGCGTCGTTCTCGAACATCACCTACGGCCTGAGGATCCTCGCCAACATATTCCTGCGCGTCGGCGGCCTTTCGAACTATCGCAAGGAATTCTGGAACATGGCGCTGCCGCTGTTGCGGGCCGGCCGCATCGAGGACGTGATTCATATCGGCCTTGTCGGCCATCACCTGATCAAGTTTACCCGCGAAGCCGTGTCGGGTGAGCAGAATGCGTCGTTTTATGCACCCGCGGAGCGTCCCCGCGCCGCCGCGGCCTAAGCCAGCGCAATGCCGGCCGCCAGACCGGCCAGAACAAATCGCGCCAGCCATCCCAGCGCGTGCGCTAAGGTCACGCGCGGATCGATCTTGATCCAGAAGCCGTTGGTGATGAGGACGATTGCGGGGCCGGCAACCCACGCAAGCAAGGACAATGTCAACGCGCTCGCAACGCCATGTGTCGGAGCCGCCCAGCACAGCGCGACAATCCCGGCGGACGTCGCATAGGCGAGCAGCGACGAATAGATGATCGCGCGCCTGTCGCCCTTGTCCCGAAAGGACGGCCACCAGATTTCCGGATGGCGGTTGTAGTGCTGGTGAAACAGCACGCCCATGAAAAGCCAATCGGTGAAGGCGGCAAGCGTGCCGGAGACCGCCACTGCGGCCACGAGCATCCAGAGCATGTTCGATTCCCCCGAACTCGGCACGAGACAGCTTACAGCGGCACGACGTCGAAGGCGATGGTGGTGCGGCTCTCCGCCGAGCGGAATGGAATCGTTCCGTGCCACATATAGGATGGGAAAAGCACGAGCGCGCCCGGAACAGGCTTCACCGCGCGTCGCACGGCGGCCTTCGGCCCCGCATCGAAATTGGGCTCGCCGAACTTGATCCAGCCCTGCCGAGACTTTTCGTCCGCCACACTGTCGGGCACGGCCACGTAATAAGCCGAGCTGATCCAGCCTTTCGGATGTGTGTGGTTGGTGTGGAAGCCGCAATCGTGCAGCCGTGCGGACCAGGAAGCCGCATATTCGAACTCTCTGCGGCGCCGCTTCATCAGAGGGTGGTTCGCGTCGTCCTTCATGCGCGCAATATAGTCGGCGACAGCTTCATCGATGCGCGCGCGCAGGCGCTCCACGAGGTCGTGGCCTTTACCGAAAAGATTGTCCAGCGTCTGCGTACCGCCGCGCAGCGTCTGCTCGAGGAACTCGCGCTTTCCCCCATGCAGGGCATCAAGATAGCGATTTAAGTCGCGGTTGAAGCTCTCCATGTCGGAATAGCCTTCCGGCGCCTTGAGCTCGTACGGCACGACGAACCGCTCGTAATCGTTGAGCGCATCGCCGCGCGGATCGTCGAGCAACGCCAGTGCGGTTCCCCAGATGGCAAGCGCCGCCTGATGTTGCGGCTCGATCTTGAGTGCTTCCTGCGCGGCTTCTTCCGCCTTTTTTGCGTCACCGGCCCGCAGCAGCGTTTCGGCGTAATTGCGCCAGCCATGCGCGTTTGCGGGCTCCATGCGGAGCACAATCTCATGTTCACGGATGGCGCCTTCGAGATCGCCGGTGCGTGCGAGAATCAGCGCGATGCCGTCATGCGGTGTCACGTTCGCCGGCAGCATGTACATGGCGCGCTCGAAGTTCTCTCGCGCGGCTTCGTAATCTTCACGCTGGAACTGGAAGCGCGCCTTCTCGAGGGGAAGTTCGCCGATATCGGGATAAAGGCTCGCGACTTCGTCGTAGGATTTCAGGAATTCGTCCTCTCGGCCGAGGCGATACAGAAGATCGTTGAGCTGTTTGTGGGACGCCAGGTCAAGCGGCATGCGCGCAATGGCTCGGCGATAGCTTTCAACCGCCTCGTCGAGACGCCCCAGATGCTGCAAGGCTTCGGCGCGATTGAAATCCGCCAGCGGCATGTCGGGCACTTTCGCCTGCGCCGCGTCGAACAGTTCGATGGCTTCGCCGTAACGGCGCTGCAGCGACAGGGATACGGCGAGATTGTGCTCGAACGCTGCAGCCTGGCGCGGATTGTTCGGCTGTGCCGCAAGCGCCTTGCGCAAGACGATCTCCGCCTCTTTGGGCTTGCCGAGATCGTTCAATGTGCCACCGAGCAATTGCAGCGCCAACGGATTTCCGGGATTGAGCCATAGCGCGCGGCTGAAGGCCTTTTCTGCTGCTTCGTTCTGGCCGAGCGCCGCGTGAGCCTTGCCGGCGTTGAGAAGCGCTTCGACGTAATTCGGCTTCTGGCGCAGGGCTTCCTGCAAAGCCGCCAGCGCTTCCTCGTTGCGGTTCAGCGAGAGCAGCAGATTGCCGAGATTGTGATGCACATGCGGCTGCGCGGGACGCTCGGCAAGCGATCGGCGATAGAAGTCCTCTGCCTCTGCCGGGCGGTTCTGCGCCCGACGGATAAGGCCCATCAGCTGCAGCGCGTCCGGCTCTTTCGGGCGGCCCTCGAGGATTTGCAGCAGCAAGGTTTCGGCCTGAACGAGATCATTGGCGTCGAGCCGCGCCAGCGCCTGGCGAAGCAGCGCATGCGTCTGTTGGTCGGAAAGGACGAGGGTGGTCATCTATGAAGCTTAGCGCGCGGAAGCAGGCCGCGCACAACATCGTTGATAGTCATGGTTGACGGGTGGCGGCAAGAACCTCCGCCTGGAACCAGGCCACGCCCGTTTCATGGCGCGGCGAGAGCCGGCCCGTGCGGTAGATGCCGGCATCGAGATTGCGCTGCACGGCCTCCGTGATCTGGAGATCCTCCGCGGTGATTGCGGTTGAGGAGAGCAGCGGACGCTCGCGATCAGGCTCGCTCATCTCGTCGGGGAAGCAATAGAGATAGTCGAGCACGGTGCTGTCGGGTCCAACAGGCCACATGCGCTCCATCATCAGCCCGTCGCGATAGACATTCACGCCGTGGCAGGGCCAGAGCCACGCCCACAACCCCGACATCGGCGCTCCGCTCCGGGGAGGAGCCCAATGGAAGACCGCGGGCGGCTCGACATCGACTGTGTATTTCGCCGCCTCGACCTGTTCGTTCAGGCCGGGATGCACCAGCGGAATGTGATAGCCCTCGAGATAGTTTTCGACATAGGTCTTCCAGTTGCAGCGGATCTCATGCGTTTGGCGCCGCCAGAACCGGAAGCTTTCAAGCGGCACGTCGTGAGTCTTGGCGGCGAGCGGCGCGACTGCATCGGCCAGCCGCGCCGGTTTCTCGTTCATGTTAACGAACACGAAGCCGCGCCAGCTTTCGCAGGCGATAGGGAAGAGGCTGAATTGGCGGGGATCGAATCCCTCCGCCGGCCCGAAGTCGCGCGCGTTGGCGAGGCGGCCGTCCAGCGCATAGCGCCAGCCATGATAGCGGCACACAAGCTGCCCTTCGCAGCGGCCTTCGCCGTCATGGGCCAAAGGTCCGGCGCGATGTCGGCAGACATTGTGGAAAGCCCGTATCTTCCCGCCCTCGCCTTTCACCACAATGATGGGAAAGCCGGCGATCGAGGTCGCGACATAGCTCCCCGTCTCCGGCAATTGGCTCTCATGGGCAGCCAGGAGCCATGAGCGGGCGAAAATCGTCCGGCGCTCGATCGCATATTGGGCGTCGCCGCGATAAAGCGCGGCATCAAGGGATTCCGGGGCGGGCGTTGGTTGGCGCATACGCGACCTTCTAGCAGGGGACGGCCGCCCTTGCGAAGCGGGGGGCTGCCCCCTACCGTTGTGAGGACGCTATCCCATTAACGAGAGAGACATGGCTTCCAAGCGCTTTGAGGGCACTGAAAAATATGTGGCGACCGACGACCTCCGGATCGCGGTCAACGCCGCCATCACGCTCGAGCGACCGCTCCTGATCAAGGGCGAGCCCGGCACCGGCAAGACGCAGCTGGCCTTCGAAGTGGCCGATGCGCTCAGCGCGCCGCTGATCACCTGGCATGTGAAATCCACGACCAAAGCGCAGCAGGGCCTCTACGAATACGACGCGGTGACGCGCCTGCGCGATTCGCAATTGGGAGACCCGCGCGTAAAAGACGTCAAGAACTACATCAAGAAGGGCAAGCTCTGGGAGGCCTTCGAGAACGATGCGCGGCCCGTGCTCCTCATCGACGAGATCGACAAGGCCGACATCGAATTCCCCAACGATCTGCTCCTCGAGCTCGATCGCATGGAGTTCTTCGTCTACGAGACGGGCGAGACCATCAAGGCCGCCAAGCGGCCCGTGGTGATGATCACCTCGAACAATGAGAAGGAGCTTCCGGACGCGTTCCTGCGCCGCTGCTTCTTCCACTACATCAAGTTTCCCGAGCGCGACACGATGCAGAAGATCATCGACGTGCATTATCCCGGCATCAAACAGAAGCTGGTGTCGGAAGCGCTCAACGTCTTCTATCAGATCCGCGACGTGCCGGGCCTCAAGAAGAAGCCGTCGACGTCCGAATTACTCGACTGGCTGAAGCTGCTTCTGAACGAAGATGTGCCGCCGGAAGCCTTGAAAGAGCGCGATCCGACGAAACTCATTCCGCCGCTCCACGGCGCGCTCTTGAAGAACGAACAGGACGTGCATCTGTTCGAACGTCTGGCATTTCTGGCGCGGAGAGAGACGCGCAGCTGACAGGTCTTCGTGCGCTTCGCGCGCGAAATCGTCGCAAGGCGGGAGCATGGCTGCACGAGAATTGATCGTGAGAGGTCCGACCTACTTTTCGGGCGGGGACGAAACGGTTTTCTTTAGTTGGCTCCTGAACATTGGCTGCGTTTCTGAGGTTGAAGGCCACGCCCGGAGTCTTCACATCTGCCTAAAACGCCAACCGTCCGATGCAGATCTTCGCGAGTTGATCGCGCTTTTTTGGCGGTATCGCATGAGCATGAAACCTCTGGCGGCGCTGAAAACACCGAGAAACGCCGCTTGGTTCGCAAACGACCCGACAGTTTATTGGCACGCCAAAGTCTTCGGAAAAGCCCGGTAAGTTTAGCGGCTGGACCGGCCGAGCATCCTCTGGTGAACTCGCGGGCCAAGCGTTAAGATTTCCGGAACCGCTATCAACGAGTCCGCCCATGTTCTTCCAGTTCTTCGATGAGCTTCGCTCCGCCCGGGTCCCTGTGACCCTCAAGGAATATCTGGCGTTGATGGACGCTTTGTCCAAAGACGTCATCGATATGAAGATCGACGAGTTCTATTACCTATCGCGCACCGCGCTGGTGAAGGACGAGCGCAATCTCGACAAGTTCGACCGCGTCTTCGCGCATGTCTTCAAGGGTCTCGAGACGCTGGAAGGCACGGAGATCGCACAGATCCCGGAAGAGTGGCTGCGTGCGCTGACCGAAAAGTTCCTCACCGAAGACGAAAAGAAGATGATCGAGTCTTTGGGCGGCTGGGAAAAGCTCATGGAGACGCTCAAGGAGCGCCTTGAAGAGCAGAAGAAGCGCCACGAAGGCGGCAACAAGATGATCGGCTCGGGCGGGACCTCGCCGTTCGGCAATTCGGGCTACAATCCCGAAGGCGTGCGCATCGGTCAGGACAAGGGCCGTCATGGCAAGGCCGTCAAGGTCTGGGACAAGCGCGAATACAAGAACCTCGACGACTCTGTCGAGCTCGGCACGCGCAACATCAAGGTGGCGCTGCGGCGCTTGCGCAAATGGGCCCGCGAAGGCGCGGAGACCGAGCTGGATATCCCGGGCACGATCAGAGACACAGCCAACAAGGGCTATCTCGATCTGAAGCTGATCCCGGAGCGGCACAACACCGTGAAGGTGCTGATCTTCTTCGACATCGGCGGCTCGATGGACGCCTATATCAAGCTCTGCGAAGAGCTGTTCAGCGCGGCCAAGACCGAATTCAAGCACATGGAGTTCTTCTATTTCCACAATTGCCTTTACGAGGCGGTGTGGAAGGACAATCGCCGGCGCCACAACGAGAAATTCCCAACCTGGGACGTGCTGCACAAATTCCCGCATGATTACAAAGTGATCTTCGTTGGCGACGCGACCATGAGCCCGTACGAAATCACTTATCCCGGCGGCTCGGTGGAGCACTGGAACGAGGAA
>DATKON010000054.1:0-10040 GCA_035524575.1 Rhizomicrobium sp.
CGGCGTACGCATCGTGCGGGCGCCGGAGGCCGCAGCGGGCGCGGAGACCACCTGCTCCTTCGTCGAGATGGAAGGGTATTTCCCCGCCTGCGTCGCCGAGGCGGCGCGGCTATCGGATATCGTAGTCTTCGGACCGATCACGACGGCGGAAGCGTCCGATATCGGTGAGGCCTTCGCGGAAACCCTTGTCGCGACTGAGCGGCCGGTCCTTCTCGCGGCCGTCCCGCCGGCTGAATTCCCCGGAAAGGTCGCACTCGCCTGGGATGACAGCGACACTGCCGCACGCGCCATCCTCGGCGCCCTGCCCTTCCTTGAGAAGGCGGCCGAGGTCCTGCTTCTGTCCTGCTGCCGCGACAAAAAGAGAAAGACCGAATTCCGCAATGTCGAGCGCTATCTTGCGCTGCATGGCATTCGCTGTACTGAAGAGATCATCGATCCCGGCAAGCAGGAAATCGGCGCGGCTCTCCTCGCGGGAGCCAAGCTGCGGGGAGCCGATCTTCTGGTGATGGGCGGTTACGGCCACAGCCGGCTCGGCGAAGTCATCTTCGGCGGTGTCACCCAGCATGTGCGCTGGCACGCCACAATGCCGGTTCTGATGATCCACTGATGCGGGGCGAACCATGAACAAAGACATCTCGCTGAACCGTATCCGGCTCGAGCTCGCGCGAATGAGTGGCTTTCCGGCGGGCAGTCCGTGGCATGGTTATGAATTCGTGGCGCCGCTCACGGCGGATGGTCGCGTCGACCACACGGCGTGGAACGAGTTAAAGGAGATGTGCCACGTCACCCGCTTCTGGGGCGACGAGCCCGACGAGCATGGCCGGTTCGTCCATGCGGCATCCGGCTGGTGCTTCAAATATTCCCAAGGCAGCGAGATCAAACGCGAAAGCCTGTTCAAGCTCGATCGGCATCGTTTCACGCCGGGCGGCTATGTCACGGTGACCGAGCCGGACGGCGAACAGCGTGCGTTCCGCATCGTCGCGATGACGCCTGCACTCGTCGCGTGAACGGCATCGTGCCAATTCAGGGCTAGCTGTTCGAAGATTGGCGCGGCGCCAGAAGGCCGCGCGCAGCCTCGCGCACGCGGCGGTCTGACAGGCGATAAACGTTACGGTCGTGCAGGTAGTGGATAAATCCCGTTGCGAAGCCGAGCGCGATAAGCGCGGGCACCCAGGCTGACGTCCTGAGTGACCTCGCAAATGCGCCGAAAATGCGATCGCCGTAATAGGCGCAGGCACTCCCGTTATTGGCTTCCACTTCGAAGACGGGAAGAAGTATGGCGGACAGCGCCATCAAGAGAGCGAGGATTGCCCAAGGCCGCCTATTCAACATGTGAAGCGCCTGCCGAAGATTTCCGCGCGGCGGTGCCAGCTCCCGGTTCGGCGCGCGCGTGGCGAGTCCCGTCGCCAGTATCCAGTGTTGCGACGTCCAGATCACCAGGAATGGAAACAGGCTGCGCGGGCGAAGCGCAACAGCGACCATCGCTGCAAGGCCGAGGACGTAAAGAATTCGCGGCAGCGATGGACGCACGACGCGGATTTCCGCGACCAGCATTGCAGCCGTTACAGCACACAGGACGATCAGCGCATCCGTACGGATGGCGCCGGCAGCCGATGCGATCTGCGCCGGCAGCAGCCCGTGATCGATCCATTTGTCCTGATAGGCGACATCGCCGGCCAGAATGTCGGCGAGAAAGATAAAGCCGCCCCCGACGCCGAGCGCGAAGGCGCGGTCTCTCCAGCGCGAGCCGCAGCCGGAGCGCGCACGATAAAGCGACAGCGCGCCGAAATGTTGTGCGCCGAAATGATAGGTTCCGAAGGCGTAATCTACGATCGCAAGCGCCACGAGACGCTGCGCGCGCGGCCAGGCCAGAGCCGTCTCCGGCGGCAGAACGACAGCGAAGCATGCCACGGTGATCAGAAGCGGAGCGACCACGAAGCGCAGCGGCTGCAGGCGCAGGAGCGGTCGATAGGCTTCGGTGAAATAGGCCAGCCAGGTGCTCGAAAGCCGGTGCCCGATCCAGAAGAGCGCCGTCACGCCGAAATAGAGAATGTCGAGCGGCCCGGCGGCGGGATTCGTCTTTCCATCGGCGAACCAGAGAACCATCGGCAGTAGCCACAGCGCGTTGAGAATCCACACGCTGTCCCACAAAGGGCTTGTCACCCATTGCGATGGATGAGCGCGGCTCTTCCCTCCGGCGCCAATGTCGGCCGCAATAGCCATCTCTGCGACCCAGTTGAATACGATGCGCTTAGTTTTGCGGCGCCTTCGTCCAGCCCGGTCCCGGATTGAAGACCGTCATCCTGGAGGCGATCTCGCTCGTTTTCGGACCCAAATCCTGCTGATAAACGACGCCGTCCTGATTGACGATGAATGTCGTGACGCCCGAGACGCGATACGAAGCCGGATAAGCGACCATCGCGTAGCCGCCGATCATGCGGTTGCCGACCATATAGTTATAGGCGCCGCCTTTTGCGTCAGCGCCCTGTCCCGTCAGGATCTTGAAGTAGTAGCCATGAAACGGCTGCGGACCAGAATTGGGATCCGCATTGCCAAAATAACCCTCGGCGCGCGCCTTCGCGAATCCGGGGCCTAACGGACTCTCAGGTTCGTTGCCAGCGGTTTCCCAGTAAAGGCCATCGTGCTTGCCGGGGGTGCTGCGGAAGCGCTGGGCATAGTCGAGCACGCCGTCGCCGCGATCTTCCGACGCATATTCCTTTTGCGCATCGACATAGGCGAGGCTGGCTTGGATGGCAGCCATCTCATTCTGACCGATGCGGCGCGCGAGCAATTCGTTCCTGCCCGCGGCCGTATCGAAGCGCCAGCCGGCCTTACTCTTCACGAGCGGGATGGGAAATTGCCAGTTGTCGTTTCCGACATCGAGCATCGTCTTGTAGGGGTTGATCTGATCGAGCTTGGAATGTTCGTCATAGGCGGCGACGAATTTGTTGCGTCGGGCCGCATCCTCATTTTCATCGCCGGACGCGACGATATCGCGGCCTTCGGCCCCGAGGATCGCCATCAGCGCAGTCCTGTCGTTGACACGCACCGCCTTGACGAGCGCGTCGACGGCTTCCTGTGGTGAATGGAATTTGCGTTGGGCCGCATCCGCCGGACCGCCTGCGAGCGCCACGCACAGCGCCAGAGCGGGAAAAATTGTCCAAGTTCTTCTCATGATCTGTGCTCCTAGCGCCGCCGTCCGCCGCCGCGGCCACCGCCACCGCGGCCACCGCCGCCAAAGCCGCCCCCGCGACCGCCGCCACCAAAGCTTGAGCCGCGACCGCCGAAACCGCCGCCGCCGCGCGAGAAGCCGCCGCCGAGCGAAGCGTTGCCACGGCTGCTGAACTGGCTGGTACGACCGCCATTGCCGATGCCGTCGAAACCACCGCCGCGGCCGCCGAAGCCGCCGATATTGTTCTGTGCGAAACCGCCTCCGCGATTTCCGATCCCGCCACTGCTGCCGAGGCCGTTGCCGCGGTTGCCGAGACCGTTGCCGCCGCCGCCGCCACTTCCGCGATTGCCGAGATTGCCATTGCCGATTCCATTTCCGGCGATACCGTTGCCGCCGCGGCCGAGTTGTTGCGCAATGGCGTTGGAATCGAAACCGCGGAAATCGCGCCGCCCATCCGCGCCGGCGCTGGGTCCACGCCCGTATTTCTGTCGGAGATCATTGTTGGCGTAGTTGACGCCGCGGCGGTGCTCAGGATTGTGTTGCCAGCGATTGCCGTTGCCGATGTTGTTGCGGTTGAATGTGTTGTCGCCGATATAGACGTTGCCGCCGCCCCAGTTGCAGCCGTTATCCCACCAGCCGCTGCCGATGGCAGCGCCGGCAAGGAAGCCGAGGCCCGCCGCGGCCCAACCATAACCTGGCGGCGGCCCCCAGTATGTCGGCGGATAATCGGGATAGGCCCATCCGCCATAGACGGTCTGCGTGTCGTAGTACGGCACATAGACCGTGTCCTGCTGTACGGGCTGGATGACTATGTTGCTGCCGTCCGTCTGCACATTTTGTTGACTCGTGCTGTTGAGCGTGCCGTTGTTTTTGGCTTGCGTTCTCAGACGCTGTATCGAGGCCATCACGTCGGACTGCTGCGCAAGGA
This sequence comes from Rhizomicrobium sp., assembly GCA_035524575.1. Lineage (GTDB taxonomy): Bacteria > Pseudomonadota > Alphaproteobacteria > Micropepsales > Micropepsaceae > Rhizomicrobium. Next base: position 4,101 of record DATKON010000054.1, read on the forward strand.
AGGCGTTGCCGAGTTGCTGGGTCCAGCTGATCTGGTCGTTCATCTGTTTCAGCACTTGCGGCGTCTGGACGAGCGTCTTCACGCTTTCGTCCCATTTTTTTTGCGCCACCGCGTTCTGAAGCGCCGTGCCGGAGAGGTTGCCGTTCTGTTGCACCCACTGCGCGGCCTCGACCACTTCGAGTGGATAAGTCGAGGCGATGAGCACTTTGGCAAGCAACTGATCGGGATAGAGCGCGATCGGCGCCGTCAGCGCATCGATCTGGCCTGCGCTCAGCGTTGCGGGCGGCGGCGTGTCGGCGAGGGCAACGTGCCGGTCGGTGAGAACGACAAAGGATAGGATCGCAATGCAGACGGCAAAGAGAAGCTTTCGCATGTCGGCGCCCGACTGAGACTCGGGGCGACTGTCTTGCTGGGTCCTCCATGCCTCAATTGGACCTTGGTCCAATGGCTCGCCTCAGAGCCGCGAGGAGACCGGTCTCCGGAGGCCGGTGTTGCCATGCGACACACTTCGCGCCCTGCGTGAGCCGACTATCGATTTCGCTCAATGCGACATCTGCGGCGGAGGAAACGGCCGCGAAATCACAAATGAGTCGCGGCAATCCATTGACTTGCCCGCGCCAATCAGCGAGCGAAATGCTGGAAGGGGCGTCGTGCGTCCGCCATCGCCGGGAGTGGGGCATATTGGGCAACGGACGGACGAAGGTTGATGCGGACGGTCTCAACGCCTGGGCTGTCGACGCCATCCACGCCAAGCGCCTGGCTGATGTCTTGGCCGGTGTCATCTGCGGCGTGCTCGCGCTGCTCGTCGGTCTTTCCTATGCGGCGCTGATTTTCTCGGGTCCGCTTGCGCCTTGGCTCTCCTACGGCATCACGGCGACATTTCTGTCCACGGCTGTCAGCGCGCTGGTCGTCGCGCTGTGGAGTTCGATTCCGTTCACGGTCGCCGGCCCCGGCTCGGCAACGACCGCCGTGACTGCAGTGCTGTCAGTGTCGCTCGCGTCGCGGCTCTCCGCCCATGGCGGTTCGAACCTCCTCGCACCGACGTTGATCGTCATTTCGCTCGGCACCGCCGCCGCCGGCTTGTTTCTGTGCTTGCTGGGCCTCACGCGCGCGGGCCGAGCGGTGCGTTTCATCCCCTATCCCGTGATAGGTGGATTTCTGGGCGCCACAGGCTGGTTGATCATGACGGGCGCGGCGCAGGTCATCACCGGTCGCGATCCCGCCCTCGCAAACATCGACGCATTTTTCAATCCCATGGACATCGCCAAGCTCCTGGCGGGTGCGGCCGTCGCGGCAGCGCTGCTTTTGGGGCACCGCCGGTCCCAGAGCGCCTTCGTGATGCCGACGGTGATCACCGCAGCGGTCGGGCTCTTCTATCTGGCGCTCGGCCTGGCGCACGTCCCGGTGCGGACAGCGCAGGATCACGGGTGGCTGTTTCACCTCGGCGCGGCGGTGTCGTTTTCGCTGCCGTGGAATTCCGAATCGCTCGCGCATTTTCCCTGGCAGACGCTGCCGCCGCTTTCGGGCGATCTTCTCGCCGTCATTTTTGTCACGACGATCAGCACCCTTCTGAGCACGACAGGCATCGAGCTGGCGACGCATCACGAAGCGAACCTCAACCGCGAGCTCAATGCGATGGGCATCGCCAATCTTCTGTCGGCGGCACTCGGCGGTTATGTCGGCTCCGCGTCGGTCAGCAGGACTGCGCTCGGATATTCCGCGGGCGCTACTGGACGCCTCGCCGGCATCACCGTCGCGATCATTGCCGGTCTCATGCTTGTGGTAAGCCCCGGCTATCTCGGCTTCGTGCCGAAATTCGCCCTTGGCGGCCTCCTCCTCTTCCTCGGCATTGGACTCGTCTATCGCTGGATGATCGAGTCGATCCGCCAGCTTTCGGTCGTCGAATATACTTCGCTGCTCGCCATTGCGATCGTCATCGTCGTGTGGGGCTTCATCGCCGGCGTTGTCTTCGGCGTCGTCATCGGCTGCGGGACTTTTGCGCTGAGCGCAAGCCGCGTGAATGCGGTCAAGTTCGGCTTTGACAGTGCGCGCTACCGCTCCTCGCTCGACCGGAGCGCGGACGAGCTTGCGCTTCTCTCGGCGCACGGCCACGAGCTCATGGGCTTTAGCCTGCAGAGCTATCTGTTCTTCGGCTCGGCAAGCGGGCTCTATCAGCATGTGAAGGGACTTCTGGCGACCGCCGATTTCTGTCGCTTCCTGGTGTTCGATTTTCGCCTTGTGACCGGCATCGACTCGTCTGCCGTTCACAGCTTTACGCAGATCAAACGTCTCGCCGCGAAGGCAGGGACGCGGCTTGTCTTCGTCAACCTGTCCCGAGAGCTCGAGATCGCTTTCCGCATCACCGGCTTTCTGGCGGACGACGTAGTCGTCGAGCGCGACCTCGATCACGCCCTCGAGAAATGCGAAAACGTCATCATCGAGGCCCACCGCCACAGCGACGATCGCCACGAGACGCTTGTCGAATGGCTTTCCGAGGTGCTTGACGACCGCGAACATGGAGCGGCGCTTGCAGGGCTTTGCAAACGGATCGAAGTTGCCGAGGGCGACATCATTGCGCGGCAAGGCGATGCGTCCGACGCCATGCATTTCATCTTCGACGGACGCGTCGGCATCATTGTCGAAACCGGCGAAGGCAATGCCTTGCGCGTCCGCAGCCTGGGACCGCGCACGATCATCGGCGAGATCGGGCTTCTGACCCAGCGCCCCCGCAGCGCCCATATCGTCGCCGAAACGCCAAGCGTGCTCTACGCGCTCGGCCTCGACGCCTACGACCACCTCAAGCGGGACAATCCGGCGCTGATCCAGGCGCTCTTAACCTATGTGGTCAAGGTCATCGGCGAGCGCCTCAGCTTCTCGAACCAGACGATCGGGGTCCTGCAACGGTAGGGGCGCTTGCGCGCCGGGCCCGGCAAGGCCAATCTCGCCTCCTCACCGCGCGAGGGGTTTTCATGCGTATCGCTGCCGCCGCCGGCTTCGCTCTTGCGGGCCTCTGCCTGATATCGAGCACGCAGGCTGCGGAGGACGCGGCGCCGCACCCGCTGTTGCAGGAGATCGCCGGCGCCGTCAGCCCCGCCGAATTGAAGTCGACGATCACGCATCTCGTCGGGTTCGGCACGCGGCACACGCTCTCCGATACGCAATCGAGGACGCGCGGGATTGGCGCTGCGAGGCGTTGGGCGGCAAGCCGCTTCGCCGAGATCAGCCGGCATTGCGGTCCCTGCCTCGATGTCGAGACGCCGGAACAGACCGTTCAGGGTGAGCGCATCCCGAAGCCTGTCCAGCTGGTCGACGTGCTGGCGATCCAGAAGGGACAAAGCGATCCCACCCGCGTTGTCATCATCTCGGCCCATATCGACTCGCGCGTGACCGATCCGATGAATGCGACAAGCGACGCGCCCGGCGCGGATGACGACGGTTCAGGGACTGCGGCGGTGATCGAAGCCGCGCGCGTGCTGTCGAAATACAAATTCCCCGCGACGATCGTGTATGCGGTGCTTTCGGGCGAGGAACAGGGCCTCTATGGCGGCAAGCTTCTCGCGCAATATGCGAAGGACCATCAGTGGCAGGTCGAGGCCGACCTCAACAACGACATCGTCGGCAACACCAATGGCAACAACGGCGTAACGGATGCGACGCATGTCCGCGTCTTCTCTGAAGGAACGAAATCGACCGAGACGCCGGAGGAAGCCTCGCGCCGGCGCTATAATGGCGGCGAAGTCGACAGCCCCTCGCGCAATCTCGCCCGCTTCATCAGCGGCCTCGCCGATCGCCATCTGACCGGCTTCAGCGTCCGCATGGTCTACCGCACGGACCGCTTCAGCCGCGGCGGCGACCAGGTACCGATGCTGGCGGCCGGCTATCCTGCGGTGCGTTTCACCGAAGCGATCGAGAACTACACCCGCGAGCACCAGGACGTGCGCCTCCAGAACGGCATCCAGTACGGCGACCTGCCGGAGGCCATCGACTATCCCTATCTGGCACAGGTGACCCGCCTGAACGCGGTGGCGCTTGCGGCCCTCGCCCTGGCGCCCGCCCCGCCGCAGGGGGTGAAGATCGAAGGCGCCGTCACGCAGGATACCAAGGTGAGCTGGCAGCCGGTGCCGGGCGCCGCGCGCTATAAGGTGTGGTGGCGGGACACGACGGCCCCCTTCTGGGCCAACAGCCGGTCGGCGGGGGACGCGACCTCCTTGGTGCTGAAGAACACCAATATCGACGACTGGTTTTTCGGCGTCTCCTCGGTCTCGGCCGACGGCTATGAGAGCCCGGTCGAGTTTCCGGGGGCTGCGGGCGCTTTTGCGGCCTCTCCAACCCCCATGGTCACACCTTCGAAGTAAAAGGAAACAGGCCCTTAACCTCGCGCGCGTAGTCTGTCCTTAAGAAGTGGGGAGGGACAGACATGCAATACGAAGAGATTGCGCCGGACTTCGAAACGGCACCGGTCGACGAGCTCATCCAGGTTCTGCCGATGACGAACGTGCTGGTCCTGGCGACCTCGTTCTACGATTCCGCCACCGCCTGCCTCAGCCAGCTCGACGCCGCCGCGCGCCGCTGCGATTGGACGACGGTCAAGGAACAGGCGCACGATCTCAAAGGCATCTCGGGCACGTTCGGCGCGCTGCGTCTGCAGCAGCTCGCGACCGAGCTCGAACACGAAATCGGGATGTCGTCGGCGCAGGCCTGCACGATGCTGCAGGAGATGCGCGAGACGTTCGCAGTTGCGCGTCGCGAAATCGACGGTCTTCTCGCTGCGAACAACGCCGTCGCCGCTTAAGCCTCGTCGTCCTCTTCCGTCCCGCCGATTTCCGGAGGCTCCTCCGCCGGGATCGCGTAATTCCCCTTGAGCCAGCGCGACAGATCCACGTCGGCGCAGCGCTTCGAACAGAACGGCTTGAACTTCTCGGCCTGCGGCTTGCCGCAGACGGCGCATTTGCGCTCAGGGGAGCGTTCCGACATCGAATCCTTCGCGGGCAAACTCGCTCCGCGCTTCGAACTGCACGCGGGCGGCCCCTCGCCGCGCGAGACCCGGACGCACTTCCTCGTCATGCGCCTCGAGCCATTTCACCACTTCCGGCGCCGCGCGCACGAGGATCGGCTTGCCGGGCGCGGCCGCCGCTTCGCGTTCGATGCGGCGCAGAACTTCATAGGCGACGCTGTCCGTCGTGCGCGTGCGACCGTGGCCGTGACAGGGCCGGGAGCACCTCTCCTTCGAGCACGAAGCCCAGCGCGTGCCGGCCATGCTCGAAGCCATGAAACGGGCAGCCGCAGCGGCCAAAACGACCATCGACAAGATTCTGGCCGAACATTCGAAGAGCGCGGCCGCTTAAAGCGGTCTGAACACGCGCCGGCAAAAATAGAATGCGGTCGCGACGCCGACTGTCGCCAAGAGCGTATAGGTCAGTCGATCATCGAAGATATTGTTCGCAGCCGCGATCATGGTCGCGATGAAGGCCAATGCGGCAGCGACATAAGCGGCGGCTTCCGACCAGTCGATCCAATTCCATTTCGTCCGCTGCCGCACGCCGCTGTGCGCCGTACCGAGCCATCGCGATTTCGGCCCGGCGAGCCTGACCACAATTATTCCGATGACGATGGCGGTGCTGGCGGTCGCCTTGGCAGTGTTCGAGTGGCCAAAGATCGACAGCGTGGCTCCGCCCAGAACGAGCGCGCCACCACACAGCAACAAGATGACTGTCTTGCGCGCTAGACCCGTCATTTACTCCTCCTCGTCCGGCAGATCGTCCGGCGCTTCTTCGGCGGGCACCGAATAGACGCCTTTCAGCCAGCGCGACAGGTCCACGTCGGCGCAGCGCTTCGAACAGAACGGCTTGAACTTCTCGGCCTGCGGCTTGCCGCAGACGGCGCATTTGCGCTCAGGGGAGCGTTCCGACATCGAATCCTTCGCGGGCAAACTCGCTCCGC
>DATKON010000055.1:0-20979 GCA_035524575.1 Rhizomicrobium sp.
CGAGGATGCGGCCGTCCGCCGCGACCAATACGGCTCCCACGGGAACTTCGCCCCGCGCGCCGGCGGCGGCGGCTTCCTCCATCGCGAGGACCATGAACTCGTCGTCGGTCATCATCTGCTTGCCAGAGCCATCGCCACACAGTACCCCGTCCCTCGCAAAAGAACGAAGAGTCCGTTTTGGCCGACGAAAAATCCGAAGCCGGCGACCGCATCGCCAAGGTCATCGCCCGCGCCGGCATCTGCTCGCGCCGCGACGCGGAGAAGCTGATCGCAGACGGCCGCGTCATGCTCGATGGCGAAGTGATCAAAACGCCGGCGATCCGCGTCGGCGCCGACCAGATCGTCTCGGTGGACGGCAAGCCCCTCGCGGAGCCGGAGAGCACGCGGCTGTGGCGCTATCACAAGCCGTCCGGCCTCGTCACCACGCACAAGGACCCGGAAGGTCGCCCGACGGTTTTTCAAAAGCTGCCCGCCTCGCTGCCGCGCGTCGTCTCCGTCGGCCGTCTCGACGTGAATTCCGAAGGACTGCTGCTTCTCACCAATGACGGCTCGCTGGCGCGCAGGCTCGAGCTTCCGGCCGCGGGATGGAACCGAAAATATCGCGTGCGGCTGTTCGGCAAGGTGAGCCAGGACGAGCTCGACAAGCTCGCGGAAGGCACCGTCATCGACGGCGTGAAATACGGGCCCGTCATCGCCGATCTCGAACGGGTGAAGGGCATGTATTGCTGGGCGCAGGTGACGTTGAAGGAAGGCAAGAACCGCGAAGTGAAGCGGCTGATGGAGCATCTCGGCGTCAAGGTCGCGCGCCTCATCCGCATCCAGTTCGGCCCCTTTCATCTGGGCCATCTCGAACCCGGCCACGCCGAAGAAGTCCCCGCCAAGATCTGGCGTGAACAATTGGGGATGGGACGGAAGAAGAGGAAGCGCGACTAAGCCGGCGCGCCGCTCACTTCTTCTTGTAAAGCCCGCGCAAGGTTCCCTCCTTCCACGCGATGTCGGAGATGCGCCAGCCTTTCGGCGTTTTCACGAGATCGAGATGGACGGCGTGCGGTTCCTTGAAGTTCTTGAAGGTGACCGTGGCCCTGGCGGTCGATGCAGTTTCTGAATCGATGCGGATGACGATGTCTGTGATCGTCCAGTCCTGCGCATCGACGAACGGATCGCCGTCGAGTTCGGGCACGTCGCCGCGTTTGTTTGCGGCTTCGTCATCAGCAATGATCAGGTCGGCGAGGTCGTCGCTGAAATAGCGCCGGATGTCGGACGGCTTGTCGAGAAAGATTCCCTTCCCCGTCGTCTGGTCGCTGCCCTTGTAATGCGCGTAAATCCCCTCAAGGAAGGCGGTTGCGGATTGTGGCGCAGCCGACGTCGCCGGCACGACTGCGAGCAGAAACGCGGCAACAGCGAAATTGCCAAAAAAGAAGTTGAATGAGCGGCGCATTGTTTCCCCCGAGCCCCATGTGCTGATCGCCTGAGAGTGTAGTCGCCGGGCCCGGGATTCGGAAGCTTACGGTTTCGCCAGCGCCGCCTGACGCCGCGCGAGACTCTCCGACGGCCACTCCTTTTTGACGTCGTAGTAGACGTCGAACGCGCGCGCATCGGCCGGCAACCCGACCCACGGCACTTTCGAGCGCGTGAAGATATGCACGTCCGGTACGATTGCATGCGGTGCATCGAGCGTGGAGACACGGATGAAGCGTATCTGGCGACGACCGCCATAGATGCTCCACAGCGCCACCTTGCAGTTCGGACACCGTGCGATGAGGTGTGGCTTGCCGCTTTCGGTCGGCATGGAAATCTCTTCGGGCTCGCCTTCGAGGACATGCACGCGATCGGCTTCGATCAGCGCATTGATGGCGAACGCCCCGCCTGTCTGCTTCTGACAATCGAGGCAATGGCAGCAATGCACGAACATCGGCGCGGATACGAGATCGTATTTCACGGCGCCGCAGGAACAGGAACCGGTGGCCATGTATCTTTCCCATCGTCTAACGCCCAAAACATATTGTCCACGGTTTGTTCCAGCAAGGGAAATGCACGGAATGACCGACATGCATGTAACGCGGATGCCATGGGCCGCGGAGGGCATCATGCGAACGGCATTTCTGACCGTCGGCATTCTTCTCTTTGTCTACGGCCTGCACTGGATCGGACAAGGAACCGGCTGGCTGCCATGGCCAGCAAATACTGTCATGGACTACAACATGGCATTCACCTGGTACGGCCTCGCACTGACAGCTGCTGCCATCGCAATGATCTGGTTTTCGCGCCGGGCATAGCAAAACTTGCTAGGCTGTCGCGGAAGCATTCTGACGAGAGGCTTCGTTGATTGATTCTTCCTGCCATTGCGGCGCCGTGCGGCTCGAGATCGAGGTTGAGGCGGCGCCGACGGAAGTCTCGAGCTGCAACTGCTCGATCTGCCGGCGCAACGGTACGCTATGGGCCTATTATTCGCCGAAGCTCGTCAAGCTGAACGGCGGCGCGACCGACATCTATATGTGGGGCGACCGCATGCTCGAACTGCATCGCTGCAAGATTTGCGGTTGCGTCACCCATTGGGTGCCGGTCGACAAGACGTACGACCGCATGGGCGTGAACGCACGGCTGATGGCACCGGACGTGCTCGCTGCGGCAAAGGTCAAGCTGGTCGACGGCGCAAGCATGTAACAATTTGAGCGAGGTCCACCGTGATCGAATTGTCCTGCCATTGCGGCCAGGTAGGGCTCGCCATCGAAATCCCACCGACGGAGGTCACAGATTGCAACTGCTCGATCTGCCGGCGGTACGGCATCCTGTGGGCCTATTATTCGCCCAAAGCCGTCACGCTCAACGGCGGTGCGACGGACATCTATATGTGGGACGACCGCGCTATCGAATTCTACCGCTGCACGGCATGCGGCTGTGTCACGCATTGGGCGCCGGTCGACAAAAGGCATGACCGCATGGGGGTGAACGCGCGGCTGATGCCGCCGGGGGTCCTCGCGCAAGCGAAGGTGCGATTTCTCGACGGTGCCGTCACCGAGCGCTACGTCGACGAGTAAGGATCAGCGGGAGATCAAGGGCCGGGTCTCGACGATCCTGAGCTCCGGCACGAACAGCTTCTGCACGTCCTTTCTGTCGGTATAGCCCTGGAGCGCGATGCCGATATTTCCGTCGGGCAGGAACTCCAGCGTCGAGGAGTCGATGCCATTCTGCTCGAGAAGCTGACGCTCGTTTCGGAAGACCTGCGCGAGATTTCCCGTGCCGACGCTCTGACGCTCCGCCTTGCCGAGCGATATCTCGAAGCAGGTGGCGCCGAACGGGATCAGGTAGAAATTGCCATGCTTCGCCTCCGGCTTGAGGGTCGCGATGACGATGCGCTGAGCCCGATCGTGCCGGCTCGCATTCGAAAGACAGATCGAAATGAGCCGCGGCGTGACCTGTACGGTATTGTCGACGCCGCGCATCTTGAGCGCCGCGTTCACTTTATCGCCGAGATCGCGGCTATAGTTCTGCCAGTAGGAATCGAGATCGACGGCGAGCGTGACGTAGAGGCCTTTGCTTGCACGGGCGTGATCGACAGCTTCACCGGGCGAAGCAGCAGCAAGAAGCGCAAGGCCCAAGGCCCATTGCAGGAATTTCCCCCGAGCCCCCTGCATCACACGTGCTGGCCGCCGTTGATGTGGAGCTCGGCTCCGGTGACGTAGCTCGATTGCTCCGTACACAGATAATATATGGCTTTGGCAACTTCCTCTGGCAACCCGAGCCGTCGCAGCGGAATGGTCTGGACGATCTTGTCTGTCCCCGGCGAGAGGATCGAAGTATCGATCTCGCCAGGCGCGATGGCATTGACGCGTACTCCCAGGGGACCGAAATCCGCCGCCATTTCGCGCGTCAGGGCCGCCAGCGCCGCCTTTGATGTCGCATAGGCGGTGCCTGCAAAGGGATGCACCCGGCTGCCGGCGATGGACGTCACGTTGACGATCGCGCCTTTGGCCGCGGCAAGTTCTTCGACGAGCCCGCGCGCAAGCCAGATCGTGGCGAAGACGTTCACCTCGAAAACCTGCCGCCAGAGATTCATATCGGTCGACAGCGTATCCAGCCGTTCGCCCTTCGCCCCTTTGGGCGAGATGCCGGCATTGTTGACGAGGGCATGGAGCTTTCCGTCGCCCAGCCGCTCACGCATGTCGGCAACGGCCCTCAGCGTATCTTCGGGATCGGCGAGATCGACCTGGATGTGATCCTCCGGCCCCGCGGCCCAGGGACAGTTCTCGGGGAAAGCATGACGCGAACATGTAATGACGCGCCAACCCGCGCTCGAGAAACGCTTGACGGTCGCATGCCCGATCCCGCGGCTCGCGCCGGTCAGGATCAGCGTGCGTCGTTCTTCGATCGGCGGGTGCGTTCTGGTGTCAGCCATCTCCAGACCATAGCCCAGATCGAGGCCGTCGGCCTAGTCAGTGGTGGGTGGAGAGTGGAAAGCCGGAGCATCGCGCCACCGGATGCATTCGTCATTCGCTGCTCACTACTCGCCCGACTACGACCGCGCCAGCTCCGGCGGCGTTTCGAGCCCAGCCGGGTCCTGATGGATCATCACTTCGGCATTCGGATAGGCCGCCCGCAGATCGGCTTCGACCTCGTCACTCACTTCATGCGCGCGTGTAAGACTCAACGCCGGATCAAGCTCAATATGCATCTGGATGAAGGTCGAGATTCCCGCGGCGCGAGTCCGCAAATCGTGCAGGCTGCGCACGTCTTCGTGCTCCATGACGATCTTCTTGATGCGGGCTCTTTCTTCGTCGGGAAGTTCGCGATCCATCAATTGGTCATAGCTCTGCCGCAATACGTGCAGCGAGCTCACCGCGAGAATGCCGGCGATGACGAGACCCACGATCGGATCGGCGAGCCAGAGGCCGAATTCCGTCGACAGCACGATGCCGACCACGACGCCGAGATTCGTCGCGAGATCGCCCAGATAATGGATCGAGTCCGCGCCGATCGCGGGCGAGCCCGTGCGTGCGACGGTGATGCGCTGAAAGATCACCAGCAGCGTAACCGCCACGATCGAAAACCCCATCACCGCGAGCCCCACGACGCCGTGCACGACCGGCTGCGGCGTGATCAGCCGCTGCACGGATTCGATCACCAGAAACATTGCCGAACCTGCGATGAAGGAGCCCTGCGCGAGACCCGCCAACGGTTCGGCTTTGCCGTGCCCGAAGCGGTGCTCCCGATCGGCCGGCGTCAGCGCGTGGCTCACGGCCACGAGATTGATCGTCGAGCCGATGAGGTCGAGGCCGGAATCGGCAAGCGAGGCCATCATCGCGACCGACCCGGTGATGATGAACGCGACGGCTTTCAGCAAGATGAGGATCCCCGCGACACCGACGGCGGCCCAGGCAGCGCGGCGCATCCAGCTCCCCGGCTCGCTCGCCTGATGGAAGGTGGCATCGGTCACGGAAATAGCCTCTCCGTCTGCCACGGCGCTTCGGGGCCTGTGCGGCGATAGACAAGCCGGTCGTGCAGACGGAACGGCCGGTCGCGCCAGAACTCGATCTCGAGGGGCATCACGCGGAAGCCCGACCAGTAGGGCGGCCGCGGTACGCTCGCGAGCGCGTATTTGACAGCGTATTTGGCAATCTCCCGCTCGAAGACGAAACGGCCTTCCATGGGCCGCGATTGCGGCGAAGCCCAGGCGCCGATCTGGCTGTCCTTCGCGCGGGTCGCGAAATAGGCGTCGGCCTCGGCGTCGCTGACGGGCGCCACGGGCCCACGCACGCGCACCTGCTTGCGCACGGTCTTCCAATGGAAACAGAGGGCCGCATGGGGATGCGCGCGGAGCTCGCGGCCCTTGGCGCTCTCGAAATTCGTGTAGAACACGAAGCCCCGCGCCGTCGCTTCCTTCAGGAGCACCATCCTCACATTGGGATGGCCCTGATCGTCGACGCTCGCCACCGACATCGCATTTGCTTCGTTGGGCTCGGACTTGGAGGCCTCTTCCATCCATTGGGCGAAGAGCGCCATCGGATCGTCCTTAGGGGTGATCCCTCCGTCATCGAGTGGTCCGCCGATTTCGCTCATGAAAGCCGCTTAGCACTTTTTCGCCGGCCGCCGCCACGCCCGATCCTGACCCTGAGACGCAGTCGCCATTAGCGCTCGCGCGTTCCCCTTCCTATATTGGGGACCGTTCCTGCGACTCGGGACGAGACGCGGGCAGGAGAGATTATGCGAGATCCTTATTCCGTACTCGGCGTGGCGAAATCCGCGAGCGAAGCCGAGATCAAAAAAGCGTTCCGCCAGCTGGCGAAGAAATATCATCCCGACACCAAGGGCGGGGACAAGGACGCGCAGAAGAAGTTCCAGGAGATCAGCGCGGCCTACGACATTCTCGGCGACAAGGAGAAGCGGGCGAAGTTCGACCGGGGCGAAATCGACGCCAACGGCAATCCCCGCTACGAGGCGCAAGGCTTCCATGGCGGCGGCCCGTTCGGTCACGGCGGCGCCGGGGGCAGCCGAGACTTCCATTTCACCTGGAACAATCAGAACGGCGATACGACGGAAGGCTTCCGCGCGGAGGATCTCTTCGCTGACCTCTTCGGCGGCGGCGGCCGCAGGCGGAACCAAGCCCGCAAGGGCGAGGACTTTGATCTCGCCATTACGGTCAGCTTCAGTGAAGCGGCTCTCGGGGCTCCGCGGCGGGTCACGCTTCCCGACGGCCGCGATCTCGATGTGCGCATCCCCGCCGGTCTGAAAGACGGCCAGCAGATCCGGCTGAAGGGCCAGGGCGCTCCCGGCGCCAATGGCGGCCCCGCAGGGGATATCTTGCTGACCGTTTCGGTCGCGCCGCACCCCTATTTCACCCGTGATGGCAATGACTTGCGGCTCGATCTGCCGATCACGCTCAAGGAGGCGGTCCAGGGCGGTAAGGTAACCGTGCCGACCCTCACCGGGCACGTGGCTCTTACTGTGCCTCCCAACTCCAACAGCGGGTCCACGCTCAGGCTCAAAGGCAAGGGCGTTGCAGGACGCGGCAACGAGGCGCCCGGCGACCTATACGTCAAGCTGATCGTTACGCTGCCCGACAAGCCGGACCAGGCGCTCAAGGACTTCCTTGCCCAGTGGAAGACCGACTACGACCCCAGGTCGAAATTGAAATAGGGGCCAATCTGACGGCGGCGTCAGCCTGGCAGGCTCACACCCTCGTTATCTGAGTCCTTGATTTCCCAACCAAAGCACCGTAGCCGGAAGGGCAATTTCCTTCGCGCTCCGGGAGCACTCCATGTCGAAAAGCGGCCTCATGAAAGGCAAGCGCGGCCTCATCATGGGCGTCGCCAATGACCGCTCGATCGCGTGGGGTATCGCCACGGCCCTGCACGAAGCCGGCGCCGAGCTGGCCTTCACCTATCAGGGCGACAGCTTCAAGAAGCGCGTCACCCCCCTCGTCCAGCCGCTCAACCCGGCGGCGCTGATCGACTGCGATGTGGGCCAGCAAGGCTCGCTCGATGCGGCCTTCTCGGCGCTCCAGCAAAAGTGGGACAGCCTCGACTTCGTCGTGCATGCCATCGCCTTCTCCGACCGCGAGCAGCTCAAAGGCCGCTACGTGGACACGACCGCGGAGAACTTCGCGATGACCATGAACATCTCCTGCTACTCGTTCACGGCGGTCGCCCAGCGCGCCGAGAAGATGATGCCCAACGGCGGCAGCATGCTGACGCTGTCCTATTACGGCGCCGAGAAGGTGATGCCGCATTACAACGTCATGGGCGTTGCCAAGGCGGCGCTCGAGGCGAGCGTGCGCTATCTGGCCGAAGATCTCGGCAAGAAGGGTATCCGCGTCAACGCGATCTCGGCCGGTCCGATCAAAACGCTGGCGGCGTCGGGCGTCGGCGATTTCCGCTACATCCTGAAATGGAACGAATACAATTCGCCGCTGCGGCGCTGCGTGACGACGGGCGAAGTGGGCGACAGTGCGCTGTTCCTGCTGTCCGATCTTGGCCGCGCGGTGACGGGCGAAAATCTGCATGTCGACTCGGGCTACCACATTGTCGGCATGAAGGCGGAAGACGCGCCAGACATCGCGGTCAATAAGTCCGATGCCTGATTTCCGTGACCTGACGCTTTACGTGCTGCGTCACGGACAGTGCGAACATACGCTCCTGGGCGTCATTGCGGGCCAGAACGATTCCCCACTGACGGAATTGGGACGTGAGCAGGCTCGCGAAAACGGTGTGCGGCTGAAAGAGCTGACGAAGCGACCCGGGGACCTCGCCTTTTATACGAGTCCTTTGCATCGCACCGCCACGACGATGGAAATCGCGCGCGAAGCCGCAGGTTTGCCCGCTCTAGGCTACATCGCCGATCGCCGTCTCATGGAGCTCGATGTCGGCGACAACACCTGGCGCAAATGGTCGGATATTCATCGCGAGCTTCGCGAGAATCCGGAGTGGGTAAAGGACAGGTGGAATCATCACCACCCCGGCGGCGAGAGCCTCGCCATGCTCTTTGTCCGGGTCGGAGAATTTCTCCGGACGCTTTCGCGGGATTCCGTTCTCGTGGGGCACGCCGGGTCCATTCGCATGATCCGCGCGCACATGCTGGCTCTCTCGCACGATGCGGCAACGACGGAGTATCAATCCTCGAATGCGGGCATCCTAAGATTGTCACGCGGGAGCGAAGTGTTTTTCGGCGAACCTCATGTCTCATAACAGCTTCGGTCACCTCTTCCGCGTGACGACTTTTGGCGAGAGTCATGGTCCGGCGCTCGGCTGCGTCGTCGACGGCTGCCCGCCCGGCATTCCGCTGATCGAAGCCGACATCCAGACCGATCTCGATCGTCGCCGTCCCGGCCAATCCAAATTCGTCAGCCAGCGGAAAGAGCCCGATCGCGTGCGCATTCTCTCCGGCGTGTTCCAGGACGAGCGAATGGATGTGCAAGTCACGACGGGTACGCCGATTGCGCTTCTGATCGAGAACGTGGATGCGCGTTCGAAGGACTATAACGACATCCGCGATAAGTTTCGTCCTGGCCACGCTGACTATACCTATTGGGCCAAATACGGCGTGCGGGATTACAAGGGCGGCGGACGACAGTCGGCGCGCGAAACCGCAGCGCGTGTGGCGGCAGGTGCGATAGCCCGCAAGGTCCTCGAACAGCTGTTCGGAAACGTGTCGGTGCGCGGCGCGCTCGTCGCGATGGGATCTCAGACGATTGAGCGCAAGCGCTGGAGTTGGGACGAAATCACGCAGAACCCCTTCTTCTGCCCTGATCCGAAAGCTGTCGGTGCGTGGACGGAATATCTGGAGGGCCTGCGCAAGAAGGGTTCTTCCTGCGGCGCGCTGATCGAGGTGGTGGCTGAAGGGATTCCTGCAGGCCTCGGCGCACCGATCTACGCGAAGCTTGACGCCGATCTCGCTTCGGCCCTCATGAGCATCAATGCCGTCAAAGGCGTTGAGATCGGGGATGGCTTCGCGAGCGTCGTTCTCTCCGGCGAAGAGAATGCCGACGAGATGCGCAAGGGTCGCGGCAGGAAGCCGAAGTTCCTTTCCAATCACGCCGGCGGCATTCTGGGCGGCATCTCTACGGGCCAGCCCATCATCGCCCGCTTCGCAGTTAAGCCCACGTCTTCGATCCTTACACCGCGGCGAACGATCGACATTGAAGGCGGCGAAACCGAAATCGTCACCAAGGGCCGTCACGACCCCTGCGTCGGCATCCGCGCCGTCCCTGTCGGAGAGGCGATGATGGCCTGCGTCCTCGCCGATCACGCGCTAAGACATCGCGCTCAAGTGGGTGGGTTTCAGAAGTAGCGCTTCGCTTTCGCAACGATGATGTCCGGGACTCGCAGGCCGACAAACGCGCAACGTCCGCGCAGCGCGCGCGCTTCGACATCATTTCAGCCATACCGAGTTCAGCTCTGAATTGACGACTGGGTTCAGTGTCCCCAAGCTGTATTGCTGGGCGAAGGGGATCACATGCAGATGCAGACGCCGTCACGGCCGGAAAATCGCTTTCTCATTTTAATCGGGCTCCTTATCGCGCTCGGTCTTCCGTTTTCGCATTTGGGCGGCTGGACGATTGCCCATAGCGGCCTCGGTCCCTATTGGGGATCCGAAGCGTTCTGGGTACCGTTCTTTCTCCTCATATGTGTCTACGTCGTCGTTATCGAGCGCAGGCCGTTTTCCTCCATCGGTTTTCGCGCACCGAGACTTTCGGACATCCCGCTCGGCATCGGAGCCGCAATTCTGATTGTCGCCGGTGACGTCGGCATTTCACTGTTGGATCGCTACCTGCACCTCGCGGTGAAGCCGCAGATCGGCGCCTTGTTCGCGGCGCCGTTCTGGTACCGGTTTTTCATCGTCGCGCGCGCGGCAATCGTCGAAGAGACCGCCTTTCGCGGCTACGGTTTCGAGCGCATCGTCGAATTGACGGGCAACCGGTGGCTCGCGGCCTTTCTCACCTTCGCGCTCTTCACGTTGGCGCACTATCCCGGCGGCGGCCTCGCGCTCGCTCTCGCCGCGGCCTGGGGCGGGCTGGTGCTGACGTTGCTCTATCTCTGGCGGCGGAACCTCTGGGCGACGATGCTGCCGCACTGGCTGACGGACGTGATCGGACTCCTGGTGATACCGGCGCTGAGCGCGCATCACTGAGCGCGCGGCGTCACCGCCACCGCGGCAGCGACGTCTGTGCCTGGGCACCGATCCACAATTGCGGCTCGGACGGCGGTGTCATGTGCTCCCTTTTCTCGCGCGCCGCCACGCAGGCCTGCACGCCGCGACCGAGCGTTGGGAAATCCGGCGATGCCGGCAGCGTCTCGAGCACGCACTGATCGAAGAAGGTGTAGTAGTTGCTGCTGCCGCAGCCAAAGGACGTGCGGTCGGGTCGCGCTGCCGTCAGGATCATCCGGTTCGGCGCCTGCAGGGCCGAGACAAAGACGCCCGAGAAACACGCCGACATGATGACGACCGTGGGTCTTCCGCTGCAGGTGTTGTCGAGCATCTGCGACAGCGATGACGGCGCATAGGTGTCGCTGCCCATCACGATGCCGCTCGGCGTGCCGTGCGAGGTGAAATAGACGAGGCAACCCGTGCTGGTCTTGTTCGACAGGTCCCACAACGACGTCGCAATCGAGTGCGCATCCGACGACAAGGGATGTGTGTCGGGATATCGGTCCGGCCTGACGGAGAACTGCTGGACATTGTCGGGCGCAAAGCCGAGCTGCACGAGATCGCGCGCGATATCGCGGCGCGCGTTGTCGAAGGCTTCGCTGGGGCTTCCGTCATGGGCGTGCCAGTCGCCCGCGACAATGATGGCAGCCCAATCCGAAAAAACATCGGCGCCCCAAGCCTGCGACGCCGAAAGCGCCGCGACGGTGCTCAACACCAAAAGACGAATGATCCCCTGCACGCCCGATCCCCTTCAGCCGGTGGCAGGCAAAACTTTAGTGCCAGCGCGGAAGCGATGCCAAGGCCTGAGGTCCGATCCAGAACTGCGGCTCGGAACGGGGCGACACGTGCTCGGCCTTTTCGCGCGCGACGACGCATGCCCTCGCCTTTTGCGCCAGGTCCGTAAAGCTCTGCGCGCCGTTCCAGGTCTTCAGCACGCATTGGTCGAAAAAGGGATAACGGTCGCTCTGGCCGCACCCGAAAGAGGTCCGGTCGCGGCGCGCCGCCGTCAGGATCATCCGGTTCGATCCTTTGAGCGGCGGCAGCATGGCACCCGAGAAACAGGCGGAGATGATGATCACCGTCGGGCGCGTGCCGCAGGCGTGATCGACGACTTCGGCAAGGGCATGCGGCGACACCACGTAATCGCCGACGACGAGGCCGTCGGGCTCGCCATGCGAGCTGAAATAGATAAGGCAGCCGGCGTCGGCCTTTCGGCTCAGCTTCATCAGGACTTTGAGAATTGAATTCGGGCTCGTGCGCGACAAGGATTCACTGCGGTATTGGCGCGGCCGCGTCGAGAACTCCGCCATGTTGACCCGTGAAAAACCGAGCTTGAGGAGGTCGCGGCCGACATCGCGCCGCGCATTGTCGAAGCCTTCCGTCGAACCGCCGTCGGAGGCCTCGTGATCGCCGGCGACAACGATGGCGGCCCAATGCGCAAAGGGGCTTTCGGCGGCACGGGCTGCGCTTACCAACCAGGAGGACGCGATCAGAAGCGCCAGAACGCGGAGCCCGCGTTCAATCATGTCTGCGCCGCCGTACCTTCGGTTTTATGAAGGTCGAGACTTTGGTGAGGTAGGCGAAATCGGCGGCTTGCCATTTGAGTCCGGCAGGCTCGAACAGCGCCTTCAGATCGCTCTTCGCATAGCCCGCATAGTACGGCTCATGCAGCAACCGCGGGAACGCCTCGATCAGGCCGTCGAATTCCGGCAGATCCCCGTACTGGATCGTATCGGCCAGAACGAAGATGCCGCCGGCCTTCAGCACGCGCGCGATCTCCCCGGCGGCGGCGGCCCGGATCTTGGGCGGCAACTCGTGGAAGAGATAGATGCTCACTGCCGCATCAACGCTTGCATCCGGGAGCGGAATGGACTCGGCCGCGCCGCGGACGATTTCGAAGTTATCATGCCGCCAGAGGCGGCCGCGCGCGCGCTCGAGATAGGGCTCGGAAAGATCCAGCGCGATGGTTTTGAGCTTCGGCTGGACGGACTTCACAAAGGACAGGAAGCCGCCGGTCCCCGCGCCGATATCGAGCAGCGTCGTGGACTCCGGCGCACGGTCTTCGAGAAACTTCGCGACTGGCACATAGGCACGCCGGCGCATGGCGTCGGCGGTGCCCGCGAACAGGGCCTCGACCTGGAAATCGTAGAGCTTCGCGGAGTGCTCGCTTAGATAGCCGTCGGTCTGGAAATGAAAATTCTGGCGATAATAACGTGGCAGCCCCTCGCCCTTGTCGGCCGCTTCGCTGTGCTTGCGCGCCTTCTGCCGCCGCGTGACTTTCGGGATATCCGCCCAGAACCGCAGCGAGGCCGTAGCGCGCGCAATATCGCGCGCGATGTCCACCGGCATCGGGTAAAGGCCCCTCTCGACATTCGCCCAGTCTTCACGAAAGAGCGCCTGCATAGCCGACAGCAACGCGCGCGCCGACGGCATCTTGTGCTTGAGGCCCTGGATGGCCGTGAAGGCGTCGCGGGCGATGACACGGGCGGCCAGGTAATGGGCGCCGTAAAACGCGATACGGGCGGTCTGCGCCGCAGTGTAGGTCAAACGCTCGGCCGTCCTTGGCATGTCACTCCCGCGTGAAAGCTGCCACCAGCTCACTATGCGACGACCAAAGAAATTGGTCCACCGGCGTTACGGTTCCCATTTTGTAGCCACCGTTCACCAGAATCCGCGCATCGCGCGCAAAACTCTCGGGATTGCAGGAGACGTACGCAATGCGGCGGATTTTGGATCGCGCGAGTTCCTTGGCCTGCGCCGCGGCGCCCACTCTCGGCGGATCGAGGACAACCGAGTCGAAACGGGCGAGCTCGTGAGGTTGGAGGGGCAGCTTGAAGAGGTCGCGGCGCTCGACCGCGAGCGGCTTAAGGCCCGCCGTCGTGCGTGCGGCAGTCGCGAGCGCATCCAGCGCTGCGCCGTCAGCTTCAACCGCGTGCACGCGAGCCTTTTCGGCCAGCACCAGTGCGAACGTACCCGATCCGGCGAAGAGGTCCGCGACCGACTTTGCGCTTTGCGTGCCCTGTAGGACTTTGGCCTGCAGCACCGCCTCGCCTTCCAGCGTCGGCTGCAGGAAGGCATTGCGCGGCAGCGTTACGAGCGCCTTCCCGATTTTCACGAAGGGCGGAGCAAGCTCGACCAACAATTCATCGTTCGCGGTCAATCGCGCGAGCCTCAGCCTTTGCGCCCAGCGCGCGGCGACGGTTGCAGACGCGGGGCTCGCAGGGCGCGCCCACCGGATTGCCACGTCGGCGCCGTTCTGCGTGTCGGTGACGAAAAGCTCGGCCTTCTGGCCGTCGTCCAGCAGTTCGGTCATCATGCTGCGAAGCCCGGCGACCAGTGCGAAAAGTTCCGGCGTCAGCAGGCGGCATTCCTGCATATCGACGATGTCGTGCGAAGACGCGGCATGAAAGCCCAGCTGCACGGCGCCGTTCCGCTTCAGCGCTTTGAAAGACGCACGCCGCCTTGTGCCGGGCGCCACTTCCACGATCTCCGCGAGATCGGCATCCGCAAAACCGTGTCGCGCCAGCGCATCGACAATGCTTTTCGTCTTCAGCGCCCGATAGGCATCGTCCGGCATATTCTGATACGTGCAGCCGCCGCACGTCCCGAAATGCCGGCAAAGCGCAGTCACGGCTTTCGCGCGGCGAGAAGAAATTCGCGGTTGCCGTCGCCGCCCGCGACCGGGCTTTCCATGGTGCCCTCAACAAGCCACTTCTGCTCCTGGACCAGCCATGTCTGGATGTCCTCGCACGCCGCCCGCCGATCCGCGTCGTCCTTGACGATGCCGCCCTTGCCGACGCGCGCGCGTCCGACTTCGAACTGCGGTTTGACCAGCGCCACGAGCCGCGCGCCCGGTTTCGCCAGCAGCAGCGCCGAGGACAGCGCCAGCTTCAGGCTGATGAAGCTCACATCGGCCACGATCAGTTGCGGCGCCTGCGGAAGCTGCGTCGCGGTGAGCCCGCGCGCATTGACGCCTTCCATGACGACGACGCGCGGATCCTTCGCCAGTTTCTCGCGCAGCTGTCCGTGTCCCACATCGACGGCAAAGATCTTTTGCGCGCCGCGTTCGAGGAGGACTTCCGTGAACCCTCCGGTCGATGCGCCGATGTCGAGACACACCAGTCCCTCCGGCGAAATCCCGAATTCGTCCAGCGCAGCGATGAGTTTCAGCGCGCCGCGCGACACGTAAGTGTGCGGCGGCGCATAATCGACATGCATCGTCTCGGTGAGCAATTGGGCCGGCTTGGCGACCGGAACGCCGTCCGCGCGCACCTGGCCGGCCGCGATGGCCGCCTGCGCTTCCGCGCGCGATGCGGCAAAACCCCGTTCCACGAGAAAAACGTCAGCCCTGAGTCCGCGCCCGGCCGTCCCCGTCACGCTCGCTCACTGGCTGCGCCTGCTTCGTGTCCGAGCGCGCCAAGCGCCGCGGCGACGATGGCTTTCGCATCGAGGCCCGCGGCTTCATACATCTTTTCCGGCGTGTCCTGATCGATGAAACGATCGGGCAGCACCATCGGGCGAAGTTTGAGCCCGCGGTCGAGCAGGCCTTCCCAGGCGAGCACCTGAGTCACCTGCGCGGCAAAACCGCCGATCGAACCTTCCTCGATGGTGATCAGGACTTCATGCTCGCGTGCGAGACGTTTGACGAGGTCCTGATCGACGGGTTTTGCGAAGCGCGCGTCGGCTACCGTCGCCGACAGTCCGTAGGCGGACAGCTTCTCGGCGGCCAGCAGCGCTTCCTGAAGCCGCGTGCCGAGCGAGAGGATCGCAATCGAATTGCCTTCGCGCACGATGCGGCCCTTGCCGATTTCGAGGGGCGTACCGAATTTCGGACGCTCGACGCCGGTGCCTTCGCCGCGCGGATAGCGGATCGCGGATGGACGGTCGTCGATCACTGCCGCCGTCGCCACCATATGCGTCAGCTCTGCTTCGTCCGCCGCCGCCATGATCACGAAGTTCGGCAGCGTGCCGAGATAGGCAAGATCGAACGAGCCCGCATGCGTCGGTCCGTCGGCGCCCACGAGCCCCGCGCGGTCCATCGCGAAGCGCACGGGCAAGGACTGGATCGCGACGTCGTGCACGACCTGGTCGTAGGCCCGCTGGAGAAACGTCGAATAGATCGCCGCGAACGGCTTCATGCCGTCGGCCGCGAGGCCCGCCGCGAACGTCACGGCGTGCTGCTCGGCGATGCCGACGTCGAAAGAGCGTTCCGGAAAACGCTTGGCAAAAAGATCGATGCCGGTGCCGGACGGCATCGCAGCGGTAATGCCGACGATGCGTTCGTCGCGCTCGGCTTCCGCGATCAAGGCCTCGCCGAACACCTTCTGATACTGGGGCGCCTTCGCCGGCGATTTCTTCTGCTCGCCCGTCAGCACATTGAACTTCGCGACGCCGTGATACTTGTCGGCCGAAGCTTCCGCGGGCTGATAGCCTTTGCCCTTCTGGGTCACGACATGGACGAGAATGGGGCCGTTCTTGGAGTCGCGCACGTTCTCGAGCACGGGAATGAGATGGTCGAGATTGTGGCCGTCGAGCGGGCCCACATAATAGAAGCCCAGTTCCTCGAACAGCGTGCCGCCCATGGCGATGCCGCGCGCGTATTCTTCGGCGCGTCGCGCCGCGACTTCGAGCTGATGCGGGAGGAATTTCGCCACCTGTTTGCCGATCTCGCGCAGGCCCCGATAAGGACCGCTCGAAATCAGGCGCGCCAGATAGGCGCTCATCGCCCCGACCGGCGGGGCGATCGACATGTCGTTGTCGTTCAGGACGACGATCAGGCGCGCATCCATCGCGCCGGCATTGTTCATCGCTTCGTAAGCCATGCCCGCGCTCATTGCGCCGTCGCCGATGACCGAAACGACGTTGTTCTTTTCCTTTTTCAGATCGCGCGCGACGGCGAAGCCAAGGCCGGCCGAGATCGATGTCGAGGAATGCGCAGCACCGAACGGGTCGTATTCGCTCTCGGCGCGCTTGGTGAAGCCGGAGAGACCGCCGCCCTGCCGGAGCGTGCGCATGCGCGAGCGCCGGCCGGTCAGAATCTTGTGTGGGTAAGCTTGATGGCCGACGTCCCAGATGAGCTTGTCTTCGGGCGTCTTGAACACGTAATGCAGCGCGACGGTGAGCTCGACGACACCGAGACCGGCGCCAAGATGTCCGCCGGTGACAGAGACAACATCGATAAGCTCCTGGCGAAGCTCATCGGCCAGCTGGCGCAGATCGCCCCGAGGCAGCTTGCGCAGATCCTCAGGGTATTCGACCTGGTCCAACAACGGCGTCGTGTTCGAAATATTCATCCCAACTGCTCCACAATGATCCGAGTATCGATCCGGAATGTGTCGCCACCCCGACAGGCAGCGTTAACTCTTTCGGTCGGCAAATCAAGGCGATGCAAATCTATGCTCACCCGATATCCATCGGTTCGACGCCTTCGGCGCCTTTCGCCCCTTGAACGATCTTCTCAAGCCGCCCTTCGGCAGCCTTCAGCTTTTTGTCGCAGTGAGCCTTAAGCGCCTGACCGCGCTCATAGAGGGCAATCGAATCCTCGAGATCGACCTCGCCCTGCTCAAGCCGACCGACAATCGATTCGAGCTCCCTGAGCGCGGATTCGAAATTCATTTCTTCAATGGACGCCGGGACCGGCTTCGCAGGCATGATTCACGCCTCCATGAGTGCACGCACATGGGCCGCGGCAGACCGGGCCAGAGCCTCGAGGTCATACCCGCCTTCGAGGACCGAGACAACGCGTGCGCCACAGCAGACCCGTGCGATTTCGCACACCGCATGTGTCACCCAACTGAAATCGTTTTCCACAAGATCGAGTTCCGCGAGCGGATCGTCGCGGTGGGCGTCAAAACCTGCAGAAAGAAATATAAAATCCGGTGCAAAATGCTGAAGCGCAGGCAATATCTGCCTTTCGTACGCCGCGCGGAATTGGCGGCTTCCCGAACCCGCATGCAGCGGCACGTTCAGCACATTGCCGAATAGTCCGCACTCGGACGAATCGCCCGTCCCCGGATAAAACGGCGATTGATGCGATGAGGCATAGAACGCCTCCGTATCGGACCAGAATATGTCCTGCGTGCCGTTGCCGTGATGGACGTCGAAATCGACGATGGCGATGCGCCTGTATCCGTGGACCGCGCGCGCATGCAGAGCACCGACCGCGACGTTGTTGAAGAGGCAGAAGCCCATCGCCCGCGCGCGCTCGGCATGATGGCCCGGCGGTCGAACCGCACAGAACGCATTGCGGATGCGGCCGGCATGGATCTCATCGACGGCTGCAATCACGGCGCCGGAGGCGCGCAGTGCGGCTTCCAGGGAGCCCGCAGACATCACGGTATCAGGATCAAGTTGGCAATAGCCGCGCGCCGATGCTTCCGCGGCGAAGACCGTCTTGACCGCATCGACATGCTGACGGGCATGCGCGCGCAGAAGAGCGGCGTCATCCGCGCGGGGCGCTTCGATGCGGACCAGGCTCGCGAAAGCTTCCGTATCGAGCGCCGCGGTGACGGCGCGAAGCCGGTCCGCGCTTTCGGGATGGCCCCGCGGCGGCAGATGCTCCAGACAGGCCGAATGGCCGATCAATCCCGTCCACATAACCCCAGCTATCCCTGATCGGGTCTTTCCGTCGACTCCTTACGGAGCGATTCACCCCAGGGCAGCAAAAATACGACTTGGGGATGGCGTTCGATCGAAAATTACAAATCCAGGTGAGGAGACCGCTTATGGCCATATTAGCCCAAACCTCCGGCGGCCATGTTGCAATGCGATTCCATGGCGGGATCGCTTTCATTACTCGGTCCCTGGCTCGCTGACGAACTTCTTCCGGCGCGCAAAAGTCGCCGCGGAAGCGACTCCCGCAAGCGCCGGCGGATTGGCGTGGGCCCCCGCCGGTGCCAATCGAGCCAACGTCATGCTCTGCTGATCGTTTGGGCGACATTTGTTGGCCCGGATCGGGGCCAACGCTTGGCACAAAGCCGCGCTGCGCCGCGTCGGTCGAGCGCGTGAGTCGACTCACTCCTCTTAAAAAGCGCAAACGGCGCGCGCGACTCACGTCTAAGGCCCAGATTCCTTATTGCATTGTGGCGGCATCGCAGAACGGTCGCGGATTCGCGTGGAAAATCGTGACCTTCCGTCACAAAACAGATGCACAAAAGCCACAACCCAGCCCGGAACGTTCCCATTACCGCAATTCCATTTTGACCAGCCAAGGCACAGTCTTTTAGCTTGCGGTCAAACGGGCATTTCCGCGCGAACCGTTACGTCGCGCGGGGGCGGCTGCCAATTCCTCGGCACGCGACGTCCGTTGGCGGCAGTCGTCGTTACGACCAGAACCAAGGGGGTACCCAGTGTATCAAGCCAATCTCGACAAGCGCAGCCTGCGTTCCGCGTTGCTCCTCGGAGCAGCTTCGGTCGCGGCGGCGAGCCTTTC
The DNA here is from genome assembly GCA_035524575.1 of Rhizomicrobium sp. Taxonomy (GTDB): domain Bacteria; phylum Pseudomonadota; class Alphaproteobacteria; order Micropepsales; family Micropepsaceae; genus Rhizomicrobium. The sequence continues at coordinate 19,073 of DATKON010000055.1, forward strand.
GGTTCCTGCTTTTGCGCAGGACCAATCGACCGAAACCGTGGTCGTCACGGGTTCGCGTATTCCGCAACAGGGCCTTTACGCCCCCAGCCCGGTGACCGCAGTCGGTCAGCAGGAAATGAAATTTGAGGGTACGACGGGCGTCGAAACCCTCCTCAACAACCTGCCCTCCGTGTTCGCGGATCAGACCGCCGGCGTGTCGAACGCCGCAACCGGCACCGCCACCGTCGACCTTCGCGGTCTTAACGCGGTCCGCACGCTGGTTCTGGTCAACAATACCCGCCTGATGCCTGGCGACCCCAGAGCTCCGGCAGCCGACCTGAATACGATCCCTGCGGCGCTTGTCGATCACGTTGAAGTTCTGACGGGCGGCGCCTCGGCCGTGTACGGTTCGGACGCGTTGGCCGGCGTCGTCAACTTCGTGATGCGCAAGGATTTCGAAGGCATCGAGTTCGACGGCCAGTACACCATCGCCAACGCCGACAATACGAACGGCTATTATCGCGGCCTCGTCAGCGCGGCGGGCTTCCAGGAGCCCAAGGAAGGCATTTGGGACGGCGCCAACACCAATGGCAGCCTGATCATGGGCACCAACACGGCGAACGGCAAAGGCAACGTCACCGCCTACATCACCTACAACAACACCGAAGCCGTGCTCGCCGGCGCGCGCGATTTCTCCGCGTGTACGATCGGCGGCACCACGTCCCACGCCTGCGCCGGTTCGAGCAACTACGCGCGTTACTACTCGCTGGACGACTCCGCGGCGTACTATGCGAACTCGTTCAAGGTCACACCGCATGGCGGCGGACCCAAGGTCACGATCCCGAGCGCCGGCGGCGGTGCATCGGCTTATGACTTCTTCAACCAGGGCACCGGGCATCCGGGCAGCGGCTCGTTCGTTCCCTATGCACCGGGCGGCGTTGCTCCTAACGACCATAAGTTCAATTACGGCGCCCTGAACTATCTGCAGCGTCCCGACACGCGCTATTCGGGTGGTTTCTTCTCGCACTACGAAGTGAACAAGGAACTCGACGTCTATGCGTCGTTCATGTTCACGGATGACCACACGCTGGCGCAGATCGCACCTTCGGGCCTCTTCCTCGGTACCGGCGCAATCAGCGGCGCGTATGTCCAGATCAACTGTAACAACCCGCTGCTTTCCGCGTCGGAAGCACAGGCACTTTGCGGCTACAACGCCGTCGGCGGTATCTACAACGAAGATACCGCGGCCGGCATCAAGAGCGGCAATGCACCGGTCTACGGTCCGCCTGCGGCGCTGGGTTGCGTTCCCGTTGGTTCGACCGGCAACTGTAACCTGACGCCGGGTCAGGCCCTTCTCGAAATCGGCCGCCGTGACATCGAAGGCGGCAACCGCGTCGACGACCTCCGTCACACCTCGTATCGCGCCCAGGTCGGCGCCCGCGGCGATCTCGGCGATGGTTGGACGTACGACGTGTATGCCCAGTACGGCTACACGGTCCTGACCGAGAACTATCAGAACGAATTCTCGGTGCAGCGCGTCCAGAACGCTCTTGAAGTCGATCCGTCCACCGGCAAGTGCTATTCGGCCGAGCCGAACGCGCAGGGCATCGTCACCGACTCGAAGTGCGTGCCACTCGACATCTTCAACGGCATCGGATCGATCACGCCGGCGATGCTCAAATACGTCGGCGCCTCGGGCTTCCAGGAAGGCTACACGGAAGAGCAGATCATCAGCGGCAACTTGACGGGCGATCTCGGCGAATACGGCATCCAGTCGCCGTTCGCGAAGTCTCCGGTCGCCGTGTCGTTCGGCTCGGAATACCGCGCTGAATATCTGCAGGACCTCGCCGACTACGAGTTCACCTCGGGCGACCTGTACGGTCAGGGCGGCGCCACGCCGACGCAGCCGCGCGCAGGCTTCAACGTGC
>DATKON010000056.1:0-3275 GCA_035524575.1 Rhizomicrobium sp.
GATATTCGGACTTGACCGGAATCTCGGTGACGTCCGAGGCGAGCAGCCTGTTCTCGTGGAGTATCTGGCGCATGCGCGAGCGCGGGAAGAACCTTACCTCGCCGCGCCGTACCCAGTCGTCGATCGAGCGCGCCGCCTTCAGGCCCGCCGCCATGGCGTGGATCAGGGTCGAAGGCCCGGTCTCGCAATCGCCTCCGGCGAACACGCCCGGACGCGAGGTGATGAGCGTCGTCTTGTCGACGCCCACCGTCTTCCACTTGTTCAGCTCGACGCCGTCGTCCTTGGTGATCGCGCCGCTCTGAATCTGCTGCCCGATGGCCGCGATGACCACGGTGCATGTGAGCGTGCGTTCCGATCCCGGAATCGGCTCCACATTGCGGCGGCCGCGTGCGTCCTTTTCCGTCTGGCGCATGTGAACGAGCTTCATGCCGGTCACCTTGCCGTTTTCGGACATGATCTCGGTCGGATTGGTGAGGAAGTGCATCACGATGCCTTCCGCTTCGGCCGCCGAGATTTCCTCCTTGTCGGCGGGCATGTCGTCGCGCGTGCGCCGGTAGACCAGGTGCACCGTGCGCGCGCCCATGCGGACGGCCGAACGGACGCAGTCCATCGCCACGTTGCCCCCGCCGACGACCACGACGTCGCCTTCCAGCTTGGTCTCCTTGATGCCCGCGACGTGGTCGTGGACCTTGAGGAGGAATCCGATGCCCGACTCGTAGCCTCGCAGGGTCGTATCCTCGCCGGCGACGCCCATCTTGGTTCCTTCCTGGCAGCCAAGCGCCAGGAACACCGCGCGGTAGCCGCGGGCGAAGAGGTCGTTGACGGTGTAGTCGCGGCCGAGCTTCTGGTCGAAGAGGAATCGGCCTCCCAGTTGGGTGATGATGTCCATTTCCGACCTCAGCACGTCCTTTGGAAGCCGGTAGCTCGGGATACCGATCGCCGCCATGCCGCCGGCCTGCTCCATCGCTTCCAGAATGTCGACGTGGTAGCCATGCAGCAGCAGGTGATAGGCGCAGGAAATGCCGGCGGGGCCGGCGCCGACCACGGCGATCCGCATCGACGGCGGAAGCTGTTCGTGGATCATCTCCTTGGAAAAGGTGAGCGCGCCCGTGCGGCTCTGATAGTCGGCGACATAGCGCTTCAGCGTCTTGATGCCGACCGCCTCGTCGACCAGGTTGCGGCGGCAAGCCATCTCGCAGAACCGCACACAGACGCGCCCGCAGGTGGCCGCCATCGGATACTTCTGCAGGATGACGCCCAGCGAATGCGAGGGTTTTCCATCGCGGATGTAATCGATGTATTGCGGAACGTTGATCTTCGACGGACAGGCCTCGATGCATGGCGCGGTCACATAAACCATGCCTTCCTGTTCGGGCTGCTTGCCTTCGTCGATTTCGTTTTCGAATTCGTCGCGAAAATTCTCCAGAGCGTCGACCAGAGCACGCCCGCAGGTCATGCCCAGGCCGCACAAGGAGGTTTCCGTCATCTGCCTGGCGATGGCCGTCACGGCATCGAGGTCGAGCTTGGCCGGACGTCCATGGCGCATGTCGTTGAGCGCGTCGCGGACGAGCAGCGTTCCCATCCGGCACGGCGTGCACTTGCCGCAGGACTGCTCCGCGGCCTTTTCCATGTAGCGCCAGAAGGTGTCGATCAGGCTGACGCCTTTGTCGAAGATGAAGAACCCGCGGTCGCCCACGAAGGCCCGGATCCGGTTTCCCTCGTTGAAGAAATCGAGGCCGCGCAAAGCCGCAACGGTTTCGGGCGAGTTCTCAGCCAGGGTGCGATGATCGTGGATCACGCCATTCCAGACGCCGTAGACGATATGTGCCATGAGTTGCCGTTCCTGCTCGCCGAATGCAGGAGGCCTCGCCCGGAAGCGAGCCTGGAGTCACGGCCGGGAAAGGCGCTCTTGCGGATGCTGATTAGCGGCTGTGCTTGGCCGGATACATAGGTATTTTTCGCTGGAACGGGTGGCGCGACAAACGGCCTCGACGGATTGCGGCATTTCCGTGACTTGAATGCGATTTGGTCAATGAAAGTCGCGCGATTTTGGGACGACTCGCACGGTGCGCGGGTGACGGTGGAGATGCTGGGCGGCTTGCGAGCGGAAGGAGGGCGAATCGTCCTCGTCTTCCGAAAGGCGATCCAGCTCGGCCGTTCGGTCGGAGGCTCGCTCCAGGACCAGGTGGACGACGCCTTCGGAGCTTCGCTGCACCTTGCCGTGCACAAGAAGCAGGCGTGCGCCCATTATTTCGGCTCGGAAGGTGTCGACCAGCCGCGGCCACACCACGACATTGGTTACGGATGTCTCATCACTCAAGGTGACGAATACCACCCCGGCATCGCCCGGCATCTGGCGGACGAGCACGACGCCCGCGCATGACGCGCGCCGGCCGTCGGGCGATGCATTGATCTCGGCGCAGCTCAATACGCCTTCGCCGCGGAACAGATCGCGCAGGAATTGCATCAGGTGGGCGCGCAGCGACAGGCGCAGCATCTGATAATCGGCGAGCACGTGCTCGGAGAGCGGCATCACAGGCAAGGGTGCGATCCGTTCCGGCTCCTGGGCATCGACGAATTGCGCGTCGAACAGCGGCAGGCCGGTAGGATCGGCGATGCGGCGCACGGCCCACAATATCTCGCGGCGGTCCATCGAGATCGACTGGAAGGAATCGGCCTCGGCCAGGATGATCATCGCCCGCTTCGGCAGCCGGGCATGTTTGGCGATATCGTCCACGGCGCGATAGCCGTTGCGGCGGCAGGCGACGAGCGCATCGGTCCATTCCTCGCGGAAGCCGTCGACCTGACGGAAGCCCAGACGCACCGCAAGGCCGTTCGCAGCGGGCTCCAGCGTGTTGTCCCAGGCGGAGAAATTCACGTCGACATGGCGCACCTCCACGCCGTGCTCGCGCGCGTCACGCACGATCTCGGCCGGCGCGTAGAAACCCATCGGCTGCGAGTTGAGCAGCGCCGCGCAGAACGCGGCGGGGTGGTATTTCTTGATCCACGCCGAGAGATAGACGAGGTGCGCGAAGCTGGCGGCGTGGCTTTCGGGAAAACCGTAGCTGCCGAAGCCCTCGATCTGGCGGAAGCCGAGACGCAGGGCGAGGCCGCCGGCGCGCTCCAGCCCGTTGTCCCAGCCGCTGAAGTTGGCGTCGGGCTCGAGCACCGCGACGCCGTGCTCGCGTGCGTCGCGCACGATCTCGGCCGGCGCGTAGAAACCCATCGGCTGGGCGTTGAGGAGGGCGCAGCCGAAGGCCGCCGGATGATGGTGC
>DATKON010000057.1:0-8449 GCA_035524575.1 Rhizomicrobium sp.
GCGCGCATCTGCCGTGTGTGCCCGCGTTCGATCACAATGGTCTTGAAACGCCTGCATGTGCCCACCATGCCCGACAGCATCATCGTCCGTCCCGTGGCGCGGGAGGATTATCCGCAATGGCTTCCGCTGTGGGACGGCTACAACGCCTTCTACGGCCGCGAGGGCAAGACCGCGCTCGCGACGGAGATCACCCGCATGACATGGGCGCGTTTCTTCGATACCCATGAGCCCGTTCATGCGCTGGTCGCTGCCGAAAAAGAACGGCTGCTGGGAATTGTGCATTACCTCTTTCATCGCAGCACCACGATGATCGAGCCGATCTGCTATCTGCAGGATCTGTTCACGGCGGAGGCGGCGCGCGGCAAGGGAATCGGACGCGCGCTCATCGAGGCGGTCTATGACGAGGCCAAAAAGGCGGGAGCATCCCGCGTCTATTGGCAGACGCACGAGACCAATGCCACCGCCAGGCGACTCTACGATGGCGTCGCCGAGCGGTCCGGATTCATCGTGTACCGCCGGCAGGTTTAGTCGGTTTCAATTCGGCGGGGTCTGACCCGTGCGTTTCATCCAGGCGGCATAGCTCAGCATGATTTGGTTCTTGCGAAAGCCGTCGACCGCTTTGGTGCCGTCGTCGCCGATGAAGAGTGTTTTGGGCTCGGCACCCGATGTCGTCGGCCAGTGCGGCAGGCCTTCGCCGTTGGGATCGCCGGTCTTGGCGAAATTCGTCCAATAGGCTTGCATCTGCGCGATGACGGCGCGATCGGCCGGCGTCGCTTTGCTGGCAAGCGCCGGGTTGATGCCGCGCAGCCCGAACACATAGGCAAGCTCGCCTCCGTGACCGACACCCGACACGCTGCCGCGCAGGGCGTCCGCGACATAGGCGAACTGATAGACGTAAGCCGGCTCACCGGATTTGACGACGAAATCCGACAGCGCCTGCGCGCCCGACGCAAAAAGTGCGTCACCGAAGATCTGCCGGCCAAGCTCGTCATCCGTGAGCGGCCCGTCTTCCTCGTAGACCTTGCGCACGGTGGGAAGCGCGCTGCCGGCCGCCCGCAGCATGCTGTCCGGCGTCATATGTATGCCGGCCATCAGCGTCGATTCGTTGCTGTTCGAGCCGGCGATGTAGGGCACATGCGCCATCTCGCCTCTGGCGAAGGCTACGCCCGGCTCCTCTGTCAGGATCTGCCCGTCGATCATCGGCGAGACGATCGTCGCGCTCGGAAGCTTCGCCTGATCGGCGAGGATGTCGACGACACTGAGCGCGCGCAGCCTGGCCAATCCCAGCTCGCCGTCGCCGGGCGCGTCGTGACGGGCGCCGAAACTCGTCGCGGCCTCGGCGGAGGCCTGCGCGGTCGGCGATGACGTCAGGCCGAGACCCGATTCCGAAATCGCCTTGTTGAAGAGGCCCTTCGCGCGCGGGCTCGCCATCAGATCGTTAACGCTCATGCCGCCGGCGGATTCGCCGAAGATCGTCACGTTGTCGGGGTCGCCGCCGAAAGAGGCGATGTTCTTCTTCACCCACTCGAGCGCAGCGATCTGATCCATCAGTCCGTAATTGCCGTGCGCTTCGTTCGGCGCGTCCGCGGCAAGGGCGGGATGATTGAAAAAGCCGAGCCAGCCGAGGCGATAGTTGAAGCTGACGACGACCACGCCGTGCTTGGCGAGATCGACGCCGGTGTAGGTGGGAAGGGCGGAGCTACCGGTGATGAAGGCGCCGCCATAAATCCAGACCATCACGGGAAGCTTCGCCTGCGCGTCCGGCGTCCAGACATTCAGCGACAGGCAGTCCTCGTTTTGCGGCAGCGCAGGCGCCCAGGAGACTCTCGGCTGCGGACAGATATCGCCGAACCTGTCGGCCGCGCGGACGCCTTGCCAGCTGGGCCCGGGCTGCGGCGCGCGCCAGCGCAACGGGCCGACCGGAGCCGCCGCGAAGGGAATGTCCTTGAAGACGAGGATGCCGTCTTCTTGGGTGCCTGCCAGTGCGCCCTGCGCAATGGTCAACGAAACGGTCTCGGCGTTCGCCGAGGCGTTCAATCCAAGAAACGCACAGACGATCCCCACAGCGACAAGACGCATCGTTCCCTCCGGATGGCTGTCCGAACGAGACGATAAGCGATCAAGGCGACGGTTGCATGGATTTGTTGGTCAGATCGAGACCTGCGTGCCGAGCTCGACCACACGGTTGGGCGGCAAATGATAGAAGCGGGCAGGCGACAGCGCCGAAGATGCCAGCCGGATGTAGAGCCAGGTGCGCCACGGACCGAGCGCAGGATGCTCGGCCGGCACCAGCGTCTCGCGGCCGACGAAGAATGTCGTGGTATCGAGATCGATGGCGAGTCCGAAGGGCCGTGCCAGCTGCAGCGCCTTCGGCACGTCGGGCGATTCGAAGAAGCCGTGATGGATGACGACATCGTAGAAGCCCTTGCCGAGCTTCTTGACCTCGAGACGCCGCGCATCGGGAACGACAGGCGAGTTGTCGACCTGCACATGGCACAGCACGACGCGCTCGTGCAGCACCTTGTTGTGCTTCAGATTGTGCAGCAGCGCGCCCGGCACGGCATCGGCACGGGCGGTCAGGAACACCGCCGTACCGGCGACACGCATTGGCGTCTTGTCGGCGCGATCGAGGAAGAGATCGAGCGGCAGGGAGTCGCCGCGGATTTTCTCGAGATGGACGCGGCGGCCGAGCCGCCAGGTCTCCATCATGATGAAAATGCCGGCCGCGATGGCGAGCGGCAGCCAGCCGCCCTGCACGATCTTCAACGCGTTCGATGTGAGGAAGGCGAGATCGATCAGGCCGAGGAATCCGAACACCGCGATCGACCAGCGCTTCTCCCAGTGCCACTGGCGCGTGGCCACGGTGGCGGCAAGGAAGGTGCTGATCGCCATCACGCCCGTGACCGCAATGCCGTATGCCGCCGCCAGCGCGTCGGAGCTTCTGAAGATGAGCACGATCAGGACGACGCCGATGGCGAGGATCGTGTTCGTGGTCGGGACATAGATCTGGCCGAAATCGGTCGCCGAAGTGTGGCGCACTTCCATGCGCGGCAGCTGGCCGAGCTGCACCGCCTGGCGGGTGATCGAATAGACACCGGAGATGACGGCCTGCGAGGCGATGACCGTCGCGACTGTCGCGAGCAGCACCAGCGGATAATGCGCCCAATGCGGCGCTGTTTCGAAAAAGAGGAACGGCACGGTTTTGGGATCGCGCAGCACCGTCGCGCCCTGGCCGAAATAGTCGAGCACCAGCGCCGGCAGCACCAGATAAAGCCAGGCATGTCTGATCGGATCTTTGCCGAAATGGCCCATGTCCGCGTAAAGCGCTTCGCAGCCGGTGACAGCCAGAACCACGGAGCCCAGGGCTACGAAGGCCACGGCGGGCGCGTGCGCGAAGAGGAGTATCCCGTAATAAGGGTTGAGCGCCCACAGAATGCGTGGCGTCTGCACGATTGAGGCGATGCCGATGATGGCGATGGCCGTGAACCAGACGAACATCACCGGACCGAACAGTCCGCCGATCTTGGCAGTGCCGCGATTTTGCATCGCGAAGAGCCCGATGAGGATGGCGAGCGTCAGCGGAATGATCAGCGGTTCGAAGGCGCTGCTTTCCGCGCGCAAGCCTTCGACGGCACTGAGCACGGAGATTGCCGGCGTCAGCATGCCATCGCCATAGAACAGCGCGAGGCCCAGGATCGCGGCGATGCCGATGACGGACTTGATCCGCTTGTCGAGGCCGCCAGAGCGCCGCGCCAGCGCCGCCAGCGCCAGCACGCCGCCTTCGCCGTCATTGTCGGCGCGCATGATGAGGACGACATATTTGATGGTCACGACGACGATCAGCGACCAGAAGATCAGCGACAGCGCCGCCATCACGGCCAGCGGTCCCGGCAATGCGCCGGCCGTCGCCGTCACGGTATCGTGCATGGCGTAGAGAGGGCTCGTGCCGATGTCGCCGAAGACGACGCCGAGTGCGCCGATGGTCAGTGCCGTCAAGCGTCCGGAAGAATCATGGCCATGCCGCGAACGGTCATGCGCCGGTAGCTCCGCCGTCGCGTGACTCGCGAAGGCGTCCGGATTGGTGCGCTGCGGTTCGCTCACGATGTTCTTGGAATCGGTCTCATCCATGCCCGAAGGCCGCGCCTCTCCCCCCAGTGGCAAACGCGGATCGGCTCATCTGTCTCCAGCCCGTTGGAGGCGCGCGAAGATAGGGGAGGCTGCGCCCCTGCAAAAGAGGGAGGGGCAGAATGGCGCATCGCGGCCGCTAAAGCTTTGAAAAGCCTGAGATCGTTCGGCTCAGTCAAGCGCTATCTTTTGCGAATCATCATCCGGCCCCGGGCCGATGAAGCCCGCAACCAGATAGACGCGTTGGCCCCAGGCGCGCGTCCTCGCATTCCACACGCGCACCGCGCTCCAGTCGTTGTTGGCGCTGACGTCGATCACCGGATCGTCGGTGTAAATGTTGCCGTCATTCAGCCAGTTGGCGTGGTCGACGCGGATTTCGCGGTCCGAGATCAGCGAAGTTACGACCGCCAGATGATTGCGGCCGTCGCTGGAATAGCCGGTCAGCACCATGACCGCGCCGAGCATCGGCGTCGATTCGCGCGAGTAGCGGCCCGCCGCCTGCGCCCACCACGTATTCGCGTCGCCATGAAGCGCGATGCCGGAGCGCGCCCGTGCATAGGGCACGCATTCGTTCGGCATATCGGGATTTTCGATTTTGGCGCCGTAGTTCGGCCGGTCCGCCGAACTCGAATACGTCATTTCAGGTGACGTCGCGCAGCCTGCCAGGGCCGCAGAAAAAAGCGCCGCCGTCGCGAGACGAAGAAGAGACCCCACCATTCAGTCCCCAATTTTGCCGCTCGAGCGACGGCGGCACCACACGCAAAATACGCCCCCGGCGCAAAAACAGCGTTAGGTTAAAGACTCAAACTTGAATGATCGAAAATCTATGAGGCAATTCAATCAGTTCTTGCCGCGGTTGGCAACCGCGCATCGCGCGCCGGAACCTGTCCGGTTCCTGTCCAGCCCATGGCGCCGATCGAGAACAGTCCCGCCGCAGCGAAAGCAAAGAACGGCGCGCTCCAAGCCTGTTCGGCAAAAGTGAAGACGGTGATCAGCAGGCCGCAGGCGATCTCCGGCCGCCCCCGCCACCCCCCGGCATAGGCGGCGCCGGATTTCGGCGTGCGCACAAACACCATGTTGGCGTTGGCGAAGGCTTCGAACGTCGCGCGCGTGTTCGACGGGATCAGCCCGCTCGGGAAGATGATCGCAAGAAGAAGCGTGCGTCCGAAATGCGGCTCGTCCTTGCGGCCCAGCAGATACTGACCGGAACTCAGATAGCCGATGCTGCCGAGGACCCCGAGCACCGTCACGGTGAGGCCGAGCTCCGCCACCCATTGCAGATAGACCACGCCCATCGCCATCAGCGTCAGCGCGATCGAAGTGCTGGCCGCCGCGAGTGAATAGAACGCGAACTGGCAAATCTGCAGCGTCATCGCCGCACGCTCGAGGAGCGGACGATTGCTCTGCCAAATGGCGGGCAGGAGCTTGCGCGCCACTTGTGCGTGTCCTTTCGTCCAGCGCGCCTGCTGCGCGCGCCATGCGGCTGCGGTCTCGGGAAGTTCGCCGGGCACTTCAAGATCGGAGATCATTGCCGTGCGCCAGCCTTTGAGCGCGCAGCGAATCGAGAGATCAAGATCTTCGGTCAGCGTGTCGCCGGTCCAGCCGCCGCAGGCTTCGATCGCAGCTCTGTTCCATACGCCGGCCGTTCCGTTGAACGACATGGGAAGGCCCGCACGGAAGCGCGCTTCCTGTTCCACCGCGAAATGGCTGTCGAGGAGGAAGCCCTGCGCGCGCGTCAGCCAATTGGCGAAGCGGTTCGCGTGCTCCCAACGCGCCTGCACGAAGCAGAGGCCGGTGTCGGCGACGAGTGCGGGCACGGTGCGGCGGAGGAAGTCGGGCGGCGGCACGAAGTCGGCGTCGAAAATCGCGACATAGGGCGCGTTCGAATGCTTCAGGCCGAAGGCGAGATTGCCGGCTTTGAAGCCGATGCGCTCGCCGCGATGGAGCACGCTGACGGCGACGCCCTCGGGCACGATCTCCGCGACCGCTTTCGCCAGCGCGTCATGTTTGTAGGTCGGACCGTCATCGAGAAGCTGGATCTCCAGGCGGTCGAGCGGCCAATCGAGCAGGCAGGCGGCCGATACAACCCGTAACGCGAGTTCGCCCTCATCACAAACCGGAAGTTGGACGAGGACCTGCGGCAGCGCTTCGTCCGGCAGCAAGGGCACGCGCAAATCGCGCGGCGGGCGGAAATAACGAAGAAGCATCAGGCCGCCCAGCTGTACCGACAGGCAGGCGAGAAGTAAGAGCACGCAGGCCAAGCCGCATTGCAGGATCAAAGACAGGCCGGACATAAGACCCTCGGACCCCCTCTTTTCGTTATTGGCTCCGCCAAGAGGACGGCCGCCGGCACCGGTTTCGCCACAACTGAACGCGCACGCCAACAATTAAGCATGGCGAATGTGCGGCGCAGGGCGCTCTTTCGCAAGCTTGGGTGGTTCTGTCCAGCCCTCTATCTAGTCCAGGGTGCGCCGAAAGCGGAGAAGGGCGACGAGACCGACCGTGAACAGAGCGAGAATCAGGGGCCACACATCCGGCCAGACCTCCAAAGGACCGTTGCCCTTCAGAAGGATGCCGCGGACCACGCGCATGATGTGGGTCGCCGGCAGGAACTCGCCGATCCACTGCGCCCAATCAGGCATGCCGCGGAACGGGAAGGCGAAGCCCGAGAGAAGGATCGAGGGCAGCAGGAAGAAGACCATCATCTGCATCGCCTGCAGCTGGCTCTGCGCAATGGTCGAGAAGGTGTAGCCGACGGCGAGGTTGACGGCGATGAAGATGGTCAGCGCGCCGTAGAGCAGCGTGAACGAGCCCAGCATCGGCACGTTGAAGACCCATCGCGCGGCCAGAAGAATGATCACGCTCTGAATGAGACCGACGACGATGTTTGGGAGGATCTTGCCCAGCATGATCTCGACCGGCGTCGTCGGCATGGCCAGGAGATTTTCGTAGGTGCCGCGTTCGCGCTCGCGCGTCACCGCCATGCTCGTCAGGACCACCATGGTCATCGTGAGAATGACGCCCAGAAGGCCGGGCACCACGGAGTATTGGGTGTTGATCTCCGGATTGTAGCGGCGATGGATCACGATCTGATAGGCGGGCGTCGGCGGCGCGCGCGCAGCGAGCGGCCCCACGAGATCATCGCGGAACGCGACCTGCGCCAGCTGTGCGAAAGTGCCGATCGCGTTGGTGCCGGAAGCGGGATCGGTCGCGTCCACGTCGACGAGCAGCGACGGCTGCTGGCCCTTGACGAGATCGCGCGAGAAATTGACCGGGATCTCGATGACGAAATTGACGTCTCCTTTCTCCAGCAGCTCGCGCGCTTCCTTGGGCGACCGCGTCGTCTTGATAACGGTGAAATAGTCGGAGTTCTCGAGCGAGGACACGAGCGCGCGCGTCAGCCGCCCGGAATCGTCGGCGGAAATCGCGGTCGGCAGATGCTTGGGGTCGAGATTGATGGCGAAGCCGAACAGGAACAGCTGCATCACCGGCACGCCGAGGATCATCGCCAGCGTGATGCGGTCGCGCCGCATCTGCACGAATTCCTTCATCAGGACGGCGCCCACGCGCGCGAAGGAGAACCGGTCCGACATCAATGCCCCGCCTGCAGATGGATGAACACGTCTTCGAGACTCGGCTGGCTCTCGGCGATGGAGATGCCGGCCTGTCCGCGAAGCGGCGCCAGCGCCCGCTCCAGCGCGGCGCGGTCGCGGCCGCTGACATGCAGCTGCGCGCCGAAAAACGCGACATGTTCGACGCCCGGAGCGTTCTGCAGCCGCTCGATCAGATGGCGCACGCCCGCACCTTCGAGCACGAAGGTCGAAAGACCGGACTGCGCGATGACTTCGGCGACGGTGCCGCGGGCGATCAGATCGCCGTTGAGAATGTAGACGATACGGTCGCAGCGCTCGGCCTCGTCCATATAGTGGGTGCTGACGAGCACCGTCAGACCCTGTTCGCTGAGTGCGTGGATTTCGTCCCAGAAATCGCGGCGGGCCTGCGGATCGACGCCGGCGGTGGGCTCGTCGAGCAGCAGAAGCTTCGGCTGATGCAGCATGCAGGCCGCGAGCGCGAGCCGCTGCTTCCAGCCGCCGGAGAGCTGCCCTGCAAGCTGTCTTTGCCGGTTGACGAGACCGAGGCGCTCGAGCGTCGCGTTCACTTTCGCCTTGCCGTCGGAAAGCTGGTACACGCGCGCGACGAAATCCAGATTCTCGCGGATGGTCATGTCTTCCCAGAAGCTGAACTTCTGGGTCATGTAACCGACGTTGCGTTTGATCTCTTCGGCTTGCGTGGCGATGTCGTAGCCGAGACAGGTGCCGTGGCC
>DATKON010000058.1:0-2500 GCA_035524575.1 Rhizomicrobium sp.
CGAATTTTGTTCTGGGTTTTACGATGGCGTTGATCGCAGGTGTCGTTCTCGGCATTATCATCGGCTGGTATCGCAAGGTCCGTCTCATCTTCGACCCCTTCCTGAACGCCCTCTACGCCACTCCGCGCATCGCCATGATCCCGCTCATCATCATCTGGTTCGGCGTCGGCATATGGTCGAAGGTGTTCATCGTCTTCATCTCCGCGTTCTTCCCGATTTTGGTCAACACGATCGGCGGCGTCCGCAACATCGATCGCGACCTGCTGCGCGCCGCGCGAGCTTTCTGCGCTTCGGATTGGCAAATCTTCACGACCCTCGCCCTGCCGGGAAGCGTGCCCTTCATCCTCACCGGCGTGCGCCAGGGTGTTGCTCTCGGGTTGATCGGCGTCGTAGTCGGCGAAATGTTCGGCGGCAGCCAAGGAATCGGATTCATGGTGGCGTACGGAGGCCAAACCTTCGCGACCGACACGCTTTTCGTTGGCGTGATCATCGTGGCGTTTTCGGGGATTCTGCTCACGTGGCTCGCGGAACGCCTCGAGCGGCGCTTCTCGCGCTGGAGACCTGAAAGATAGAAATGAACGACTTCGTCACTCGCCTCTCGCGCCTCGACTCCTGCGCCGTCTCCGACGCTTTGGATAAGCTCGGCCTCACCGGCTCCGTCACGGGCCTGCATCGATATTCTTCCGACAAGCGAATCGCCGGCCGCGTGCTCACGGTGAAGCTAGATAAGGCGGAAGGTCGATCGAACACGCGCCATCTCTGCACGGCCGCCATCGAAGCCGCGTCACCCGGCGATATTATCGTGGTCGAGCAGCGCACTGGCCTCGACGCCGCCTGCTGGGGCGGCAATCTCACCATCGGAGCCCAGGTCCGCGGCGTAGCCGGAGTCATCGTCGAAGGCCCGGCCCGCGATATCGACGATTCCCGAAAGCTCGATTTTCCGGTCTTCGCGCGCAACCACACGGCGCACACGGCCCGTGGACGCATCGTCGAAGTCGAGACCGGCGGGTCTGTTCAAGTCGGCGACGTAATCGTAAATCCTGGCGACTACGCAATCGCGGACGGCAGCGCCGTCGTGTTTGTCGCAGCCGCGGACATCGAACGCGTTCTCGAAACCGCGGAAGGTATTGCCGCGCGCGAAGAGGCGATGGCGCAGGCTCTACGCGAAGGCAAGCCGATCAGTCAGGTGATGGGAGCCAATTACGAGCACATGCTGAAACGACAATCCTCATGAGCAACGACGCCAATCTCGCGCGAGCCGCGAAGCTCGACACCACCGCAATCAGCGACGCCATGGACCGGCTCGGCATTGCCGGCCAGTGCCTCGGCATCAAGCCTCTCGATCCGCGCTTTCGCCTTGCCGGCCGCGCGTTCACTATTCTCTACGGCCCCGCCGGTTCGCCTCCGGGCACCGTCGGCGATTACATCGATGATGTCGAACCCGGCGGGGTGGTTGTGCTCGATAACGGCGGCCGCGAAAACGCGACCGTCTGGGGCGATATTCTGACCATGGTCGCGCACAGCCGAGGCGTCGCCGGTACCGTGATCGATGGAGCCTGCCGCGATGTCGCGCTCTCGCTGCAACTCGGATACCCGATCTTCAGCCGCAGCTACTCCATGCGCACGGGCAAGGATCGAGTTCAGGTCGAAGCCATGGGCGGCGTGGTCAACATCGGCGACGCCCGCGTGAATGCCGGCGATCTCCTCCGCGGCGACGCCGACGGTATTGTGGCGATCCCGCGCGTGCATGAAGACGCGATCCTATCAGCCGCCGAAGAGATTGACGCCGTCGAGCAACGCATCCGCGAAGCGGTCCAATCCGGCCTCACCCTCCGCGAAGCCCGCAGCCAGCACGGCTACCACAAGCTGCAAACCCGAGCGAGATAGCGCTTAATTGTCCGTCGGCTTCTCCACGTGGTCCACCACCACGTACTCCACGGGACCCCGGCCCGCCTCCAGCTTCAGCCCGAGCTGTTGCTCCATCGCATCGAAGATCGATGGAGCAGTCGGGTCAAGTGCCGTCGCCGCCGTGGTATCGCTCGCGCCCGGCTCCGGATCGCGAGTCCAGCGCAGATGCACATCGTAGGTGCCCGTCAATCCGGTCTTATCAATGATCGGTCGCCGTCCGGCCGTCAGATGCCCTGACAAAGTCCGATACGCCACGCCCGTCGGATCGGACATCCGAACGCCCCGCCAATCCATCGTCGTGATCAGCCCCTCGTTCTTCTGGCTGTAGCACTCGTTCGGCAGGTCCTGCTTCTTTGGAACGCAACTCCCCTTCGGCATTTTGATCCCGCCCTTGGCCACCGTCAGGAAGTACACAGGCTCCTCGCGCATTTCACGATGCACCGCCAGTTTGAATCGATCCTGCAACAGCGCCTGCAGCGCCAGCAGCACCCGCCCCTCATCGCTCGTGCCTTCCGTCCGAGCATCGATATCGTACCGATCCGCAATCGTCCAGTTCGGCAGGTTGCCCGTGAGATTGCCCGAGTTGATGCGA
>DATKON010000059.1:0-36482 GCA_035524575.1 Rhizomicrobium sp.
GCGCGCATCTGCTGTACGAGCGCCGGGTCGAGCGGCTGATCCTGTCGCGTCCCGCGCTCGAGGCCGGCGAACGTCTGGGATTCCTCCCGGGCGATCTGAAAGAGAAGATCGATCCCTATCTGCGTCCGCTTTACGACGCGTTGTTCGACGTCATGGGCGAGCAATGCACGAAGCTGATGGAGACGGGCGTGATCGAAGTGGCGCCGATCGCCTTCATGCGCGGCCGCACGCTGTCGCGCGCTTTCGTCATTCTCGACGAAGCACAGAACTGTTCGTCGCCGCAGATGAAGATGTTCCTCACGCGCCTGGGCGAGGATTCGCGCATGGTGGTGACGGGAGATCCTTCGCAAAGCGATCTGCCGAGCGGCCGCGCCGAAGGCTTCAACGAAGCGCTCGACATTCTGACTGGCGTCGAAGGCGTCGCCGTCGCGCGCTTCAGTGAGAAAGACGTCGTGCGCCATCCACTGGTCGGCCGCATCGTGCGCGCTTACGATGCGGTGAAACCGGACGAGCGCCGGCGATGACGCGTGTCACTGTCCTCGTCGAGGAACCGCAATGGCGAACGGAAGGACGGAGCTTCCCGGCGGAACTGCGCCGCGCCGCGCGGGCGACGCTCGACGCCGCCAAATCAGCCACAGGGAGCTTGACGATCCTGCTCGCCGGCGACGCGAAGCTCGAAGCGCTGAACACGCAGTTCCGCAGCAAGGCCAAACCCACAAACGTTTTGTCCTTTCCGGCGGGTGGTGAGGAATATTTGGGCGATGTGGCCATCGCCTATGGCGTGACGGTCCGGGAAGCGCGGGACGCCGCCAAATCTGTCCACGACCATGCGCTGCATCTTGCGGTACATGGCGTGCTCCATCTGCTAGGCTACGATCACGAATCCGCCCGCGAGGCGCGGATCATGGAGCCGCTGGAGATTGCGATCCTGGCCAAGCTCGGCATTGCCGATCCCTACGCACCGCGCGCGGCGAAGGTGGGCTGAGCGCGTCATGTCGAGTTCCGATCATTCGTCCGACGATGGGGACAGCTGGACGCCCAATATCCTGAAGCGTCTTGCGCAAGCTTTGCGCGGCGGCAGCGGGCAGACCATCCGGGAGAGTCTTGAAGAGGTCATCGAGGAAAGTGAGCGGCAGACGGCGGCGCTGACGCCGCAAGAGCGCATGATGCTCGCCAACCTTCTGAAATTCGGCGAGCTCAGGGTCGACGACGTGATGGTGCCGCGCGCCGACATTATCGCGGTCGAGGAGAAAACGCCTCTGCCAGAACTGATTGCGGATTTCCGCGCGGCGCAACATTCGCGCCTGCCGGTCTACCGCGAAACGCTCGACGATCCTCTGGGCCTGGTGCATGTCAAGGACATCTTCGCGCTTCTAGTCCCGATGCCGGACGGCAATCTCAAATGTCCGGACGTGCCGATCTCGAAGGTCAAGCGCGACGTGCTGTTCGTGCCGCCCTCCATGCCTGCGCACGAACTCCTTTTGAAGATGCAGACGACGCATATCCATCTGGCGCTGGTCATCGACGAGTATGGCGGCACCGACGGCCTCGTCTCGATCGAGGATCTGATCGAAGAGATTGTCGGCGACATCGATGATGAGCACGACGTCGAAGAATCGCCGCAGCTCAAAGTGCGGGACGACGGCGGCTACGATGCCGATGCGCGCCTCGATCTCGAGGATTTCAAAGAACAGACCGGCATCGATCTGGCGCCCGAAGAGCGCGACGAGGAAATCGATACGCTGGGCGGCCTCGTCGTCCGGCTGGTGGGCCGTGTGCCGCAGCGCGGCGAAATCATTCATCATCCATCAGGCTTCGATTTCGAGATTCTCGAAGCCGATCCTCGGCGCGTGAAGAAGCTGCGTTTGCGGCGCGCGCCGGAACCTCAAACCGCGAGTGAACATCCGGACGATGCTCGCAAGGGGTAAGGGGGCGGAGAGTGCGCTCGTTCGGATCGGCGACTTCCTGAGGCAAGCCAGCGGCTGGCGGCGCGCCGGCATCGCATTCGTAACCGGCGCCCTTTCGGCCTTTTCCTTCGCGCCGTTCGAAATCTTTCCGCTGTTCCTTCTGGCTGTCGCCGTTCTCGTCCTGCTGATCGATGGCGCGCTGGAGACAAAACGGCCGATGCTGAGCGCCTTCTGGGTCGGCTGGCTCTGGGCGTTCGGGCAGTTTCTGTTCGGGCTTTACTGGGTCGCCTACGCGTTCCTGGTCGAAGCCGAAGCGCACGCCTGGCAGATCCCTTTCGTCGAAATCTTTCTGCCGGGCGGGCTTGCGCTGTTCATTGCGCTCGCTTGTGCAATTTCTGCGCGCTTCTGGCGGCCAGGCCCCTCACGAATATTTGTGCTCGCGATTGCTTATGGCGCTGCGGAGTGGGTGCGCGGAGATATCTTGACCGGCTTCCCATGGAATCTGCCGGCCTATTCGTGGGGCGCCTCGCTCGGTGTGTTGCAGTCGACGGCGCTGTTCGGAAGCTACAGCCTCTCGCTGCTGACAATTCTCTTCGGCGCGTCGCTGGCGCAATTGCTGTCAGACGGTATGCGCCGATGGCAATTGCCGGCGGCGATGACGGCCCTCTTCGCGACGTTCTGGATCGGTGGCGAGATCCGCCTCGCAACAGTTCATCCGGTAGATGTTCCCGGCGTTCGTCTGCGACTGGTGCAACCTGATGTACCGCAGCGCGAAAAAATCCAGCGCCGCTACTGGACGCGCAATTGGCGCCAGCTGGTACAGCTCAGCCTGACGCCGACACGCACTCCTCCTACGATAATCATTTGGCCTGAAGCCGCGCCGCCGTACGTCTTCACGCGCGTCCAAGGCGCAATGGATCAGGTCGCCGCACTTACCGGCAATGATCGGCTCCTGATGACGGGTGCCGTGCGGGTGTTCCGGAAGGACGATGGGCGACTGGGCGCGTCCAACAGTTTCTACATCTTCGGGCCCGGCGGGGTGCTGTTGTCGACATACGACAAGTTCCATCTTGTTCCCTTCGGCGAATATCTCCCGTTCGCAAATCTTCTGGAACGACTCGGCGTCAATCAGCTGGTTGATGTGCCCGAAGGCTTCAGGGCCGGTGACGGACCGCACACGTTCGTGATTCCGGGCGCGCCGCCGGTTGGGCCGCTCATCTGCTACGAGATCATCTTCCCGGGAGCCGTCACCGCCGCAGAGCGGCCGGGCTGGATCGTTAATGTGACGGACGATTCCTGGTTCGGACCATCGAGCGGTCCTTATCAACATCTTTTGACTGCGCAGGTTCGTGCCATCGAAGAAGGCATTCCGATCGCACGAGACGCCAATACTGGTATCTCCGCCATCATCGGTCCCTTAGGACAGGTACGCGCCCACCTGGGACTCGGCCAATCCGGAGTTGTAGATTCCGCACTACCGGCAGCGGTGCCGAAGACCGCTTTCGCGCGTTTTGGAGACACGGGCTTGGTCCTGATGCTGTTTGTCTTGGGTTTCGGAGCGGTCAGCAGCAGGGGCGAGACCAAAGCGGGAAGGGCTCGAAAGTCCTTTTCGCGACAGTTGGAATCTAGATAAGGTGCCCGCCGGAAACGGATTGTTGTGCTAGTAGCAGTGCCAAAAAAACAAGCAAATCCCATCGATGCGCATGTCGGTAACCGAATGAGGCTGCGGCGTATGCTTATTGGCCTTAGCCAAGAGCGGATGGGTGAAATGTTGGGTCTAACGTTCCAACAGGTCCAGAAGTATGAGAAAGGCGTGAACCGCATCGGAGCGGGTCGCCTTTACCAGATCGCCGACATCTTGAGCGTTCCTGTGAGCTATTTCTACGAAGGTTTCGTAGGCGAAGGTGACAAGGCGCATGCGGCGAACGACGATCAGGCGACCAAGCCGGTGATGGAGTTCCTCTCCAGCGGCGAAGGCCTGCAGCTGACGCTCGCGTTCATGCGCATCAAGGACGGCAAGGTCCGCAAGCGCGTGATCGATCTGATCAAGAGCCTGTCGGATAGCGTCGAACCCCCGCCGTCGACGACGACGAACGAGACTGCGCCGCACGAAGGGTGACCCCGGGTCAGGGGCTGCGTGAAGCCTTCTCCTGAAGGCCGGACCTGTTCGTGCGCGAGTCGAGTGCGCGGTAGACGGCCTCGGGCTCGAGGCCGCGTGCCGCCCAGAGCACAAGCAGGTGGTAGAGCAGGTCTGCGGACTCGCCGATCAGGGCCTCGTCGCTTTCGGCAATGCCGGCCAGCGCCGTCTCGACGCCTTCTTCGCCGACTTTCTTGGCGATTTTGAGCGTGCCTTGCGCGAACAGTTTCGCTGTATAGGACGTCTCGGGATCGGCGCTCTTCCGCGAGCGGATGACTTCGAAAAGACGGTCGATAGGATGGGCCATCGGCAATACTGAGCGCCGGACCTGCCCCGGATCAAGCGCTAAACGTTTTAACATCCGCAAATGATCAGTTGGCGCCGGGCTCAAGCAGGCGACGGGCGATGACCTGTGCCTGGATTTCTGCGGCGCCTTCGAAAATATTCAGGATGCGCGCGTCGCAGAGCACGCGGCTGATCTCGAATTCGAGCGCGAAGCCGTTGCCGCCGTGGATCTGGAGCGCATTGTCCGCCGAGGCCCAGGCGACGCGCGCCGCTAGGAGTTTCGCCATGCCGGCCTCGAGATCGCAGCGCCGTCCTTCGTCCTTCTCGCGCGCCGCGTGATACGCGATCTGACGCGCCACGACGATTTCCACCGCCATCATCGCAAGCTTGTCCCGCACGCGAGGGAAGCCCACGATCGCGCGGCCGAATTGCTGGCGCTCCATCGCGTATTTGAGGCCCAGATCCAGCGCGCATTGGGCGACACCCACGGCGCGTGCCGCGGTCTGGATGCGGGCGGACTCGAAGGTCTGCATCAGCTGCTTGAAGCCCTGTCCTTCCTCGCGACCCAGAAGATTTTTCGCTGGCACTTCAAACCCGTCGAACGCGATCTCGTACTCCTTCATGCCGCGATAGCCGAGCACCTTGATCTCGCCGCCGGACATGCCTTTGGCCGGAAACGGCTCGGCGTCCGTGCCGCGCGGTTTTTCGGCGAGAAACATCGAAAGTCCGCGGTAATCTTTCGTCGACGGGTCGGTGCGCACGAGCAGCGTCATCAGATCGGCGCGCGCGGCATGCGTGATCCAGGTCTTGCTGCCGACGACCTTGTAATGATCGCCATGTTTTTCTGCGCGCGTGCGCAGCGAGCCTAGATCGGATCCGGTGTTGGGCTCCGTGAACACGGCGGTCGGCAGCTTCTCGCCGCTGGCAATGAGCGGCAGCCAATGTTCGCGCTGATCCTTCGTGCCGCCGCTCAGGATCAATTCCGCGGCGATTTCCGAACGCGTGCCGAGCGAACCGACTCCAATATAGCCGCGGGACAGTTCTTCCGAGACGACGCACATCGCGGTCTTCGAAAGGCCAGCGCCGCCGAATTCTTCCGGTATCGTGAGACCGAAAACGCCAAGCGCGCTCATCTCCGAGATCACGCTCATCGGAATGAGCACGTCCTTCAGATGCCATTGATGGGCGTGCGGCGCGACCTTCTCCAGCGCGAAGCGATAGAACTGCTCGCGGATCATACCCATCGTGTCGTCCAGCCCCGGATCGCCGAAATGGACCGCACCAGCCTGTTCGATCATGAGATCAGCAATGCCGGCCCGGGTCTCGCGCGACGTTCCCGTTGCGATCAGTTCGCGCACGGTCGGCGTCAGAAACGCCATGACATCGTCATGAACCAGACCGAGATCTTCCACGCGCACGATCTCGTTCTGGCTCATGGGAATACCGCCGGCCAGCTGCGCAAGATATTCGCCGAACGCCGCTTCCAGGATCAGCCATTCGATCGCACCGAGCCGCTTGTCGCGTTCGAGCCCGCGTGCCCAGCGCAACATCTGCCGGAGTGCTTCCACATAAGTTGCAAACCAGGCAAAACCGTGCGCCGCGCGCTGCTCGCGATCGAGCGCAGCAGCCTCGACGCGTCCGTTGTCGCCAAGCTTTTCGCGCAAAGACGCACGCGCGTTGACCAGCAAGCCTTCCGCCGCCAGAACGGCCTCTTCGCAATGGCTGAGGAGATGGGGAAGAAGGATCTGCATGGCGCGCCTGCAAATGTGTTCTGCGAAAGCTTAGCGGGCTTCGCCGAAGCCCACTACGCCTTCCATCGAAATCAAAAGGGGTTTATCCGGTTATCTCTGGCCGGCTTCGATCACGTCCTCGAAGGTCCGCATGCCGGGACGCTGCGCGTTGACGAGCACGGCCATGTTACCTGGCAGATGCTCGTTCTTCCACATCTTGGTGTGGGCGCGCGGAATGTCCGCCCAAGGGAAGACTTCCGACATGCAGGGATCGAGGCGCCGCTCGACCATCAGCCGGTTTGCCTGACTCGCCTGATAAAGATTCGCGAAATGCGAGCCCTGAATGCGTTTCTGGCGCATCCAGACGTAACGGGCGTCGAAGGTGATGTTGTAACCGGTGGTGCCGGCGCAGAAGACGACCATGCCGCCGCGCTTCACAACGAGACACGACACGGGGAACGTCTGCTCGCCGGGATGCTCGAAGACGAAATCGACGTCGTTGCCTTTGCCGGTGATGTCCCAGATCGCCTTGCCGAACTTGCGCGCTTCTTTGACCCAGGCATCGTATTCCGGCGTGCCGACTTGCGGCATCGCGCCCCAGCATTTGAAGTCCTTGCGATTGAGGACGCCCTTGGCGCCCAGTGACAGCACGAACTCGCGCTTCGACTCATCGGAGATCACGCCGATCGCGTTGGCGCCGGAGACCGCGCAAAGCTGCACCGCGAAAGAGCCAAGTCCGCCGCTCGCGCCCCACACGAGCACGTTATGACCGGGCCGCAAAATGTGCGGGCGATGGCCGAAGAACATGCGGTAGGTGGTTGCGAGCGTCAGCGTGTAGCAGGCGGATTCTTCCCAGGTAAGATGCTTTGGCCGCTCCATCAATTGACGATCCTGCACCCGGGCAAACTGCGCGAATGAACCGTCTGGCGTCTCATAGCCCCAAATGCGCTGAGACGGCGAGAACATCGGATCCCCGCCATTGCACTCTTCGTCGTCGCCATCGTCCTGATTGCAGTGCACGACGACTTCGTCGCCGACTTTCCAGCGCTTCACCTTGGAGCCGACGGCCCAGACGATGCCGGATGCATCGGAGCCTGCGATGTGGAACGGATTTCCGTGGCCATCGAGCGGTGAGACGGGCGTGCCGAGGCCAGCCCAGATGCCGTTGTAATTGACGCCGGCGGCCATCACGAGAACCAGCACGTCGTGGGAGTCGAGGGACCAGGTCGGAACCACCTCGATCTTCATTGCCTCTTCCGGGGCGCCGTGCCGCTCTTTCCGGATCGCCCAGGCGTACATGTTTTTCGGCACATGGCCGAGCGGCGGTATCTCACCGATTTCGTAGAGGTCCTTGTAGACCTCGAAGGCAGGCTTCAGTTCAGCCGGTTGTGCCATAGCGTGTTCCCCACTGCTGCAATGCAAACGCGCGGGTGGCAGGAATTGTCTCGCGCCCGCTTACAAATCACTTCGCCCCTGCAATAGGCATTTTGCGCCGCAACATCGCAGACAGTCAATTTCCTCGTGCGCAGCGCAATATTATTGCGCTCGTCACTTTGGCCAGTTCCGGCGAAGCGAGATTTTCGGCTTCTTGCCCCGGGCCTTCGCCTCGATCTCTTTGAGCTTTCGCGACTGCAGCAGCGAAAGCGAGGCGCCCGCCACCCCTTTTTCGGGATCGGCGAAGGCCCGGCCATAAGTCCGGACACGTCCCTCGACCGAACCGAGAAACTCACCCTCCCATTCCGACAGCGCAACCTTCGCGTTTTCGGCCGCTCGCCGGGCTCGGCGAAGCGCATTGAGCGCGGCGCGCTTCGCCTTTTCCTTCGGATCGGTGGGCATAAGACCCATCCTTGACCAGTGATTCCGCAACCCAGACCGTAGCCATTGGGTGCCGGCTCGGCGAGGGAGCCGCAACCGGAAGTGTTGTCGGGGCTTCCCGAAATCCCTAATGCGGCATATCTTAAGAAACACGATTAAGACGCGTTAAGGAGCATCGGATAAGCATGAGCGACACCGATCCAAAAGATGGCCAGAGCTTGGTTCCCGCAGTGACGGACGTACAGCCGCCGAGCGATGCCAAATCGGCGCCTTTCAAGATTGTTCCTGACGGCAAGGGCGGCATCAGCATTTCGCCGAACGATGATCGCAGCAAGAAAGCGGACGATAACAAGAAAAAATTGCCGCGCGGCTCGACGGTATTCCGGCACGCCTAAATTGCATCGTCGGTGGGGGGCGTTTGAATGCTCAGGCAGTGGGACATTGTGGGTGTGCCCGGCGACATGTGGCCGTGGGACGAGTCCGCGTCGGACTTCTTCGCGATCATCGTGTCTTCCGGCTGGGCGCGCGAGAAGGCCGGCATCTTCTGGTTCTGTCCAGTGCGCGAAGGACTGCATCGCGTATCCGGCGAAGGTATGATCCCGGTGCGCCAGATCGCGCATCCGCCGCTGCCGCCGAGGCCATCGCTTCTGTCGCTTCTGCAACCGACGCCGCGGGCTTCGGCGTTGCCAAGCTTTCCCGCCGCGCAGCCGGACTATGTCAAAATTCCGTATGAACGGCCGATGGCGCGCATGGATCTGATGATCACTGGCGGCCGCCACGAATTGCTCCCGTGGGATTGCGGCACCGTCGACAAGCCGACCCGGCTGAGGCTCAGGAAAGAGCTGCGCAAGTTCGTCGGCCTCTGAATTCGCATTCGGCCTCGCAAACCACCTCAACGGCGTTGTCTTGGCAACCGCTCGTGGGCGCTCCTATGATGCGCCGCAGCAAAGCCTTGTGAGCGCCGCCGGCCGTGACGGATCGAGACAAGCCCTGGATTTTCCGCACCTATGCGGGCCATTCGAGCGCGGCTGCCTCGAACGCCCTCTATCGCACCAATCTCGCCAAGGGGCAGACGGGCCTCTCCGTCGCCTTCGATCTGCCGACGCAGACCGGCTACGATAGCGATCATCCGCTCGCCAAGGGTGAAGTCGGAAAGGTCGGCGTGCCGATCGGCCATCTGGGCGACATGCGCGCGCTGTTCGATGGCATCCCGCTCGCGCAGATGAACACGTCGATGACCATCAACGCCCCGGCGGCGTGGCTGCTCGCGCTCTACATCGCCGTCGCGGACGAACAGGGTGCAGCGCGCACGGCGCTGCAGGGGACGACGCAGAACGACATCATCAAGGAATATCTGGCGCGGGGGACTTACATCTTCCCGCCGAAGCCGGCGCTGCGTCTGACGACGGACACGATCGCTTTCACGACGACGGAAATGCCGAAATGGAATCCGATCAACCTCTGTTCCTATCATCTGCAGGAAGCGGGCGCCGATGCGGTGGAGGAAGCCGCGTTCGCCCTGGCCGCGGCCATTGCTGTCCTCGATGCCGCGATAGCGCGCCGCGCCATTCCGCCCGAGGAATTCCCGAAGGCGGTCGGCCGTATCAGTTTCTTCGTCAATTCCGGCGTCAAATTCATCACGGAAATCTGCAAGCTCCGCGCGATGGGTGCGATCTGGGACGAGATCGCGCGCGAACGTTATGGCGTTGAGGACCCCAAGCTGCGGCTCTTCCGCTATGGCGTGCAGGTGAACTCGCTCGGGCTGACCGAGCAGCAGCCGGAGAATAACGTCTATCGCATTCTCTTCGGCATGTTGGGCGTGACACTGTCGAAGAGCGCCCGCGCCCGCGCCGTGCAGTTGCCGGCCTGGAACGAGGCGCTTGGTCTGCCGCGCCCGTGGGATCAGCAATGGTCGCTGCGTCTGCAGCAGATCGGCGCTTTCGAAACCGACATGCTCGAGTTCGGCGATATCTTCGACGGCTCGCATGTCATTGAGGAAAAAGTGGCGGCGCTCTCTGCGCAGATCCGTGACGAGATCAAACGCATCGACGCAATGGGTGGCGCAGGCACGCAGGAAGCTCTCGAATATATGAAGGAGCGGCTTGTCCTCTCGAACGCGGCGCGGGTCGAAGCCATCGAAACCGCCGGCGAGATCCGCGTGGGCGTCAATGCGTATCAGGAAACGGAACCCTCGCCGCTAACAGCAGGAAACGGGAATTTCATCGTCGTCGACGAAAGCGCCGAGCGCGAGCAGATCGCGCGTCTCAATGCATGGCGCGGCGCGCGCGATGCCAAAGCCGTCGCCGCAGCGTTATCGGAGCTCGAAAGGGCGACGAAGGAAGGCCAGAATCTCATGCCGCCGTCTATCGCCTGTGCCAAAGCCGGCGTGACGACGGGTGAGTGGTCGGAGACCTTGCGCCGACTCTTTGGCGAATATCGCGCACCGACCGGTGTTGCGGCCGCCGCACCGGTGCGCAATGACGAGCGCATCGGACAGTTGCGCGGCGAGGTGGAGATCGCGAGCGAGAAGCTTGGGCGCAGGCTGACGTTCCTGGTCGCCAAGCCGGGTCTCGACGGTCATTCGAACGGCGCCGAGCAGATCGCCATCCGCGCGCGGGATGTCGGCATGGACGTGATCTACAACGGCATCCGCTTCACGGCCGAAGAGATCGTCGCTGCGGCGCGCGAGAAGGCGCCGCACGTCATCGGGCTATCGGTCCTCTCCGGCTCGCATGTGCCGCTGGCCGGCGAGGTCGTCGCCAAGCTCGCCGATGCGGGACTTTCGAATGTGAAAGTCGTGGCCGGCGGAATCATTCCGGCCGAAGATGAAGCACGGCTCAAGGCTAATGGTATCGCCGCCGTATTCAGCCCGAAGGACTATGATCTCAACGCCATCATGCGTGAGATCGTGTCACTGGCGGTGGACGAGTAGTTTTTTGCGTCCTTATTTCGTCACCACCCGGACCACGCTGTTTCGCGCGCCCCGGGCGATGACGAAATGATTTGGCTGGAACTTAGCGATAACGCCAGCCGCCGTGCCAGCGGTCGCGATGGCCATACCAGCCGCCATGCCACCAATAGCCGCGACCGGCGACGTAGTAGCCGTCATAGTAGGGATGGTAGTAGCCGCCGTAATAACCGCAGGCTCCCGGATGGTAGTAACACCAGTCGCGATGCGGATAGTAATGGCCGGGTCCGGGTCCAATGCCGATGCCGATCGAGACGCCGGCGTCTGCCGGCACCGCCGCGGCGACCGCAAGGCCGGCAGCCACTACGGCCCCGATCGTGAATTTCGCTAACCTGCTCATGGTCAAAAATCCTCTCTCCTAGCTGCCCCTTGGCGAGAAGAATGCGCGCAGCCATCTGAACGGCGTCTGGGTTCGGCATTCATTTCCCGTTCAGGGTGAAAGCGGAGGAGAGCGCGGACGATCACACCCGCCCGTGATCGTGAAATTATGGCAACGTTTGCCGCAATCTGTCCGCAATCTCGCTATCAACCGGCCGTTTACTATATCGAGCCGCAGGCCGCCGCCGGTCCGGCATAGCTCGGGGGGACCCATGATTGCCTATCTGAAGCGGGACGATCGCGACACGGACGACGAGGCGCCGGCTCCCAAGAAACCGATCCAGCCCAGGCACGCCCTCGCCCGCGACATGCTTCACGGCCTTTCGCCCGAAGAATTCGATGTTGAGGCCAAGTCGCTGGCGGCTGCGGAAGCCCTGACGCCCCAGGTGCGCGAACGCCTGCGCACGCAGTTGGTCGAACGTCTCAAGACGCCGATCGACCCGCCCAGCTGGGGACCGGACTGGATCAAGCGCGGCAGCAAATCGTCTCCGCTCACGGAAAAGAAGGAAGGGGGATTCCGCCTCGCGTCACTCTTTCCGTTCGGTCGCAAGGAAGAGGAGGAAGACGAAGACGACGCTGACGTGCGCGAAACGCTCCATGCGCTGGACGAAGACGATCAGGACGACGCCCAGATCATCGCCCACAACATGGAGAAGAGCCGGCAGGTCTACCATTTCCGCAGCCTCTATGTGCTGGCGGCCGTAGCGGCGATCGGCATCGCGCTCCTGGCGATGTTCGTGGACTACCAGATCATCAAGGGCGATGTATGGACGCGGGCGCTTGCCAATGAATTCATGGTGGTGCCGGCAAGTCTGCAGAGCACGCTCCTGTTCAAGAGCCTGCAGGTCGTCTTCGCCGTCCTCATCATCCATTTCATGCTCAAGATCACGGGCGTCTATGGCCGCAACACAATGGTGGCGGTGGCATTTGTCCTCGCCCTCGTGATGATCGGCGGTCTCGGTTACCTCGTCGCGTACAACAACATGACGGGCGGGACATCGACGACGCTGGAGCATGCGCAGGAGAACGGCCAGCACAACAATTCCATCGACCAGCTTTTTGCGTCGCTTGGCAAACCGGCGAGCGTGGGTGAGGCGAATGCCGATGCATCGGGCCGTGTCATCCCCGCAGCGATGAGCATGTCCAGAAACGACGAGCTTTCCCTGTCGATCCCGAAACCCTCAGAACGTTCGCTGGCAAATGCGGACCACTGGTTCTGGCTGGCCTTTGCGAGCGTCATCTTCTTCATCGTGACGACGGTCGCGGCGCTCTATATGCAGACCTTCGAAAATAACATTCGCAATTTCTTGATTTCGCGTGACTATCTTCACCGCAAGAAACAGTTCGCGCAGCTGCATCTGCTTGAGCTGGCCGAACGCGACGCGGGCTAGAAAGTCCCATGCAAATCATGCTGGCCGTGGCCACCGCGGTGGCGCTGATCGGCGGTGGCGCCATGGCAATCGATGCCCAGCGCTATCATCTGCCGCTCACGCCCATCGGCTACACGGACGAAGCGGATCGCCCGGCCACGCGCATCGTCATCGGCATCGATCTGTCGAAGAGCAATCCCGTCACTGAGGATCCGCAATTCGCCGCCAAAGTCGGCGCGCGCATCGCCGGGGTGGTCTCCAAGCTCGGTTTTGCCTCGGAGGTGCATGTGCGCACCTTCGGAAGCTACGATGCGACCGCCAATCCGTTCTATTACGACACGATGATCTCGGCGCGCAGTCGCCCCGAGGCGGTCGCCAGCGATGTCGAGCGGCTGATCGCGGGCACGCCGGCGCTAGTGGCCGGCGGCAAGTGGAAAGCGCAAGGGCGGACAAACATCCTCGCGTTCCTCGACAATGTTTCGCGCAGCGAAGGCTGTAGCGGCTTGCCGACGACGATCATTCTGGCGACTGACGGCATAGAAGATTCGCAATTCGCGCGGCTTGACGATCCTGACGAGCATCTCCCCGATCCCGATGGCAAACCCTTTGCTGGCTGCGTCGAGCTTCAGATTCTCGGCCTCGGCGAAGGCACGCGCAGTCCGGTCAAGACGGCGCGGCTCCGGGCAGAATGGACTCGCTGGGCGCGCGCTGCAGGCTTCGCGCGGTTCGAGGGCCTGAACGACTGGTAGGCGCCCCTTCGGCAATCCTCCAGCGGCGGGCCCAAGAACGGTCTCCGTTATGCACCGGCCTCGATTTCCTTTAATTTCAAAGCCTTAGAGAAAATCGATCAGCAGCCCGAGCCAAACCCTTGAATTCTCTTGTGCAGATAACTCTATATGATAGAGTAATCTGCAAATGGGGAGTTCGATATGCCACTAACCTCCAACGAGGCCGCGGACGCGCTGAGGGATCTGTCCGAAACGGAGCGCCGCAGCGCCAGGGCTTACGGCTATCACAACGCCGCGCCGCACCTGATCCTGTGGGGTCTCATCTGGATCGGCGAATATGGCGGCTATTATCTGTTTCCGCATTACCCGCTGATCTTTCCGATCCTCTCCTTTGTCGGCGTCCTCGGAAGCTTCGTGATCGGGACGCGGATGCAGCCGACAAAGCCTGCGCGTTTCAGCTGGCGATATTTCACCACCTTCATTGCCTTCGTCGCGTTCATGTCCGCGCTGTTCGCCATCATGCCGCCGACACGCGGAGAACAGATCGGCGCGTTTTTCCCCCTCGTTGTCGCGCTCGCCTACACGCTGATGGGAATCTGGCTGGGCCTCGTCCGGATCGGCATCGTCGGGATCGCCATCGGCCTACTTACGCTCGTGGGCCATTTCTATCTGCAGCAATACTATTTGCTGTGGTTCGCCTTTGTCGGCGGCGGCGCGCTCATCCTCGGCGGCTTGTGGCTGAGGAGGATCTGATGGATCAGCCCGATCACGCCATCCACCAAGCCGTGCGGCTGAAGATCATGGCGGCGCTGAAAGCGTTGCCGCAAGGCGAAGCCATTGAGTTCGTGCGGCTGAAGGCGCTCGTAGGTGCTACCGAAGGCAATCTCGGGGCCCATATCGGAAATCTCGAAAGTGCCGGCTACGTCGACGTCGAAAAGGATTTCGTCGGAAAACGGCCTCGCACACGCATCCGACTCAACAAGAAGGGGCGCCGCGCACTCGACGATTACATCTCTTATCTGCGTGACATCATCGATTCGCCGACCGAAGGGAGAGCATCATGAACAGGGTTCAAAACATTTTCGTCGGAATGGTCTTCGCCGGTGCCGCGATCGTTGCGGGTTCCGCGCATGCCCAGGAAACCGTTGTCCGCGACCGATTCAGCGACGAAATTGTGGGGCAGGGGCCGGATCTCGTCTTCATCCCCGGTCTCGCCTCGTCGCGCGACACCTGGAAATCGGTCGCCGAACGACTCAAGGACCACTATCGCCTGCATCTGATCCAGGTGGCGGGTTTTGCGGGCGAGCCGGCGCGAGCAAACGCTCAAGGTCCAGTACTCGTGCCGACCGCGGAAGCGATCGATGCCTATCTTGTCGAGCAACATCTGGCGCCCGCGACCATCATCGGTCATTCGCTGGGCGGAACGATGATCCTTTATCTCGCCGAGCATCATCCTGCCGATCTCAAGAAGGCGATGATCGTCGATTCTCTGCCGTTCTATGCCACGCTCATGATGGGGCCAAACGCGACGGTCGAGACGGCACAGCCGATGGCGGACGGCATCCGAAGCGGCAAATCCAAGATGACCGATCAGCAGCGGGCGCAGATGATGGCGATCATGGCGAGCGCACCTTCTGACAAGGACATGATCGCCGGCTGGTCCAGGGCGAGCGATCCGTCCGCCGTGGCAAATGCGCTGGCCGACGACCTGACGCTCGATCTTCGTCCCGGCCTCGGCACCGTCACCACGCCGATCACCCTTGTTTATCCGGATTACGCGCCGGTCGGCCGCCCCAAAGGCACGGCCGACAAGATGTATCACGCGACCTATGCGTCATTGAAACCCATCACCTTTGTGCCGGCAACGAACTCGGTGCACTTCGTGATGCTCGACCAGCCGGCACAGTTCAATGCGGCGTTGGATGCGTTCCTGGCGCAATAGGATGTTCACAAGAGACGGTGAGTGGGTAAGGACGAAAATCGCGTGCGCGTACAACCTGTCTGCTCACCGTCTCCCGGCAAATCACTTTCCCAGCAGCGCGAAGATGTCGTCGGGCGATTTGCCGGCTGCGCGCTGAGACCGCAGCGTGACGGATTGATCGCGCTTGGAGAATTTGTGGCCATTCGTGTCCAGAACAAGACGGTGATGTGCGTAGGCCGGCGCAGGCAGGTGGAGCAAAGTTTGCAGCACGCGCTGGACATGCGTCGCCGCGAAAAGGTCGTTGCCGCGGGTGACCAGCGTCACGTCCTGGAACGCATCATCGACCACAACGGCCAGATGATACGAGGCGGGCGTGTCTTTTCGTGCCAGTACGACATCGCCGAACAGCAAGGGATCGACAACGATATCACCGCACTCTCCCGCGGGACCTGCACCGTCTTCGCGGAATTGCAGCGGCGGAAGGCGTTGTGCCGCGAGGCCTGCATTCAGCCGCAACGCATAAAGCGCGCCCGATGCGATGCGATCTTTCCGCTCCGGGGCCGACAGATTGCGACAGGTGCCGGGATATAACGGGCCTTCCGGACCGTGTGGCGCTTCGATGGCGCGCGAGATCTCGGCGGCGATCTCGCTGCGGGTGCAAAAACAGGGATAGAGAAGCCCCTCGCTATCGAGCCGACCAAGCGCCGCGCGATAGGCGTTGAAACGCGTCGACTGGCGCAGGATTGGCAGGTCCCACCGAATTCCAAGCCATGTCAGGTCTTCCACAATCGCAGCATCGAATTCGGGCCTGACGCGCGCGGTGTCGATATCCTCCATCCGAAGCAGAAAACGTTCGCCCCGTTCGCGCGCGAACCGCGCCGCGTAGGCGTGGCCCAGGTGCAGATAGCCGGTTGGACTGGGCGCGAAGCGCGTGACAATCATGCGATCAGCATAGCGACGGAGCGAGGCGCATGGCGATGTTGAGCGGACCGCGGCTGCCAGCGGCGCGAGGGCAGGCCACGCATCTCGTGGTCCTTTGTCATGGCTATGGCGCGGACGGCAACGATCTCATAGGGCTCGCACCCCACTGGCAGCGGCTGATGCCGACCGCGGCCTTCGTCGCGCCGAATGCTCCGGAGCCCTGCGCGGCGGGCCCGGGCTATCAATGGTTCCCGATTTCGCGGCTCGATCCGCACCTGATGCGGCAAGGCGTGGAGCGCGCCGCAGCGACACTTGAAGCCTTTCTCGATGCCGAGCTTGCGCGGGCCAAGCTTTCCGAGGACCGCCTTGCACTTGTCGGTTTCAGTCAGGGTACGATGATGTCGCTCCATGTCGGCCTCAAGCGAAAGCCCGCAGCCATTGTGGGATATTCGGGGCTGCTGGCGGATGTGCCGGCTGAGCGATACCCGGATGCGCCGCCCGTTCTGCTTGTGCATGGCGATGCCGATCCGATGATCCCGGCGGAGTATCTCTTCGCGTCGTCGGCCGCGCTTGGACGCGCCGGTGTCCCCGTCCAATGGCATCTGTCACCCGATACGGCGCACGCGATCGACGCATCAGGCCTTGCCTTGGGCGGCTTGTTCCTAAGCCTCGCATTCCGTGGGCTTCTGAAGCCGAAAGACCCCGATATCTCGTGTGTTATCCAATAATTGTCGCCGAACGGTCACGCCGAATCGGCTAAATTGTGTTGGGGTTGGCATTGGAAACCGAGTTCCGTAAAGTTCGGCCGCGAAAATGGAGTTATTAGCCTTCACAGGAGCGTCCTCGTGTTAGCGGCCGAGCGTGTTCCCGACAACTGCCCGGCGCTGGTGCTCAATGCGGACCATCGTCCGCTCAGCTATTTCCCCTTGTCGCTGTGGTCGTGGCAGGACGCGATCAAGGCTGTCTTTCTCGAACGGGTGAACATCCTCGCGGAATATGAGCGCGTGGTGCGCTCGCCGTCTTTCGAGATGAAGATCCCATCGGTCGTCTCGCTGAAGACGTATGTTCGGCCGGCCCGCAATCCCGCCTTCACGCGGTTCAACGTGTTCCTGCGCGACCGCTTCGAGTGCCAGTATTGCGGTGCCGACGAAGACCTGACCTTCGATCACGTGATCCCGCGTTCGCGCGGCGGCCGCACCACATGGGACAATGTCGTGGCGGCGTGCGCGCCCTGCAATCTTCTGAAAGGCGGCAGGCTGGCCCATCAGGTGGGGATGTTTCCGCGCCATCCGCCCCATAGGCCGAGCGTCAACGAACTCCGGAACAACGGCAGGCTGTTCCCGCCCAATTATCTGCACGAATCCTGGGCGGACTATCTCTATTGGGATAGCGAGCTCGAGCCCTGAACGCTGCTATTATCCACAGGAGAAGGGCGCCGCGCCTTGCCCCTTGACTCGTCGCAAGGGATGCTCAGAACGGCCTCGCATCGAGGCACGAAGACGGCGAGGATTGACGATGGCGACTGTTGTGCAGCTCCGTGACGACGACTCCGTGAAGCGCGACCGCGACGCTCTCCTCGAGGTCATCAAGGCGCGGTCGTTCCGGCGTGGCCATTTCGTGCTGTCATCCGGCAAAGAGAGCGATCTCTACTTCAATCTCAAATCGACGATGATGGATCCCCAGGGCTCCTATCTGGCCGCCAAAGCCTGCCTTCCGATCGCGCTGAAGCTCGGCGCAGAATTTGTCGGCGGCCTGGAGCTTGGCGCCGTGCCGATGTTGGGCGCCCTGGCGGCGCTCAGCTGGCAGGAAGGCCATCCGGTCAAGACATTCCTGGTCCGCAAGAAAGCCAAAGCACATGGGACGAAGGAATCGATCGAAGGGCTTTCGCTGGGCGAAAGCTTTGCCGGCAAGAAAGTATTGGCCGTGGACGATGTCGCCTCCACCGGCGGCTCGGTCATCACGGCAGTCCAAGCGGCGCGCGAAGCCGGCGGCATCGTGACGGACGCGCTGGTGCTCATCGACCGCCAGATGGGCAGCGACAAGGCGCTCGGAAATCTGGGCGTGACGCTGCATTCCATTTTCAAGGAAAATGACTTCCGCTGACGTCTAGCCCCGCACGAACCGTGCGCCGAGATCATAGAGTGCAAAGAACTCGCATCGTTTCACGACGCCGGCGCGTATTTCCACGTCGCGGGTTTCCGCCACCGCAAAGCCCAGCCTCTGAAGCAATTTGCGCGAACGCGCATTGTCCGCATGGATGCGTGCCTTAAGGCGATGGAGGTTCATCGCGCGCGCATTCAGAAGCGCCAGCACGCAGGCCCCGAACGCAAGGCCGTCGCCCCAAAAGTCGCGGCGGATCATGAAACCCAGATCGGCTTCGCCGTTCGCGATCTCGCTCAAGTCGACAACACCGACAAACGCGCGATCCTCGAGACGGACGGTCCATATTTTCGCAGTGCCGGTCTGCACATCTTCCAACATCCGCTGAGCGACAAGGCGGGTGTCGGCAGATGTCCTGTCGCAGGGCCAATCCCAGTAACGCATAGCTTCAGCGTCGCCGCGGATCAGAAACAGCTCGTCCGCATCGTCAAGCGAGAACGGCGTCAAATGGATCTGGGCCTGCGGGGTGGCGCTCACGAGGCCGCCGCGCGCGCATTGCGCCACATGGGCAGCAAAGGCGGAGCGCCATTTGGGGCAATATTTGGCCTGGCCACGAAACCGTGGCGTTCGTAGAGACGCGTGTTCCTGGGATTCGAATTCTCGAGATAGGCGGCCCAGCCCTGCGCGTCTGCGCGTTTGAGCGTCGCGTCGAGGATGGCCGATCCCAAGCCCAGGCCCTGCAGGCGCGGCGCGACCGCTACGAAGGAGAGATAATAGTGCGGCTCCGTCGGATGATGCTTCTCCATCGCATCCGCCATGGCCGAACCGCGGCCGAGCCTTGGAATTCCGCACAGCCGCACGAAGATGGGCAAGAGGCGCAGTTGTTCGAAGAACCCGCCAGGGCTCGCCGGCGCATCGGGCGGAAGCCATGCCGCCGCAGTCGATCCGTCATCGGCCATCCACACTTCGCCGAAGGGAATGGCGCGCGCCTTCAGCACCCAGAAGAAGAAGCGCTCGAGGCCGGCCGCGCGTTTCGGCCCGCGCCGCGCAATCCAGCCAAACACGGGATCACTGGCAAAGGCTGCCGCAAAGAGCCGCGCCAGCGGCGCCGCATCGGCATCATTGGCGCGCCGCGGCGTAAAGGCGATTTTCAGCTGCTGATGGCGGTCGACGCTGTCATTCATATCCGTTCGGACAATTTGATCGCGATCCGGCAGCCGGCCTTGATCGCGGAGGAGAGAAGGCGATAGCCGGGCGCTTCCTCTGCGCCGCGCGCAATCGCTTCGTCGCGATGGGCGATTTCGTCGGCTCGGAAACCTTCGATGCGGGCTTTGAGATTGTCTTCGTCTTTGAGACGGGCGATCTGGGTCGCATAGTGATCATCGATCACTTCTTCGACTGCTGCGGTGCAGGCCATCGCGGCTTTCTCGCCCATCAGCGCCGTTGCCGCGCCGAGTGCAAATCCCGCCACATGCCATACGGGTGCGAGCGCCGTCGGCCGCACACGGCGCTCGTTCACAAGCTGATCGAAGGCCTTCAGATGATCGCGTTCCTGCCGTGCCATCTTGCGAATGGCGCTCGCCGCCTTCTTGGCCGCGGGACGATTGCCCAGCACGGCGAGCTGGCCTTCATAGATGCGCACCGCGCCATATTCACCGGCGTGATCGACGCGGATCATGGACCGGACATCGTCCGATGCCGAAACGCCCGGAGGCGAAGGCCGCTTCCCGCGCTTCTCGCTCATGTACCCCTCCTGCTTCCCGCGACGCCGGCGAGACCTGCCGCCGCCAAGCCCAGGGACAGAATGGCATTATAGCCTGCCAGCGACAGTCCGAAGAGCCTCCAGGCGGCATGGTCGCACATTACAACCGGCGCATTGAGATCGAGTGCGCCGGTGCCGCGAAATGCCTGCCCAGTACAGGCTTGCGGGCCGGCCCACCAATGCCACTCGACGCCGGCGTGATAAACGCCGATGAGGCCGGAGATTGCGATCAACACCGCGGTTGCGATGCCAACGCCGGCCGCTGCGCCGTCCGGAAATGCATTGGTGCGCAAGAGTAAAAAGCCGCCGACCCCGACGATGGCTGCCGCAATTTGTGGATAACGCTGCCACATGCACATTTCGCAAGGCGGCAAATGTCCGAAATATTGAAAGCCAAGCGCTCCCAGGATCAGCGCGAAGGCCGCGAGACCGAGCATAAGCGCGATTGTTGCAGTTGAACGACCTGTCATTTCGCGAAAATCATCCTCTCGTCGGCGAACGCCTTGAATTCCAGCGCATTGCCGCTCGGATCGGTGAAGAAGAATGTTGCCTGCTCGCCGGGCAAACCTTCGAATCGAATCTGCGGTTCGATAACGAAATCGACACCGCGCGCGCGCAAATTTTTCGCAAGTTCCTTCCATTCAGGCATATTCAGAATTACGCCAAAGTGCCGCACGGGAACTTCTTCGCCATCTACGACATTATGCGCTTTGTTCTCGGGCCCCGAAGCGGTTAAATGCGCGACGATCTGGTGGCCGAAGAAATCGAAATCGACCCAGTCGTGCGATGAACGTCCTTCGGGACACCTGAGCAGATCGCCATAGAAGGCGCGTGCTTCGGCGAGATCGCGGACCGGGAATGCGAGATGGAAGCGGGGATGTTGCGACATAGGGCATGTCTCGCAAGTGGCACCGACGAGAGAAGCAAGGTTCAAGCGTAAAGGGAAGTCCTATGCGTCATCGCCCCCCGCCGCAACTGGCGCGCCGCGAATTGCTCCGCATCGACGGACAGCCGGTTCCCGTGGTTATCCGCCACAACCCGCGAGCGCGGCGCCTTATTATCAAGGTCCACCCTACCACCGGCGAAGTGACGGTGGTTGCGCCGTCCAAGCGGGCCATCGATCACGCGCTCGATTTTGCGCGTTCGGAAGAGGCCTGGATCAAGCGCCGCCTCGCCAAGGTCCCGCGCCTGGTCGAACTCGTATTGGGGGCCACTGTGCTTTTTCGGGGCACCGAACATCGCGTCGCGGAGGGCGCCAAGGGACCTGCACCCGTATGGATCGAAGAAAAAGACGGCGAGAACCTCATCCGCGTCAGCGGCCGCGCCGAGCATGCGCCGCGGCGGCTTCTCGATTTCTTCAAACGCGAGGCGCGCCAGATTCTATCCGTCCGCACCGTCGAGCTCGCAGCGCAGATCGACGCGCGGCCGGCGCGCATCTCGGTGCGCGATACGCAAAGCCGCTGGGGCTCCTGCTCGACGCAGCGTTCGGTCTCTTATTCGTGGCGCCTCATCCTCGCCCCGCCTTTCGTGCTCGACTACGTCGTCGCCCATGAAGTGGCGCATATGCGCCACATGAATCACGGGCCCAGATTTTGGAAACTGGTCAAGGAGCTTTCGCCGACCGCGGACGCGGCTCAGGACTGGCTCGGCCGCAACGGCACGCTGCTGCACAGCTATGCGCTGCCGGCCGCCGCCTGACGGCGTCTTTCGTTACCTTCCGCCATAGGCTGGCTGTGGAGCCCCGGGGAGTCCCTGCAGATTTCGCTTCGCGAGGAGCCGGTAGTGCAACACCAGTCCGTGGAAATTGCCGTTGGTTTCGAACAAATATTCTTTGACAGCATCGCGCTCGTGGTTGCCTAGCCATATTCCCAGCGCGGCCACGTCGGCAACGACAAACCTGCCGTTTTCGCTGACCACGCGGACAATTACGTCGGTCGGTTCGTCGCTTCCTTGAGCGGCCGGCGTCCGGTTTTCGAGCGCGATGTCGACGTTGTAGCCATCGGGACCGGGGATGGATCCCGCGATGCGCACCGTTTGGCCGGAGTAATAGCGCGTCAGCAATGACTCCAGATCCGACAAGACATAGCTACGAAATACGTCGACGAACTCCTCCACCTGCTGGGGTGATGCGGAGTGTCGCGCAAAGCCGAGCGAGAACAGCGCGATCCGGCGGGAATCCATGAACGAATCCAGCAATGCGCGAAGATGGGCGCGCCGCTGGTCCAGAGGGAGTGTTTGATCGTTGAGAATGCTTAACCCCGTTTCCATCTGCGTACGGACAAAATCTTCGGCGGCCGCAGCCGTCATCGCGCCCGGTTGGGCCTGTGCCGAATGCACGACCGCAAGGAGCCACAGTGCAATGCCCGCCGCGACGTGACGAAAGCGACTCATGTCTGCGCCTGCCGCAAATAACATCTGGACTTCAACGTGGTGCGGACCATTCTGCTCCACCACAATCGTGGTCGGAGCGGATCATTCGTCGCAGCGAGAGAGATTTCTGACGCAGCACGCGAAGCGGCAGGCCGACAGCGTTAAGCCGCTTTACCTTCACCCGCACATCGGACGAGTTAGGTCCCGGGAATCAGACTGTCCAGCATACGGCCGAAGAAGCCCTTTTTTTCGGGCTGCTGCGGCTGAGCCATCGTCGTATCGGTTGTTGCCACCGCGCTCGGCTCTACGTCCGGCGCGCCGGGCAGAGGCTTGATCGGAAGATCCGCTTCGGCGGATTCCATAAAGGCCTTGAAAATATGCGCGGGCAGGCCGCCGCCGGTCGCATGAAGCATCGGCGTATTGTCGTCGTTGCCGATCCACACGCCGCAGACGAGATCGGCGGTGAAGCCTACGAACCAGGCGTCGCGGAAATCCTGCGTCGTTCCGGTTTTGCCGGCGGTCGGACGCTCATCGAGGCGCGCCGCCTTGCCGGTCCCGGACGTGACGGTCGCCACCATCAATTGCGTCATTTCGTCTTCGTAGTCGCTCTCGATCACGCGGCCCAATCCGGATCCTTCGCGCGCGTACAGCACTTTGCCGGAGCGTGTGGTGATGCGAACGATGCCGTAGGGAAGAACGCCGTCGCCGCCATTGGCGAATGGAGCGTAGGCTCCGGTGAGCTCGAGTGGCGTCACGCCGGATGTGCCGAGTGCCAGCGACGGGACTTCCATCAGCTGCGAGGCGATGCCGAGACGGCGCGCGGTTGCCGCCACGGCGCGGGGGCCGACTTCGGCGGCGAGTTGCGCCGCGATCGAATTCGACGATTTCGCAAAGGCATGCTCGAGGCTGATCTCGCCTTCGTAGTGTCCTTCGTAGTCCGAAGGCTTCCAGCCGCGAATATTGATCGGTTCGTCGTTCCTCACGTCGCTCGGCGTGGCGCCATGCTCGAAGGCCGCCAGATAGACAAACGGCTTGAACGCGGAGCCCGGCTGTCGCTGTGCATCGGTCGCGCGATCGAACGGGCTTTCGGCATAGGAACGGCCCCCGACCAGTGCGCGCACCGCGCCGTCCGGCAGCATGGCGACCAGGGCCGCCTCATGGGCGTGAAGTTCGTCGCCCTCGCGCGCAAGTCCTTGCGCCACGGCCCTTTCGGCCTTTTGCTGGGTTGCGACGTCGAAAGTGGTTTGGACGATGATCGGTTCATCGACGTTGCCGACAAAACCCGGGATGCGCGAAATCACCCAATCGACGAAATAGCCGGAGCCCGGTGTACCCGTGTCGTGCGCGACGCGCGGGCGCGTCGCTTTCGCATCGTCGCGCTGGGCATCGCTGATGAATCCCGCATCGTCCATCGCATCCAGCACAACGCCGGCGCGATCGATGGAGGCATCCGCGTCGGCCTGCGGATTGAAGCGCGCGGGCGCCTTTACACTGCCGGCCAGCATCGCGGCTTCCGGCAAACTGAGCTGCGAAGCAGGCTTGCCGAAGAAACGCTCTGACGCCGCCTGGATTCCGAACACGCCGGCGCCGAAATAGACACGATTTAGATAAAGCGTAAGGATCTGGTCTTTCGAGTAACGCGACTCGAGATAGAGCGCGAGCAGCGCTTCCTGGATCTTGCGATCGAAGGTGCGCGTGGGATCAAGGAAAAGATTCTTCGCGAGCTGCTGTGTGATGGTCGAGCCGCCCTGCGCGACATGACCGACCGTGATGTCGTCGATGGCCGCTCGCGCCGTTCCGATGGGGTCGACGCCGAAGTGATACCGGAAACGACGATCCTCGATGGCGATAAAGGCGTTGGGCACATAGGCCGGCAGTTCCGAGACCTGCACAAGAGCGCCTTGCGTCAGACCGCGCCGTGCAATCAATCGGCCCTTGTCATCGAGAATGGTGATGTCGTGCGACGAGCTCTTGTCGAGCAGATGGGCGATGTCGGGTAGCTGTGAAATCCAGCGCGAGTAGGCGACCAACCCGAAGATCATTCCCCAGGCGCCCAGGAGCACGATCATGTAGGGCCAGGTGCGTTTGGGCCTGGCCGGCGGCGGCGTTTCCGGGCGCGGACGGCCTTCAGCTTTCCGTGGCGTTTTTTTCGCGGCCATCGCCTTCGTGAACCCTTTGCTGACCGGGTTTTAGGCCGCACTTCTTAACGGGAATTAAACATAGAAACGCATCGCTCCTAACACGCGCAGCCTTTCTGGCGGAATTGCCCGGCCTCTGACGCAGAAGTTCCATGTAAACTCCGCAGACTCGATTGTGATTCGGAGGGGAATCGCGATGCTGAAGCGCCCACTTATTGTCGCTTTTCTGACGGTGTTGCCGTGCGTCGCGGCGGCCCAGGTTTTTCAGAGCGGCTCGGTCACGGCCGGCAATTGCGCGAACTGGGCAGGAACGAACCTCATCGCCGACAGCGGCGCGCCCTGCAACGCCGCGGCCGGTTCGAACGGACAGCTTCAATGGAACAACAGCGGCGCGCTCGGCGGGATTTCGGGATCATCCTGGAACGGCACGACGCTGACCCTGCCGAATTCCATCGCTGCGGTCGGCAATCTTTCCCTAACCGGCGGGCTGAGCAAGGTCGTCGCCCCCTCGGGAGGCGATTTCACGTCGCCGGTCACCGCGGTCAACACGCTCGGCAACATGGTGATGTCGACAGACGCCAACGTCACGGTCACCGAGAATCAGGGCACCTATAGCATTTCGTCGCCGATCAACATCTTCGGCAAAATCGGCGCGGAGTTCGCGTTCCAAGGCGCGGACCAAAACACCACCTCGGTCACTGCGGTCGGCACCTGCACTGGATCGGCAGGCGCATATTCGTGCCCGCTGACTGTCTCGGACGCGAGCCATATTACTCAGGACTCGAGCGGAAATTATCCCTATCTCGGAATCTCCGGCGCTAGTGGCGGAACGAATCCGCTTCTCCTGAACGGTCCGTGCAAAGTCACCGCCGTCAGCGGATCAACGGTTACCTGTAGGATACCGGAACTTTCCGCGTCGACGCCGACGGGCGCCATCAGCGCAACGGTCTATATCGTCGATGCGGTCAACGTCGGTTCGAACACCGACGTGCTGGACGTCTGGAACGGCATGGGGGCCGTGCAATTGGGCTGGGTCGCCCTGATCGGCGATGGCACCGCGCACAACTGCCTGAGTCCGCAGGATATCGCCCGCGTGCTTCTGACCGGCCCCGTGATCGCATGGGGTTGTGGCGGCCACAACATACTCATGTATCTCGGCAGCGAGATGAACGGGACGCCGCCGACGCCGCTATTTACCGGCGCCAGCGGCGCCGACGGGCTCTATATCGCTGATACCGCAACAGTCCTGGCGCCGGTCTACGCGTCGGGAAATGCCGGCAACGGCGCACAGGCGAGATTCAATTCGACGCTCGACGCAACGGCGGGCGGCTGCTCCGTCGGAAATGGCAGCAATGGCTGGTACGCAAACAACGACAGCTTCGCGAATTTGGTCTCGACATGCGGGGCCAATAATGCGACCAAGAATTATAGCGCGGACACTCAGTCCACCCTGAATTACACCGGCGTGACGTCGATCAACGGCGGCGTTCCGGACACCGTGGGCTTTCAGGCCTCGAGCGGCATCACAATGCCGACCGGCGCGCTTCTCGCGCTCTCCACGAACTATCCCAATCCCTTCTCCGGGACCGGTGTGGCGCTGAACGCGCCGGCAGCGACTTGGACAGACTCGACGACGGCTCCCGGCACGGTGCCGACTGCGTATTTCATGACGTTGCGTACGCCGACGCTTGCTACCAGCGGAAACGCAATCACGGTCTCCGCCGCGACGACGCTTGACATCAAGCCGCCTGCGGCAGGATCGCATGTCACGATCTCGAACGATTATGCCCTGACGCTCGAAGGCCAGCTCAACATGTCCAATCAGAACCTGTCGAACGTGAACGGCATCTTCGGCAATAATTCCAGCGGCCCGGAATTCCGGGGGAACACGGCCGCCAGCGCAACGAACTGTACGCTGATCCCCAACCGGGCGGACCTTTTCGCCGGCATCTGCGCCGATGCTGCGGGGGATGTCACGATCGGCACGGATGTAAGCGGAACAACGGTCAACAACACCACATTCTCCGGAAAGTACCTCCTTCAGGCCGGCAACTACACCGTCGCCGGCCTCCCATCCTGCACGTCGAGTTTGAAGGGAGCTCAGGCCATCGTGACCGACGCCAACGCTCCAACTTATCTTGGTGCGTTGACAGGAAGCGGGACCACCGTTTCGCGCGCACTCTGCAACGGCACCGCCTGGGTGTCGGACTGATCGGGGGACAGATGAAGACGTTGATTGTGTGCTTCGCCGTCGCGGCTTTGCCCGTGCTGGCCGAACCTGCGACTCCGAGGCCTGCGACGGTCGAGGAGCTCCAGAAGCAGAACGCCGCGCTTCAGGAAGACCTGACGCTCACGCAGTTCGCCCTGCGCGACGCGACGGCTCAACGCGACGCGGCGCTCGCCCATGGCGCCTTTCTTCAGGCCCAGCTCGATGCGATGAGAAAGGGCGACAAGCGGGTGCCTGGAAACCCGCAGTAGCATCCCTGCACGATGGGCCGGCCCTCCCGTTCGAACTTCCAATTCGACACAAGCGCTGGATTTTGCGATAGCGCCACTAAACAAAGAGCCAGGCAAGCACGGTCGCGGGACAGACGCCAGCAGCGCATAGGATCCGCTCCGGCGACGTTGCCGGCTTTACGACTGCGTCAAGACGGACGCGAAGCGTCCGCCTCTAGTCCCCGATCTTCACGTCGGCCATGCCTTCGCTGTTGAGCTTGCCGCGATAGGCCTTGATGTGCACCGAGCCCGAGCCGACCGCATCGATGTGCGGATCGACCGCGACGCCGCCGAAGTAGAGGCTCCCCGCACCCATGATGTCGACATGCAGGGGATTGGCGATGCCGTCCATGATGCGCACCGTGCCCGAGCCCGCGATATCGATATGCGTCGGTCCGTTCACATGCGGTGTCGTCACGTCTCCGGAGCCGGCAATGTCGAG
Source organism: Rhizomicrobium sp. (assembly GCA_035524575.1). Classification (GTDB taxonomy): domain Bacteria; phylum Pseudomonadota; class Alphaproteobacteria; order Micropepsales; family Micropepsaceae; genus Rhizomicrobium. Next base: position 27,469 of record DATKON010000059.1, read on the forward strand.
ATGGAGGCCGCCCGCGATCGGACCGAAATGCGCATCGCCCGAGCCCGCAATGTCGGCCTTGACGCTGCCGACCGGCCCCGTCGTGATCTTGCCCGAGCCGCCGAGGTCGACGCGCAATTCGTTCTGCACGCTGGCGATGTCGATGGTTCCCGTACCGCCGAGATCGATCGAAGCCTGCTGCACCTTGCCGATATGCGCCTTCGAGGATGCCGCCTCGAATTTGAGATTGCCCATCGTGTCGCCGATGGACGCGTTGCCGACGAGATCCTTGACGTCGACGTCCGTGCCGCGCGGCACGGTCACCTTCACGAAGAGGTCGCCGTGCTCATAGTTCATGTCATGCGAGAAATCGAACCAGTTCTTCCAGTCCCAGACGGAGCGGTTGTCGTATTCGTCGGACTCGCCGTCGACAACGAGGAGCGGGCCTTCCTGCGAGGCATGCACACGGGAAACTCGCGAAGGATTGCCGGACACCTCGACCGTCATCGGTCCGCCATCGCGCACCGCGATCGTCAGCGTGCCGACGATATCCTCGGTCTTGAGGCTCGACGCGTTGAAGGTCTTGACCGGCGCAACCGCCCAGCTGCTGCTGCCATGATGGGGCATCTGTGGCGCGGGAGGTGCCGGGGGAGCGGGCGGTGCAGGCGGAACCGTCTGGCTAAAGCCGGGAACGGTCGGTGCGATCACAAAGGCCGCAACGGCCGCGCCGCACAGTAAGGAACGTAGATTCGGTTTCATCGCGTGTCGCCCTGAGCTGTCAGGTCCCTCACATAGGGCACTTCATTCTAGTGCGCATAGCCGGGCAAGAATGCAGAGGCACCCTGCAGGCCCCGCACGAGAACAAACTAGCTACGCCACCAGGCGATAGCCACCGCTTTCCGTGATCAGGATCTGAGCTTGCCCGGGATTTTCTTCGATCTTCTGGCGCAGCCGGTAGATGTGGGTCTCGAGCGTGTGCGTGGTGACGGCGGGATTGTAGCCCCAGACCTCGTGCAGAAGCGTCTCGCGCGCGACAGTGTCGCCGGAGCGGTAGAGGAATTTGAGGATGTTGGTCTCTTTCTCCGTCAGGCGGATCTTCTTGCCCTGGGAATCGAGAAGCACCTTGGCGCTGGGACGGAAGGTGTAAGGACCGATGCGATAGACGGCGTCCTCGCGCTGTTCGTGGCTTCGCAGGTGCGCGTGGATGCGGGCCATCAGGACGGCAAAACGAAAAGGCTTTGCGACGTAGTCGTTGGCGCCGGACTCGAGGCCTTCGATCATGTCGGCGTCGCTGTCCTTGGCGGTCAACAGGATGATGGGGCAGGTGACGCCTTCGAGGCGCAGTTCGCGGCACAGCGCCCGGCCGTCGCCGTCCGGCAGACCCACGTCCAGGATCATGAATTCATAAAGGCCCTCACGGGCGAGCTTGCGGGCCGCGGCGCAGTCCCCGGCTTCGACCGGATCGTAATCGCCTTCGGCGCTCAGCTGCTCGGCCAGCGAAGTCCTCAGCATTGCGTCGTCGTCGACCAGAAGAACCCGTTTCAGGCTCGGCATGTCTTCTCCATCAGGGACCGGACCCGAACTCTATCCGCTTTCCGGCAGGCGGTGTATGTCAGGATGCATGTCCCCCGCCCCCCTACAAAAATCGCGAAAGGCCGCGCGCGTTCCGGCCGGGCCGAAAAGGTCGGACGATTCGGGGGCGAATCGGGTGGTAAAGGCCGTGGATGCCTTTCGTCGCGGGGCGCCGGTCCTCATCGCGGGCAAAGGACGCTCCGCGACTCTGGCGCTGGCGGTCGAGACGGCGACCGATGCGAGTCTCAAGGCCCTCAAACCCACAAAGGCCGCGCCGGCATCACTGGTCCTGACCCATGCCCGCGGGCGCACGCTCAAGATTCGTCTTTATACGCCGGACGTCGTCGCAATCCCGCTGACTCCGCCTTTGCGGGCAGCCCGGCTCCTCGCCATCGCCGATCCGACGGCCGACCTCGCCGAGCCCCTGAAGGGACCCTTCCAAGCGGCCCGCGAAACACTGCCGGACGCATTTGCCGCAGGCGTGAAACTCGCCAAGCTCGCCGGTCTCCTGCCCTCGGTCGTCGTAGCCAAGGCGGCCGCCGGCACGCGCGCGGGCGTGCGAATTTCCGCCGGAGACGTCCGCGATTATGAGCGCGAAGCGGTCGCGACGCTTGGCATCGTCACGCGGGCGCGCGTGCCGCTCGAAGGCGCCGAGCGCACGGAGCTGGTGGCCTTCCGTGCCCATGATGGCGGTCCCGAACATTATGCGATCGTGATCGACGCCCCGCCGCGGGATCGGCCGGTGCTGGCGCGCCTTCATTCCGAATGTTTCACGGGCGATCTCCTGGGCTCGCTCAAGTGCGATTGCGGCGAGCAGTTGCGCGGCGCGATCGACATCATCGCGCGCAGCGGCGGCGGTGTGCTGCTCTACCTCGCGCAGGAAGGCCGCGGCATCGGCCTCATCAACAAGTTGCGCGCGTATCGTCTTCAGGATCAGGGCTTCGACACGATCGAAGCGAACGAGCGCCTGGGGTTCGAAGCAGACGAACGGCTCTATGGCATCGCGGCTCGCATGCTGGAGCTGTTGGGTTACAGATCGGTGAGGCTGCTCACCAACAATCCCGAAAAAGTCGCGGCGCTCGAATTGGCAGGCGTCAAAGTCGCCGAACGTGTCCCGCACGCCTTTCCCGACAATGAGCACAATCGCGGCTATCTCAAGACGAAAGCCGCCAAGGCCGGACACTTCCTCTAACGCTCGGGATACGGCGTGCCGTCCTTGTGCACGAAGCGGCCGTCGGCATTCGCGCTCATCATGTCGATGTCGGAGCAGGTGGTCAGGTCCTCGGGATGGCGTGAGCCTATTTCGAGATAGAGAGCCATCGCGTTCGATCTGTTGATCATGTGATGCCCGTTGCCGCTGCCCTTCGGGAACGCCGCGCAATCGCCGGCGCGAAGGATCGTCTCCCCGTCATTTTCGATGAGCGTGAGCTCGCCTTCGAGCACGTAAACAAATTCGTCTTCGTGGGAATGCCAGTGGCGCTGGCTCGACCAGTTGCCGGGTGGCAAGCGCATCAGATTGACGCCGAAATCCTTCAGGCCGCCGGCATTGCCGAGCCGCTGTCTGATGCGGTCGACGCAAACCGCGTTGAACGGGGGCGGATAACCGGTGCCTTTGCGTGCCGGGACGGTCGAGATGTCGATCTTGGGCATGGCGGTCTTTCAGTGTCTCCGGCGGAGCCTATCGAATTTCCCGGGTCGGCAGAACTTGCCGAACGGCGCGACGGGGCGTGTATAAAAGCCGGAAATCTCAGACACTTTTGCTGGCACGGGCCGTGCTTTGAACGGTGTATGACCGTCGCTCTCACGCTGCCTGCTTCGCCCGTGACGCTGCCCGTTGCGACCGGCGCCGCGGCGAAGCACGCCGCCAACGACGATTTCACGTTCGACGACCTCATCAGCATCGTCAATCCGCTGCAGCACATCCCGGTGGTCTCCACCGTCTATCGCGCGGTCACAGGCGATACGATCAAACCGTTCGAGCGCATTCTGGGCGACACGCTCTATGGCGGCATGTGGGGCATGGTCTCGAGCGTCGCCAATGTCGTCTACGAGGACGTGACCGGCAAAGATTTCGGCCAGACGGTGCTTGATTTCGTCATGGGCAATGACGATGCGCCGGCGACGCGTGACGGCTCATCGCCGATGTCGGATGCCGCCGCGACGCCGGCTTCGATCAACTCCGCTGCCAGCACTGCAGCGGTGCAGCCTGCATCGCTTCCTGCAACCGGAACAATACCGGCCGAAGCCAATGGCCCGCCGCGCGCCTTGCAAGCGCCGAAATCGTCCGCGTCGACCGACGATGCCGCAATGCTCGCGCTTCTGCGGTCGCTCAGCAACAAAGGCGTAGATCCCGCGCTCGGCCAGCGCGCGGTTTCGGCCTACAAAAAATCGCTGCAGGCGAAGCCCCAGGAACCGACGCAGAATCCGACGCCGCCCGCGGCACAGATTCCGACGTCTTAAGCTTCGCGAGCGCCGAAGATAGCGCTTCCCACACGCACATGCGTGGCGCCGAAGCGGATGGCGATCTCGAAATCCACGCTCATGCCCATGCTGAGAAGCGGCAGGCCCTCTTGTTTCGCCATCTTGGCAAGGAGCGCAAAATGCGGGCCCGGATTCTCGTCGGCCGGCGGAATGCACATCAAGCCTTTGACGGGAAGCTTCAGCTCGTCGCGCGCGAGCCGGATGAATTCCGGCGCGTCCTGCGGCGCAACGCCCGCCTTCTGGGGCTCTTCGCCTGTATTCACCTGGATGAAGAGTGTCGGCGCGCGGCCGGCCTTGTCGATTTCCACCCGCAGCGCGTGTGCGAGCTTCGGGCGATCCAACGTTTCGATAGCGTCGAACAGTTCGACTGCCTCGCGCGTCTTGTTCGTCTGTAGCGGGCCGATCAGGTGCAGCTGGAGATCGGGGAATTGTGCCCGCAATTCCGGCCATTTCGCCTTGGCTTCCTGCACGCGGTTCTCGCCGAAGACGCGATGGCCGGCCGCCAGCACGGGACGGATGCGCTCGGGCCCATGCGTTTTGGTGACGGCGACGAGCGTGGTGGACGGCGCCGGGTTCAATGCCGCCTTCCGCGCCGCCGCAATGCGCGCAAGAATGTCGGACAGGGCAAGCGACGGATCGTCGGACATGAAGGCAACGCTATCGCGCGGGCAGGAGAGGCTGGCAAGGGCCGCCGTCCGAGTCGGTGCAGGCACTTTGCCTCCGCTGGTCCTGATGACGGACGACGAGCGCCTGCCCGATCCTTGCGCCGCGGCAGAGCGGCTGCCGCGGGGCAGCCTGATCGTTTTGCGCGCGCGCCAGAAACGGCATCGACAGCAGCGGGCAGCCGAACTGGCGCAGATCGCGCGGGCGCGCGGGCTTTATCTTTTGATCGCAGCCGATCCGGAGCTCGCAAGAGCCGCCGACGGCCTTCATCTTCCGGAAGCCCAGATGGGCGCCATCGCATACTGGCGCGCGCGACATCCCGACTGGTTCATCACCGCGTCGGCGCATTCTCTCGAGACGCTGCAGCGTGCTGCGCATTTCGGCGCCGATGCCGTGTTTCTTTCGCCGGTGTTTCCGACGAAGAGTCATGTCGGCCGCATCGCGCTGACGCCCATACGCCTTCGTTTGATGGCGCGAAAAGCGCGTGTGCCGATCTATGCGCTGGGCGGGATCGATTCCGACGCAGCGCGACAACTCGTCGGTGCTGGAATCGCCGGCATCGCCGCGGTGGGCGCGCTGGCGTGAGTATCAGACATGCAGCCGCAAATGCAGAAATCCCGCGTTGAGGGTAACGTTCGGTGCGTCGTTGAAGAACACGCCGCTGCTGCGGCGGAAGGCGAGGCCCTGCCAGCCACAGGTCAGCTGCAGATTGGAATTGAGCACATAGCCGACTGATGCCTCGAAGCCGTGCTGTTCGACGCCAGGCCCCGGCATCGCCGCATCGGCTCTGCCGCCCGCATATTCGAAACCGGCAATCCACGGACCTTTTGTTGCCGTCGTTGACAAGCGCCAGCTCTGCGTATGACCCGACTCCCGGGCATCGGCGATGTCGAATGCGTAGGCATTCGATTGGCGCCAGCCGCCGCCGAAGGCAAGCTTGACGCCGTCGAAGCTTTCTTCCGCCTCGCCGCCAAGTCCCCAGTCCCGGAGATTGGCGTGTCCGTCCGTGCGGTCTGCGTTCCGGCCGAAGACGGCGCCGCCATAGAAACCATAAGACAGGGCGTTCCAGGCGCCCTGATAGCTGACGGCGCCCTCGATAAGGTTCTGCTGGCGGTCGGGACCGCCGTGCCCGCGCGAGACGAAGGGCAGTCCGCCATGCGCATCGTAGGGGGTGTACGAGCCGGACAGCGCGATCCCGAACCAGCGGGGCGAAACATATGTGAACTTGGCGTCGTTGGAGCTGGCGAAGACAGGTGTGCGCAACCGGAAGATGTCGATGAAGGCGCGGCCCGTGGTCGGATCGCGGAAGAAGGTCGTGCTCGCATTGTCGATCGAGACCTGGTCGTCGACATTTGGTCCGGTCACCGACAGCCGGTAGGCGGCTCCGTCATCCTGGCCGGCCTCGAAGCGCCCATAGGGAGTCTGGGCGAAGAGGTAGGCCTTCTCGAACGTCCGGTTTCCATAAATGTCGCCGGCCAGGCGGTCGTGCGTGGCGAGGATGGCGCCGCGCGCGCCGATGTCCCAGCCATTGTCGAGCGTGCGTTCGAGCCGCGGATAGAGCACCACGGACAGGCTCGCGCCTTGCTGCTGAACAAGGTCCGATGCGGTGAACAGTGTTCCGCCGGCAAGTGCGCCCAGGCTCGCAGTCCAGCCGCCCAAGTCCGCTTCGGGTGGCGAGAGGTTCCAGTCCACCAGCCCTTCGGCGAGCGCGGGCGAAGCGAGGACAAGACTGACCGTGGCGAGCAGCAGCTTTCGCATTGCCTTTCTTCCCACTTAACCCCTTAATAATACGGCGGTAAGACGACTGGTCCGTGGCGTTGCGCGGGGCAGCAGGGGCCAGTATAAGCCGCGCGGGGTTGGACACGGCGGGGCGCGCCGTCAATTGAGAAGAGCAGTTTCATGCGAGTCTTGACGGTGGTTCTTTGCGCGGCATTCCTCGCCGCCTGCGGGTCCTCGAGCGATTCCGACGACGCGAATACGGGCACGACCGCCATTGAAAGCGGCAGCGGGCACGTGACGCTGGGGGTGAATTCGTTCCTGTGGCACGCCTCACTCGACACGCTGGCATTCATGCCGCTGTCCTCGGCCGATCCGTTCGGGGGCGTTATCATCACGGACTGGTATTCTGCGCCGGACGATAAGAACGAGCGCATGAAGGTGACGGTCTACATTCTCGACCGTAGATTGCGGGCGGACGGCATCAAGATCGCCGTCTTCCGTCAGACGCGCTCGGGCGACACCTGGATCGATGCAGCCGTCAATCCCGACATGTCGACGCGGCTCGAGGATGCGATCCTTACGCGCGCGCGCGAGCTTCGACTCGCGAGCGAGAATTCGGGAAGCTAGGTTCAAGGCGCCGTAAGACCTCTCGATTCGCTTCCGAGGCAGGCGGAAGCGGACGGAGTGAATTATGGCGCGCTACAACGCCAAGGAATCCGAGAAGATCTGGCAGGCGGCCTGGGACGCGAAAAACGCGTTCGTGACGCCGAACGATTTCACGCGGCCGAAGTCCTATGTCCTCGAGATGTTTCCCTATCCGTCGGGGCGCATCCACATGGGCCATGTCCGCAACTACACGATGGGGGATGTCCTGGCGCGCTTCCGCCGCGCGCAGGGTTTCAACGTGCTCCATCCGATGGGCTGGGACGCGTTCGGCCTGCCGGCCGAGAACGCGGCGCGCGAAAAGGGCGTCAATCCGCGCGAATGGACCTACGCGAACATCGCCGCGATGCGGACGGATCTGAAATCGATGGGCCTTGCCATCGACTGGAGCCGCGAATTCGCGACCTGCGATCCTTCCTATTATCGCCATCAGCAGAAGCTGTTCATCGATTTCTACAAGGCGGGCCTCGTCTATCGCGCCGAAGCCGATGTGAACTGGGATCCCGTCGACCAGACCGTGCTCGCCAACGAGCAGGTGATCGAGGGACGCGGCTGGCGCTCGGGCGCGCCGGTCGAGAGGAAGAAGCTGGCGCAATGGTTCTTCAAGATCACCGCCTATAGCGACGCGCTCCTCGACGCGCTCGATCACATGGAGCGCTGGCCGGAAAAAGTCCGGCTGATGCAGAAGAACTGGATCGGCCGCTCCGAAGGCCTGCGCTTTGCCTTCGCGCTGTCGAACGGCAAGACCGTGGAAGTTTTCTCGACGCGGCCCGATACGCTGTTCGGCGCCTCTTTCGTCGCGCTGTCGCCGGATCATCCGCTGGCCGAACAGCTGGCGGCGAAGGATAGCAAGCTCGCGGATTTCATCGCCGAATGCCGTCGAGTCGGCACAGCGGAAGAAGCAATCGAGACGGCGGAGAAGCAGGGCTACGACACCGGCCTCACGGCCACACATCCCTTCGATCCGAACTGGAAGCTGCCGGTCTATGTCGCGAATTTCGTGCTGATGGCTTACGGCACCGGCGCCATCTTCGGCTGCCCGGCGCACGATCAGCGCGACCTCGACTTCGCGCGCAAATACAAGCTCTCCGTTCTGCCCGTCGTCGTGCCGGAAGGCGAAGCGCCGAAGGACTTCCAGGTCGGCGACAAAGCCTATGTCGGTCCGGGAAAGCTCGCGAATTCGCGCTTCCTCGACGGTATGGACGTCGCGCAAGCCAAAGCGGAAGTGGCCAAAAGGCTGGAGTCGGCCGGCCAGGGCAAGCGCACGGTGCACTATCGTCTGCGCGATTGGCTCGTCTCGCGCCAGCGCTACTGGGGCTGCCCCATTCCGGTGGTGCATTGCCCGCAATGCGGTCTCGTGCCGGTCAAGGAATCCGATCTTCCGATCAAACTGCCGGAAGACGTGCGCTTCGACGTGCCGGGCAATCCGCTCGATCATCATCCGACGTGGAAGAATGTCCCCTGCCCGCAATGCAACGAACCGGCGCGGCGCGACACCGACACGCTCGACACCTTCGTCGACTCGTCGTGGTATTTCGCGCGCTTCTGCGACACCAAGGCGGAAGCTCCGGTGTCGCGCGAAGCGGTGGATTACTGGCTCTCCGTCGACCAGTATATCGGCGGCATCGAGCACGCGATCCTGCATCTGCTCTATGCGCGCTTCTTCACGCGCGCGATGAACAGCATGCAGATGATCGGTGTGCAGGAGCCGTTCGCCGGTCTCTTCACACAAGGCATGCTCTGCCATGAGACTTATCGGGATCAGAAGGGCAACTGGGTTTCGCCGGACGAGGTCGAAAAGCGTGACGCCGGATTCTTCCTGAAGGGGACGAACGAACGCGTGACGGTCGGTCCTTCGGAGAAGATGTCGAAGTCGAAGAAGAACGTGATCGCGCCGGAAGCGATCATCGCCATCTACGGCGCCGATACGATCCGTT
>DATKON010000060.1:0-2314 GCA_035524575.1 Rhizomicrobium sp.
AGGCCTGCGCCGATGCCGGCATCACTTTCATCGGCCCATCGCCCCAGGTCATCCGCGAGATGGGCGACAAGATCGTCGCCAAGGAAAAGTTCGTCGCCGCAGGTGTCCCCGTGGTGCCCGGCTGGTCCGGCTCGCTCGACGGAGGCGTCGACTCGATCCGTCCGCATGCACAAAAAATCGGCTACCCCGTCCTGATCAAGGCCGCAGCCGGCGGCGGCGGCAAAGGCATGCGCGTCGTCCGAAGCGAGAAGGACCTGGCCCCATCGCTCGAAGCAGCCCAGCGCGAAGCCCGCGCAGCCTTCGGCGATGGTCGCATCTTCCTTGAAAAATACATCGACCGGCCGAGGCACATCGAGTTCCAGATTTTCGGCGACACGCGCGGCAATGTCGTTCATCTCTTCGAGCGTGAGTGCTCCATCCAGCGCCGCCACCAGAAGATCATCGAAGAATCGCCCTCACCTGCGATGACGCCCGAGCTTCGCAAGAAGATGGGCGACGCCGCCGTTCGCGCCGCCAAAGCCATCGGCTACACCAACGCCGGCACCGTCGAATTCATGCTCGACGAGGCCGGCCAGTTCTACTTCCTCGAAGTCAACACGCGCCTGCAGGTCGAGCACCCCGTGACCGAGATGATTACGCAGCACGACCTCGTCCGCGCCCAGGTGCTCGTCGCCGCCGGCGAAGAGCTGCCCTTCAGCCAGGACGAACTCGCCCGGCACGGTCACGCCATCGAATGCCGAATCTACGCCGAAGACGCCCAGCGCGGTTTTCTCCCCTCGACCGGCACGCTCGCCCATTACGTCCCGCCGATTGGAGCGAACATCCGCGTGGACAGCGGCGTCGGAGAAGGCTCGGAAGTCAGCAGCTACTACGACCCCATGCTGGCCAAGCTCATCGTCTGGGGCTCCGACCGTGCCGAGGCGATCACGAAGATGGATTGGGCGCTAAGCCATTACGTCGTCCTCGGCGTGACCACCAGTATTCCCTTTCTCCGCGCGGTCATCTCCCATCCCGAGTTCGCGGCCGGCCGCCTGCACACGCAGTTCCTGGAACAAAATGCCATTCGGACAGAGGCGTGTGAGCCAGGCCATGCACTCATCGCCGCCGCGCTGGTCCTGCAAAACGGCAGGGCGACGACAAGTCGAATCGAACATGCCAAAGCGGACGGTCCGTGGCAAAGCGTCGGCGCCTGGAGAGTTCGCTGATGGCAGGCTATCTGCTCAAACCAGCCGGAGCGGGCGAACCGACCACGGTCACGGTCGAACGCGAGGCATCGCCGGGCGCATTCACCATTCGCATCGGCGATCGATCATTCCGCGTTCATCACGAGGCGGATGCGCAGGATCGCGGCTTCCTGAACATAGACGGCCGCTCTTTACCGTATTTCGTGTATCGAAAAGACGACACGCTGCAAATCTGGATCGACGGCGCTGTTCACGTCGTGGATGTTGTCGATCGAACCGCCCAGCGCGCCACCAGCCGCAGCACCGCGGCCCAGCGCGATGATTTGCCCGCACCCATGCCGGGCACAATTCTGGCGATCAACGTGAAGCCGAACGATCAGTTTGAAAGTCACGCGCCGCTCGTCGTCATGGAATCGATGAAGATGGAAATGACGCTCTCCGCCCCGCACGCCGGCCGTGTGAAGGAAGTGAAGTGCAAGCCGGGACAGCTTGTCGACATGGGAGCCGTTCTCATCACCTTCGCGAGCAAAAACGATGCCGCCGCTTCCTGAAAAAGTCCGCATCGTCGAAGTCGGTCCGCGCGACGGCCTCCAAAATGAGCGCGAGACCATCCCCACGGCGACAAAGCTGGCCTTCATCAATAAACTGGCCGAAGCCGGTCACAGCCAAATCGAGGTAACGTCCTTCGTCAGCCCAAAGGCCGTGCCGCAACTCGCAGACGCCGTGGAAGTTGCCCGCGCCCTCACTCCGAAGGCCGGCGTGATCTACTCGGCGCTGACTCCGAACATGAAGGGCCTCGAACGGGCCATCGAAACCGGCATCCGCCGAGTCGCCGTCTTCACCGCCGCCTCCGAGAGCTTCACGAAGAAGAACATCAACATGACCATCGACGAATCGTTTGCAGCCTTCACGCCCGTCGTCGAGCGCGCCAGGGCAGAAGGCATCAGCGTCCGCGGCTACGTCTCCACCGCCTTCGTCTGCCCCTACGAAGGCGACATCGACAAGACGAAGACATTGGCCGTAACGCGCCGCCTGCTCGAACTCGGTTGCGACGAAGTGGCCGTCAGCGACACCATCGGCGCCGCCAGCCCCAAAGACGTCTTCGAAACCGTCGGCTTCATCCTCAAATC
>DATKON010000061.1:0-24743 GCA_035524575.1 Rhizomicrobium sp.
CCCCCGCCGACGCTTGCGGAGATGCGGCAAGATCAGGCCGCTTTGACGGGGATGGTCCGCTCCTGCTTCTTGGCTTCCACCGTCTTCGGAAGCGTGACCTTGAGAACGCCATTGGCGAACGTCGCCGCGATCTTGTCGAGCGCGATGCCGTCCGGCAGACGGAAGAAGCGTTCGAAGCGCCCGTAAGTCCGCTCGGTTGCGACATAGCCCGGTTCGTGTTGCTCGGTTTCCTCTTTCTTGACACCTTTGATGGTGAGACCGCCATTGACGATCTTCACTTCGATGTCTTCCTCGCGAACACCCGGCAACTCCGCCTTGATCTGGAACGTGTCGGCAAATTCCATGACCTCGACGGGGAGCATCACCCGGCCGGGGCCCGGAACCATTTCATTGTCGCCGAACGGCGCCCACTCACCAAACAGCCGGTCGAGATTCCGGCGCAGCGATTCGAGCGGATACCAAGTCTGTCCGAAAGGCTGGACGGTTGCGGGGTTCTGTTCACCCTTCATCGGGAATTTGTAGATCATCTGGCCCATAATTGCCTCCCGCATTTGAATTCCGATGCCAATTCAGCATCAAATTGAATTATAAAGTGAGACCTCCCACGTCTCCCTGATCCGGATCAAACTTCAATCGCGGTGTGATCAGGATCACAAACCACCCGGAACAAATCTAATGCGCAGTTTCATTATTCCGACGCTCATGGCCGTATTGACAGCGACGGTTGCGGTGGCTGCGCCGCCGACGCCGCCGGTCGAAATCGTGAAGCCGAATATTCCAGTCGACAAATACACGCCGGGCCGCGATCTCGTCACCGCTCTCGACCGCATCGTCACGCCCAACGGCGTGCAGGAATGCTTCATCGCGACGCTGGGCGGCGCGCGGCAATATGTGAGCGTGCGCGGCAGCGACCGGCGCAATCCGATCCTTCTCTACATTCATGGCGGACCTGCCTCGGTCGAGCTGCCGCTATCGTGGTCGTTCCAGCGGCCATGGGAGGATTACTTCACCGTCGTCGAATGGGATCAGCGCGCCGCCGGCAAGTCGTTCGAGCTCAACGATCCGAAGAAGATCGCGCCGACTCTGACGCCGGACCGTTATCGCGACGACGCGATCGAGCTGATCGAGCTTCTGCGGGCGCGCTACGGCAAGGACAAGATCTTCGTGCTCGGCCACAGCTGGGGATCGACAGTCGGGCTTTCGGTGGCGATCAAGCGCCCCGATCTCCTCTACGCCTATATCGGCATGGGCCAGGCTATCGACTTTCGTCAAAACGAGACGGCGAGCTACAGGCTTGTGCTCGAGCAGGCGGAGCGCGCGGGGAACGCCGAGGCGGTGAAGGAGCTGAAGGCGCTCGCGCCTTATCCCGGCCCGGGGGCCCTCGATTACAACAAGACAGGCGTCGAGCGGAAATGGTCGGTCCATTTCGGCGGGCTCGCCGCCGGCCGCGACGAAAGCGATTTCTATCTGCATCTGGGACGTCTTTCGCCGGAATATGGAGAGGCCGACCGCAAGGCCTGGGATGCCAGCAGCGCCTTCACGATGGGCATTCTCTGGTCGAAGCTGATCAATGTTTCCTTCGAGGATATGCACAGGCTGCAGGTGCCGATCATCCTCTTTCTCGGCCGCCACGACACGACAACGCCGCCGGAAATTGCGAGCGACTGGCTGGCGCGGCTTAAGGCGCCGGAGAAAAAGATCGTGTGGTTCGACAACAGCGCGCATCTGCCGATGATCGAAGAGCCGGGCAAGACACTGCAGGCGCTGATCACGCGCGTGCGTCCGCTGGCGGGCGAGGAAGAACGCGCAAACGACCGGTGAAGCCTGCCGCACGACATCCGTCCATCGGCAGCGAAGACGCCCTTGTTATTCGATAGGGTTAGAGCGCGGGCTTTGCGCCAGCCGGGGCTACGCGGCTTCCACCAGTCTTGAGCTCCGACGAACGCGCCATTCGCATCGCAGGAAACGCCGCGCTTTGCGCCTGGCTCTGACAATCGAAATTCGCCGATCGCCTTTCACCTCCGGCCTGGATCGCGAGCCCTCTCTAGAACAAGCTGTGAACGAATAGTCAGGGGGAAACTGGCTCCTGATAACCTATTGGGATAGCAACAAAAATTACCACGCCAGAGCCTTCGCTCAGGCCATTCCGCGAAGCCCGCAATCGGCCCTACGCTTCCCCAAACAAAACCCAGGAGGCTTCGCCATGACCCATCAGGACATTCTCTACGCCGTGGAAGACGGCGTCGCGACGATCACGCTGAATCGGCCGGACCGGCTCAATGCCTGGACACCGCGCATGCATCACGAAGTGAAGGCGGCGATGCGCGCGGCGGCGGACGACGATGCCGTGCGCGTGATCGTGCTCACCGGTGCCGGACGCGGCTTCTGTGCGGGCGCGGACATGGAAGCGCTGCAGGGCATCCAGGGCGGCGGCGGGCGCGCGGCAGCGGCCAAGGAAGAGCCGTTCGATGCGAAAGCCGATGCCAATTTCCAGAAGACCTATTCCTATTTCCCGTCAGTGCCGAAACCGATCATCGCCGCGATCAACGGGCCGTGCGCGGGCCTGGGCTTTGTCATTTCACTTTATGCCGACATGCGCTTTGCGTCGGATGCGGCGGTGTTCACGACCGCGTTCTCGCGGCGCGGACTCGTGGCCGAGCACGGCATCAGCTGGCTTCTGCCGCGGCTTGTCGGCATGGCGCGCGCGGCCGATCTTCTGTATTCGGCGCGCCGCGTGAATGCGCCGGAAGCGTTGGCGATGGGACTCGTCAATCGCGTCATTCCGCTCGACAGCTTCCATGCGGAAGTGACGGCGTACGCGCGCATGCTGGCGAAGGAAGTGTCGCCGCGTTCGCTGCGCGAGATGAAGCGCGAGATCTGGAACGCGCAATTCCAAACGCTGGGTGATGCGATCGAAAGCGCCAACCGCGATATGGCGTCGAGTTTTGCGTCGGAAGACTTCAAGGAAGGCGTCGCGCACTACATCGAAAAGCGCGCGCCACGGTTTACGGGCAGATAGGATCGGCACACGCCGATCTGCATGGATGAAGCGCCGCGCGGTAAAGTTCCCGCGCGAACGCTAAAAACCGTTTACTGCATATTTCCCGGCGGCGCCTGACATTCCGCAACGGGCGGTTGCGCACTTTCTTTCAAATTTTACTCGAAGTTACGAGCCTTTGAAAACGCTCTCGCTTCGGGGTTATATAATCGCAACTCGGGACGTACTCGGTACTCGGAGGTCCAAGACCCTAATGACCTTAACGATGGTATCGCGCCGCGCGGCGATCGCGTGGAGCGCCGGTCTTCTTGTTGCGCCGTCCGTTGCGGCCGCAGCTGATCGCACCGTCCGCGCCGCGGATGGCGAGAAAATGTGCGGCCTTGATCTCGGACCGCAAAGCACGGCCCGTCAGCTGAAGCCGCACTGGTGCTGGGCGGCCTGCATCCAGACCATCTTCGCGGTTCACGGCTATAACGTCTCGCAGAGCGAAATCGTTCAAAAAGTTTTCGATAATACGCAGGACCAGAGCGCCAGCGGCCCGCAGATCCTTTCTGCCATCGACGGCAAGTGGAGGGGCGACAGAGGGCACGCGTTCGAGGCGAAAGGCTTTGTGCTGTGGGATCGCGTCGCGAATTTCGAACGTCCCGACGCGCTGCAACTGGCGGTGCGAGAGCTCGACGCCGGCAATCCGCTGATTTTCGCGAATGATCGCCACACGATGGTGCTGACGTCGATGGCCTACAGCGTCAGCCCGAGAGGCGAGATCGACGTCGATACGCTCACCGTGCGCGATCCCTGGCCGGACGCGCCGAACCGCCACACGCTCTCCTGCGACGAGATCGCGCGCTCAGGCTTTTTCTGCGGCGTACACGTGACGCCGGCGGTGACGGTCTAACGCGGCCGGTCGCCGACGATCGTCACCCGTTCCATCCTGCGCACGGCGGGGTAGTAGTCCGATGCCGCGTAATGCTGCGTCGAACGGTTGTCCCAGAAGGCGATGGAATTTTTCCGCCAGCGGAAACGGCACTGGTATTCGGGGATCGACGCCTGCGCATAAAGATGGCGCAGCAGTGAATCCGACTCGTCCTTCTCCATCCCGACGATTCCGATCGTGAAGCCGACATTCACATAGATGGCCTTGCGGCCCGTCTCCGGATGGGTGCGCACGATGGGATGTTCGGCCGGCGGGTATTTGCGATTGAACTCTTCGATCTCGGCGTCGCTCTTGCCGGCCTTGCGCAGCCCACGGCGAAACAACGTGAAGTCGTGGATGGCCGTGCGCCCTTCGATCTTCTCTTTCACTTCGTCGGCGAGGCCCTCATAGGCCGCGTACATGTCGGCGAAGAGCGTGTCGCCGCCGACCGGCGGGATCTCGATGGCGCGCAGGATCGAACCGAGGGACGGCTCGAGCCGCCAGGTCACGTCGGAATGCCAGGCATTCTCGCGGCCCCTGTTGCCCGGCCCGTGCGTGATCGCGAGAACTTCGGGATAGCCCTCCTTGTGCGGCGCGAAGGGATGGACTTCGAGGGGGCCGAACAGCCGTGCGAAATCGAGATGCTGCTCGGTCGTGATGTCCTGATCGCGAAAGAACAGCACCTTCCAGTCGAGCAGTCCCTGGCGCAGGACCTTGAGCGTCGCCGCATCGACCGGCGCGCGAAGATCGACGCCGGAGACTTCGGCGCCGATCGTCGGCGACAAGGGATCGAAGGTAATGCTACTCGCCGCCGTTGCCTGTGCTGGCTGCGCCATGGCTTCCTCCCGGAGGTTCCTTCTCCAGCCCCAGTTTCTCCGCAAAATAGCTGTACGACAACGCCCACATGTCGGCCTGCTCGGCATTGGTCGAGCCGGGTCCGTGGCCGCCTTCCGGCGCCTCGTTGAACAGGACGTCGTGGCCCTGCGCTTCCATCTTGGCCGCCATCATGCGCGCGAAGACCGGCGTAACCCGGTCATCGCTCGTCTCGGTGATGAAGAGGATGGACGGCATCTTCACGCCCTTCTTGACGTTCTGATAGGCGGAATATTTCGCGATATAGGCCCGCATCTTGGGATCGGCCGGATCTCCATATTCGCCGACCCATGAGGCGCCTGCGCCAAACTTCGTGTAGAGCAGCATGTCGACCAGCGGCCGCTGGCAGACGACGGCGGAGAACAGCTCGGGATGTTCCGTCATCGTTGCGGTGACGAGCAGCCCGCCATTCGAGGCGCCGACGATGCCCAGCGTCTTGGGCGTTGCGAAGCCTTTGGCGATCACATCCTTGGCGACGGCAGCGAAATCGTCGAATGCATTCTGATGGTGGTATTTGAGCGTTTGTTCGTGCCAGTGAGGACCGAACTCGCCGCCGCCGCGGATATTGGCAACCACGACGGCACCGCCGCGCGCGATCCAGGCCTGGCCGGCGTCCAGCGGCTTGTGTCCGTCATCCCAATACCAGGGGAAATTCGAAAGCTGGAACCCGCCATAGGCATATTGAATGGTCGGCAGCGGTCCCTTTGCATCCTTCGGGCGGATGATGAAATAGGGGATCTTCGTCCCATCCTTCGAAGTGGCCCAGAATTGCTGTACGGTCTGTGTGCTCGCATCGAAGAGCGGCTTCTGCGACTTGATCGCCGCGACGTTGCCGTCACCCCTCGTCTCGTAGAGCGTCGGCGGCACGAGGAAGCTCTCATAGGTGAAATAGGCTTCGCCGCTCCAGTCGTCGGCACTGATCGTCGCTGTGGTGCCGCCTTCTGGAAGGGCCAGCTTCGTGTCGGACCATTTGCCGTTCGCGCCGGGCCTGAAAGCATGGATGGAGCCCGTGATGTTCTCGAAGATCGCTGAATAGACGGCATCCTGCCCCGAAGCGACCGACTCCACCGTGCCGTGCGAATCCGGCACGTAGAGCACGGAGATCTTCGGCATCTGTTTCGTCTTGATGAAGGAAAGGATGTCGAACGCCAGCAGCGAGCCCTGCTTGAGCCCTTTCTCCTTCCAGTCGTCGCGCAGCGTGATGACCATCTGGCCTTGCGTGATGCCGTGCAGCACAGCGCCGACCGGGAGAGGCAGTTTCAGCGTCGAGCCGTCCGGCATCAGCACATAATATTCGGAGGTGAACGTGGTCAGGCCACGTTCGATCGTCACGACGGTGCCGTAGGGCCCCCGGAATACGCGTGCACCGGCGCGGATATCGTTTTCGCCGGCTTCGAAGACCTGCTTCGCGTCGGAGATCGGCGTGCCGCGATGCCAGATCTTCACGATGCGGGGATAGCTCGATTTCGTCATCGTGCCCGGACCGAAATCCGTGTCGAAGATGATCGTGTCGTCGTCGATATATTGCGCATTCGACTTGGCGACCGCGAGATGGAATCCGTCCGGCGCGAAGCTGTGCGCGGCAGGATCGTATTCGAAGAATTCACCCGCATCGCCGCCACCCGGCGAAAGGTCGACGAGACAGCGTTTCATTCCCGGATTGCAGCGCGCCCCGTGGAAGACCCAGTTCTTGTGCTGCTCGGCATCATATTTGTCGACGTCCAGAAGCACGTCCCAATTTGGATCCGCCTTCCTGTAGTCGGAGACGCTTGTGCGGCGCCAGAGGCCGCGCACATGGTTCGAGTCCTGCCAGAAATTGTAGACGGTGCCGTGATCGACATTGCCGAGCGGAATGCGGTCCTTGGTGTCGAGCGATTCGAGGATCTGCTGACGGATCGGTGCGTAAAGCGGGTCGCTCTGCAGCTTCGCGTTGCTGACCGCGTTCTGCTCTTTGACCCAGGCCAGCGCTTTCGCGCCGTGGATATCGGACAGCCAGTAATAAGGATCGTTTTCGTAACCGGCCGGAGGCGGAACATATTGCGCCATCGCAGCGCCAGCACAGAGACTCGCAGCTAGCGCGGCCAACATCCATTTTCCGTATTTCATCACACCCTCCAGATAGCACCCGGTGGGCATGAAAAGGTGTTCGCCGCGCTATGACAAGTGTGGCAAATTCATAACTCGGCGACGCTTCAGAACTCCGGCTTCACACCGTTCTTCTCGAAGGTGGCCGAACCGAGGAAGGTGTGGCCGGCGGGGTCGGTCGCGACGAACGCAACCACCGCCAGTCCCGGCTTCGCGTCCGCACTCGTGCCCTTCGCAATGGCGACGATGGGAGTTGTGGGGCCGACATCGACGGTCGCCGTTCCCGTGCAGCCGGGCTTCGTGGGATCGGCTCTGCCTTCGCACTTGCCGTCGACCATGGCGGCTCCCTTGTAGGTGACCGTCAGTTCCGAACCGTGCCCCGCGGCAGCCACGGTGCCGTTGGTCATGCTGTCTTCGGTATGCTCCGCCGTACGCGTGACCGAACCGTTGGTCATGCTGCCGGCGGAGACCGCATGCGAAGTCGAGGGATGATGATCCCACGGATATTGTCCTTCGCCGACGCCGACGACCGGGATGACGTGCACCTCTTCAGCCTTCAGATGTCCGTTGCGTCCCGGGACAGCCGTGATCCCGACGAAGTCCGTCGGCTTCAACTGCGCGAATGTGCGCGGCTCGACGATATTGAATTGGCTCTTCGGCGTGATGGCTGCGACGATTTCGGCTCCGGCGTCCGTCTTGATCCGGAGCGTCTGTGCGTCGACGCTTTCGACGGTGCCGCGCACGAGGCTCGGCTTCATCGGCGGCGGTGCGGAGTCCGCAAGCGCCATGGACAACAATGCCAAGGGCGACAATCCCAACGCCAGCATAGCTCCAAGCGCCCGCATGATATCCTCCCCCGTGTCTGGGCGCCGAGAATCACGCAGCAATCGTCCACTGTCAAACCTCTGCCGGCGCAAATCGCCCGGCCATATCAGGGGACGATGGGAACGCCGCGCCGCGTCAGAAGTGTCTTGAGCTTCTGGATGATCGGGAAGATTTCCTGATTGTGGTCGCCGCCCAGCTCGTCGCAGGCACGCTGCTCCGCTTCGACGATTGCCTTGTCCTGCGCGAAGATTCCGTTGGTGAACCACATGATCATCGGCCACATCAGATGCATGAGTCCCGGGATGTCGGGCTTGCGCACGGACATCAGCCCGTAGGTCTGGTTGCGGCGCTGCTCGCGATCGAGCGGCACGTAGACGTTCCAGAGATCGAGCGCGGGCTCACTGTCCCCGGCAGTCCAGAATTTCAGCGTCTGATAGGGATAGGACGTCCGGATGGTCATGATGTCCGCCTTCTCGCCCTCGGCGAGCGGCCTGCCGTCGTCGCGACGCTGGATCATGAACCATTCGCCCATCGGCTGTTTGCCGCCTGCGCGCGCAAAGGTGTAGTCGACTTCCACCCAGTCATCGCCTTCGCGCAGGTCGAGCGGCGTGGCGCGGATGCTGCCCATCAGGCTGCGATGCAGGAACTGATGGTTCATATCCATCAGGTTCTCGTGCATGAACGAGTAGTGGCAGTCGATGCGCCGGTCGAGCACGCGCGTGCGATAGCGCGGATCGACAGCTGACGGCACATCGGGAAAGGGAACGCTTGGCGCTTTTTCGGCTTCGCCGGTGAACACGAAGATGAAGCCGTAGGCCTCGCGCGTCGGATAGGCGCGCACGCCGTTGGGCAGGGTCTTCGCCTTGTCGAGATAGGGCACCGTCACGCAGCGGCCGCTGCGTTCGTAGGTCCAGCAATGGTAATCGCATTGCAGGCGCTCGCCTTTGACGACGCCCAGATTGAGCGGCACCTGGCGGTGGGCGCAGCGATCCTCGAGTGCGTAGACATCCGTCTGCCTTGCATCGGCAGCGGGACGCACCAGCACGATGGGATCGCCGGCAAAATGAACGCCCAGCGTCTTGCCGCGTTTCAGGTCGCGCGACCGCGCCAGCGGATACCAGAAATTCGGATCGATGCCGGTCTTGCGCAAATCGCGCAGCACAAGCTCGCCGCGTCGCAACGTTGCAATGGTCATAGCCACTCCCGAACAGACCGGCATGCTCCGCTCGGGAAGCCGACCCAGCGCCCAGATATCAACACCGAAAGGTATGTAGACACGTCTCCGCGCCGGCGGAAAGCCCTTATTGCCAATCTGTATATTGGACCGCCGAAATTGCCGCGCTGCAGCATCACGCCACACGCTTGCAGATTGCGGCCGCGCGCGCTGGCACAATCGCCAGTTCGTGCAAAAACCGAAAACCGTTAGCTCACACTCGAACCACCAGCTTGCCCTTGTTCTTGCCGGCGAAGAGGCCTTCAAGCGCTTGCGGCATGTTCTCGAAGCCTTCGACGATGTCGACCGGCGCTTTGAGCTTGCCGTCCGTGACCCAGCCCGCAAGCGCCGCTTCCGCCTCGCGCCGGCGCTGATAGAAGTCCATCACCACGAAGCCTTCCATGCGGATGCGCTTGGTAACGAGAAAGCCCGGCACGCCGGCAGGGCCCGGCGACGGATTGACGGCGTTGTATTGCGAGACGACGCCGCAACACGAAACGCGCCCCCACATGTTCATGCGGGACAGCGCGACGGCAAGCATTTCGCCGCCTGTGTTGTCGAAATAGACATCGATTCCATTCGGGCACGCATTGCGCACGTCCTGCATGAGATTGCCCGAATTGTAATTGACGGCCGCATCGAAACCGAGCGCGTCGACGATCCATCTGCATTTCTCGTCGCTGCTCGTCGAACCCACCACGCGGCAACCCGCGATCTTGGCGATCTGTCCTGCGATCGAACCGACGGCGCCTGCTGCAGCCGAGACCAGCACCGTTTCGCCGGGACGCGGGCGGCCGACATCGAGTAGTCCGAAATAGGCAGTGAGACCCGTAATGCCGAGCACGCCCAGGATATGTTCCGGTTTGTGGCGCTTGTCGTGCTTCGTGAGCGCGCGCGACGGCATCACCGCATAACGCTGCCAGCCATATTCGCCAGAGACGAGATCACCGGCCGCGAATTTCGCGTCATTCGACCTGACGACTTCGCCGAGCCCCCAGCCTGCCATGACTTCGCCAGGCTCGAGCATCGGACGGTAAGTGCGCCCCGCCATCCAAGCGCGGCTCGCCGGATCGAGCGACAGAAGCGTCGTGCGCACCAGCACTTCGCCTTCGCCGGGTTCCGGGATGTCGCGCTCGACCTTTTCGAAATGGCCCGCGGTCACCCGGCCTTCGGGTTTGCGTGCGTAGATCCATTGCGTGTTCTTCGCCATGTGTCGTCCTCCTGCAAGCCGCGAGGAAGTGTGAACCATTTCCGCGCATCAGGCCATGAGGAGCGCTCGCGCCGCCGCCTGGTTCCGCATAGTCTCAAGCGTGGGAACGGGGATGTGAGACGATGGCGCAGCAGGAAGGGCCGTGGGGCTGCAAAGCCGGCCCCGGCCTGACGGGTGGGCAACGACGCCTGCTCTGGATAGCCGTCGCGCTAGCCGGGGTGGTCGCAATCTGGAAGCTCGCCGAAGCATATCCCGACGCTCTTCAGTCCGACTGGGACAAGGTTCGCCTGATCAACCTCGTCGCATTTATCACGCTGCTCTCTTCGAGCATCGTCTTGGGACGGCGATTCCGAGCCCGCGAGACGCTACGCAACATCGCCATCTGGTGCGCGCTGTTTGCCGCTTTGGGACTGGGCTACACCTTCAGCGGCGAACTCGCCGGCATTGGCGATCGGGTGCGCGGCGAGCTTTTCCGGGCACGCCGGTCGCAACGACGGCGCGGGAGATGTCGATCGCCGCGAGCGAAGATGGCAGCTATT
Organism: Rhizomicrobium sp.; assembly: GCA_035524575.1. Lineage (GTDB taxonomy): Bacteria > Pseudomonadota > Alphaproteobacteria > Micropepsales > Micropepsaceae > Rhizomicrobium. The sequence goes on from DATKON010000061.1 coordinate 10,657, forward strand.
ACGTGGACGGCACCATCAACGGCGCGCCGGCCCGTTTTGCGATCGATACGGGCGCGAGCGATATTGTCTTAAGCCCTGAGGATGCTGCGCGGGCGGGGATCGACGTCGCGCATCTAGACTATTCGCTTCCGACGGAAACCGCACACGGCACGGGCTTCAGCGCCTCCACGCGCATTGACCGGCTCGTCGTCGGGCAAATCGAGCTTCACGATGTGGCCGTCGAGATTAACAAATCGCCGATGGCCGAGTCGCTCCTCGGCCTCGCCTTCCTCAAGCGCCTCGATTTCTTCGGCGTGCAAAACAGACGCTTCGTGATGCGCTGGCACTAGTTGAGGGTGTGCAGCTTCACTGGCAAATCCGCGTAGCCTTTGACGAAGGACGAGTAGACGCGCTCGGGTTCGCCGACTACTTCGACATACGAAAAGCGTTTCAGGATTTCTTCCCAGACGATGCGCAGCTGCATCTCCGCGAGCCTGTTGCCGACGCAGCGATGGATGCCGAAGCCGAAGGAGAGATGCTGCCGGGGCCGCGCGCGATCGATGATGAATTCGTCGGGACGCTCGATCACTTCGCCATCGCGATTGCCGGAAACATACCACATCGCGATCTTCTCGCCCTTCCGGATCGTCTTGCCGCCGATCTCGGCATCGGCAAGCGCGGTGCGGCGCATATAGGCGAGTGGCGTCTGCCAGCGGATGATTTCCGGCACCATGTTCGGAATGAGTGACGGGTTCTTCCGGAGCTTGTCGTATTCGCGCGGATTCTGGTTGAGCGCGAGGACGCCGCCCGAGATCGAGTTTCGTGTCGTGTCATTGCCTCCGACGATGAGGAGGATGAGGTTGCCGAGATATTCCATGCGGTCCATGTTCCGCGTAGCTTCGCCATGGGCCAGCATGGAAATCAGATCGTTGCCGGGCGCCGCGTTGACGCGCTCGTTCCACAGCCGCACGAAGTAATCGGCGCATTCGAACAACTCGGCGCGGCGCTGCTCTTCCGTCTCGACGATGCCTGCGCCCGGCGGCGAGGTCGCAACGTCGGACCAGCGCGTCAGTTTGCGCCGGTCGTCCCATGGAAAATCGAACAGTGTCGCCAGCATCTGCGTCGTCAGCTCGATCGAGACCTTGTCGACCCAGTTGAAGGTCTCGCCAATCGGCAGCGCATCGAGGATACGGCCGGCGCGCTCGCGGATCGTGCCTTCGAGCTTCTCAAGATTGGCCGGCGAGACGATCGGACTCACCACTTTGCGCTGCGCATCGTGCTTGGGCGGATCCATCGCGATGAACATGGGAAGGCGGAAGTCTTCGTCCGCGTCCCGCAGCGTGATCCCGCCTTCGGACGAAAACACCTGGTGGTTCGTGTCGACCGCCATGATGTCCTTGTACTTGGTGACGGACCAATAAGGGCCGAGCGCACCATGCGCGCAGTAATGCACCGGCTCCTCGCGCCTGAGCCGTTCGAAATAGGGCCAGATGGCGTCCGCCTTGAAGAGCTTGGGGTCGGAGACGTCGATCTCGGACAGCGGCAGCGAATAGGGGTCCGGAATGCCGGAAACGATGGGCGCGGTCATTGCGGCATGGCTCATGAAACTCTCCCGTTATGGCCGGCGCAGCGACCGGATCGGCAAAGTTTAATACCGCCTTTCCACCTCCCACAACCGCGCCCCGCGATCGGGAAATGGGTGCTTAACCGGCCACGAAGTAAACTTGCGCGACTTTCTGGAACGCGTCGATGACCAAAGGCAGCGACACGGGCGGCGTGAGCGGCTGGCGGCATTTCAGGCTGGCCGAACGTGCCGCCGGATTTGGTTACTGGCGCACTACCTTCTGCGACGGGAAGATGTTCTGGTCGGAAGGGCTTTACCGGATGATGGGTGTCGAGCCCGGTTCGGTCGAGCCCGGGATGATGTGGCTTGTCGCCCATACCCATCCCGACGACATCTCACGCATTCTGGAGAGAATTCAGACCGCCATCCAGACACAACAGCCCTTCTACATCCGCACGCGCACCAAGGACCCCGAGGCCGCAGTGCAGTTCGTCGATACCTTTGGCGAGGTCGAAGTCGACGACGACGGCAACGTCATTGCAGTCGCGGCGGTCTGCAAGGATGTGACAGCCCAGGTCGCGGCCGAAGCGGCGAAGGATGTCGCCCAGCAGCGCTACGCCATCATGGCGGAGGAAAGCTCCGACATCATTGTGCTTCACGAGAACGGCGAGGCCGTATGGGCGTCGAACGCGTTGTGGCGCCTTCTCGGGCGTACCACCGAGGAAGTGCGCGGCGACAGATTTCTCTTGCTCGTGCATCCCGACGATCTCGCCGAGGCGAGAAAGATGGTCGGCCGGCCGCCGCAGGGAGAAACCTGGACCGCGACATATCGCGTCCGCCACGCCGACGGACATTACGTCTGGTTCGAGGTTTCAACACGCGGTGTCTATGACGAGCGGACGGGCGATTTCCGCAGCGAGATCAGCGTCGGCCGCGACATCACAGAAAGGAAGAACCAGGAACTCGCCATGCGCGAGGCGCGCGAACGGGCGGAAGCCGCCAACCGCGCCAAATCGCAATTCCTGGCCAATATGAGCCACGAGCTCAGAACGCCGCTCAACGCCATCATCGGCTTCGCCGACATCACGCGCCATCGCATGCTCGGCGATCCGGCGGACGGCCGCTATGACGGCTATATCGACATGATCCACGATTCCGCTCAGCTTCTGCTCGCGCATATTGCCGGCATTCTTGAACTTGCGAACATCGAGGGCGGAAAGCTCACGCTGGCTCGCGAACGACTGACGCTGAAACCGCTGTTCGACGATGCGGTGAACCACGTAGCGGAGCGTGCGCAACGCGCAGGGATCATCCTCGCAATCGATTGCGAACCATCACTGACCCTTACGGCCGATCGCCGGGCGGTGACCCAGATCCTGTTCCATCTGCTGTCGAATGCGCTGAAATTTACGCCGCCCGGCGGCCGGATCAGCCTGTCGGCCAAGCGCGAAGGCTTCGCGACGGTGATTGCAATCTCCGATGACGGCTTCGGGATTCCCGCGGCCGACATTCCGCGCCTCGGCCGGCCGTTCGAGCAAGTGATTGCCGATCCGCTCGTTGCGAAAGGCACGACGGGCACGGGATTGGGTCTGGCGCTGGTACGCTCACTGGTCGAGCGCCACGGCGGCACGCTGAACATCGATAGTTCGCTCGGCGAAGGTACGCGCGTCTTCGTCGCGTTTCCCGACCTCGTCGAATCGAGCCCGGCCTAGCCTTACGCCGCTTCGGGCTGGATCGTCGGAATGCGCGACCGGGTGGTGAAGACGAAAAGATAAAACGCGCCGATCCCGACGAAGCCGATCCCCCCTTCCACGATGAGCATCGCGCCCGATCCCCATTGGGTTTGGGCCCAGCCGTCGACCATCGTCACCAAAACCACCGGTACATTGGTGAGACCGTGCAGGATCGGCCCCTTGGTGGCGGCCGCGCCCCGACCGATCGCCTCCAGCATCACGGCGCCGAAGGTAGCGTAGACGAAGCCGTTCGTGAGCGCATAAAGCAGCGCAAAGAAAACGAACATCGACGGCGTGCGCGGCGCCGCAGCCATCAGGATTGCGCAAACAGCCATCAGCGCAGCGCTGACGACGTAACAGAATTTGCGATCGCTCAAATCGCAGACATGCCCCGCCATCAGGCAACCCGCAGTCGATACGAGCCCGCCGGCGACACCAGCGATGATCGCAACGATGTCTGCACCGGCGTGCCAGTCCACCGCGACATTGGCCCACAGATTTGAGGCCGCGCCGGTGCCGCACGGAACGAGCAGCAGCACCATCGCGAGGAGGCCGATGCGAGAGCGCGCCATCGACCAGACATCCTCCCAGATGTTAGCCAGCGTATCGGCGAGATTGGGCTCGCGATGCACGTGCTCCGGCTCGCCGACGAAGGCCAGTGCCGCGATGCAGGCGACCGTCAGAACTGCGAGGGCAAGTGCGGCGGCCTCAGCCGAATAATGCTGCGCAAGCCACAAACCCAGGCCGCCGCCCAGTCCAGAACCACCGACATTGCCGGCCTGCGCCCAACCGGATGCGCGGCCTTTCTTATCTAACGGAACGGCATGCGCGGTCAGCGCGTCCGTTGTCATCGAGACGATGGTGTTGGCGATGCTGGTGATCAGCACCAGAGCGAACAACAGGGAGAGCGCGCTGATCGTGGCGGGAATGAATGCCATGACCGCGAGGCCGATGCCGCTGAGCGCGGCCGAGATCGCGTACCAGCCGCGATAGGTGAGATGTGTATCGAGCGGCGCACCCCAGAGGAACTTTGCGATCTGGGGAAAAAGATTGAGCGAGCCCAATGTGGCCACGGCGACCGCAGTCGCACCGACCTGTGACACATCGTAGGCCAGCGTGACGGTGACGTAGCCGTTGAGGATTCCGTAAGGCAGATAGAGGATGCAGAAGAGAAAATTCGGAGGCGCCTCCCCCGCGGCCGCCCGCCTCGTCATCAGCATCGCGATGGCCCCCGCTTAAGATGGCCCCAGCATGTTCTTTACGTCGTAGCTCATGACCGCAAGGAACGCAGCCAGACCGATATAGAGCGCAGCATACGTCACTTTCGTCTCGGCGCTGGCGGAATAATAGGCGGCGGTTTCGAGCGCGGCGGGATTGTGGCGCAGGGCCCGCATCACCTGCGGCGCCGCGAGGATCGCCATGACGACCAGCAGCGGGCTCGGTCGCCACAGGAACAGCCCGATCAGGATCGGCACACCGACGAGCCACATGCGCGGCGACAGGATCGACGTCATCCGGCCGCCATCGAACGGCGCCAGCGGGATGAGATTGAAAAGATTGATGAAGAAGCCCGCATAGGAAAGCGCGAGCAGAAGCCTGTTGTCGTATTCGCGCGCCAGGAAATAGCAGACGAGCGCACCCACGCTGCCGACCAGCGGTCCCGCCATGGCGACATAGGCCTCCGTCTCGACGTTCATCGGTGTATCCTTGAGCGCGATCCAGGCGCCGAAGAACGGGATGAACACAGGCGCGCCCACGGCAAGACCTTTCTGCCGCGCCGCTGCGAAGTGCCCCATCTCGTGCACGAAGATCAGCGCCACGAACCCGACCGCGTACATCCAGCCGAACACGAGGCTGTAGGCCGCAATCGACAGCGCCATCGAGCCGACGACGAGAAGCAGCTTTCCGAACTTGGCAGAAGTGAAAAGAATTGCGATGAGCTTGATCACGACGGCGGCTCGGATGGCGGCGGTGCAAGTCGCATATCGGGGCCTGAAGAAGCAGCGGACTCGGCAGGTTTGCCGCGGCGGAAGAAGCGGCGAAGGGCCGCCAGACCGCCGGCCGCCAGCACGACCAGGAACTTCGCACCTTTGACGAAGAACGCCGCGATGATCGCGAGCAGGCCGAGCTTTTTGACGACCACGCCGCCGATGAGTGCGGCAAGCCCATACTCCGCGACACGGTCTGTTGAGGCGTTGAAATCGCCATAGCCCTTACCGCCATCAAACTTCACATGGCTCAGCATTGCGACGGCGATCGGTTTACGCGCCTGGATGACGGAGGCGTCCGTCACCATCACGAGCGAGACATAACCCTGACGGCCCAGCGCGAGCATCTTGTAGTTGATGATGTTGGCGCTCCCGGCCTGTGCGCCGATTGGCTTGGCAAGGATCGACCAGATCAGCCGGTGATTGGCGTTGTCGTAATGCGGTTTCTCGACCCAACCCAGAATGTCGAGTCCGGGCACACCTTGCTTCTTGCGCTCAACGTTCTCCTTGTTGGTATTTTCGCGGATGCTGGCGAGCAGGTCGTCGGCTTTCCAACTTTTTGCATCGTCATCGGCGACATAGCCTGAGGGAACAAATTCGAGCGTGATGAACCAGTCGCTCTCCTGCCACGGCAGGACGAGTCCCAGAAAATTGGCGTCGGTCGCATTGCCCATCCGCTGCATGACGGTCTTCGCCGGCCCTTGCGGCAGGAAGACAGTTCCTTCGGGCAGGGAAAGCACCGCCTGATCTTTCAGCGGAATCGATGCGGGCCCCAAGGTTCCCGCCTTCATGAGGTCCTGCTGATACTGCGTGTATGTGCCGAGAGGTGAAGGCGCAACATCCGCGTGCGCGGCTGTCAACACGCCACCCAAGAGGAGCGCGAGCGCGCAAAGCAAATTGCGCATCAGCGCACCCTGTAGCGGAACGAGAAACGGTAGCCCTCGTAGATGGCGATGCCGTAAAAAAGGAGATCCAGCGGCTGGAAGAGAATGCCGAACAGCCGGACCCACAGGCTCAAATCGAACGCCATCAGCACCTGGAAGAACGGCAGATGCTGCGCGTCGGCGTAGAATGCCAATCCGCTCAGGAGGTTGCCCAGGGTGCAGCCGAAAAGCGCACACGCGGCACCCAGATAACCGAAAACGGGATCGATGCCTCTGCCAACCTCGCGGATGGCGCGCCCGACCACATAGCCGACGGCGACCGCGACGATGCCAAGCTCCATCTTGGTGACGAATGTGATGACGGCCCAGACGATCGCAGCGGCAATGGCCGTGCCGACGCCCGCCGCAATAGCGAGAGATGGATTCTGCTGCTTCCGGATTTCGGCAATCGCCCGTTCGCGCGACAATGCGTCGGCGGCGGCCGCTTGCGGCGCTGCTTGATCGACCATGATTTCCCCCCACCCAATGGTGGATTTATCGGCCGAAAGCGCGAAGAGGGTCAAGACTGTCGCCGGCGCGATCTCGACCCGGAATGTCTTGAACTCGACGGTCGCTACATTTGCTTACAGAGAAGGTTTTACGGGCGCGGCAATGTGAGTTGCGCATCATCGTATTTGCCATGAAGCCGCCCGTCTCGCGCGAAATCGCGGATCAGCTCGAAATAGCCTGGCGCATAGCGTGTTGAAATGCGCGAGCCGTCCGCAGCTGTTTCGAACAACGTCATGCCGTGTTCCGCGGCGGGATAGTAGGCCAGCGTGAAGGGATGCCCATCCGCGATGAGTGACTTGATGCGCTTTGACGTTTCCGCGCTCGGCGCTTCGTAGTCCTCGCCCCCGAGAATCCAGAGTTGCGGCGTCTTGTTGGCGCGCAGTGTCGTCATCGGGTCGTAGGTGAACGGCGTGTGCCAATCGAACTCGGCTCGCCGCGCCCGCAATTCCTCGTCCGAATGGCCGAGCAGAAAGAAAGTGAAATCGCCGTGCAGATCCTTGTACCAGCGCGCGTGGCCGTATTTCGCTTTCATCGCGTCGAATTCTTCGAAGCCGCTGGTGAAATCGCTGGCGAACACCGCCTCGGCCGCGCGCGCGACGCTCAGCGCGTCAGCGATCTCCTGGGGCGAATAGCCTTTTTCGCGCAATTGCAGCTCGACGGCTTCCTGATCCTCTTCGAAGACGTTCACAGCCAAACCGAAACAGACGATCACGAAGTCGACCGGCGCGCGGTTGGCCGCGATCGGCGCGACCCATCCGCCCTCGCTGCCGCCCTGATAGCCGATGCGGCCCAATCGCGGACCGGCGAGTCGCTTCGCCTCCTCCATCGCGGCTACGACGTCGTCCGCCAAGACGCTGAAGTCCTGCGTATAGTGGCCGCCCGAAATGCCCGTCCCGCGCTTGTCGTAGACGAAGGCGCCGATGCCTTGCGTCGGGAGCATGCGCTGCAGAGCATAGTCGACGAGCGCCGAGTCCGGCTCCGAACCATGCACAAGGACGACGACTGGTACTTTGTTCTCACCTTTGGGAAGGACGAGACGGCCGGCCAGACGCGTACCGTGACTCACGAACACTGCATCGCGGGTATCGAAAGCGATACGCCGCCCGGAAATGCCATCGAATACGATGCGTCCTGCGGCGCAGTCGGGAAAAGACACAGTTATTCCGTCCGGTTTGTCGCTCCAGCCATAAGTGCTGCGCCAGCTGTTGTCCGTTGTCTTATGAAGGGCGCCAGTCAGGCCGTCGAACCGACGCCAGCGGAAGGTGCCGCCGTCGGGCGAGCCGATATCGACTACACGGCCGTCGTCGAGCCGGTAGCTGCCGATGTGGCAGTCCTCCTGCGCGTTCGCGGTGATGGTGGACAGAATCAGGGCGGATAAGCAGACAAATAACCGGTTCATGGATGCGATACTAACCGCGCGAAGCGAAGCCGTATTGGACAGATTCAAGGTTCGCGCTTGACGCCTTGGACCGCCGGACAGATATCTGACGGATGCTGTTGCAGTTCGAAGGAGCTTTGGTCAGGCGAGTGGTGGATCGTGCCGGCGCACGCATTCCGGAACACGCCCATGATTGGCCGGTCCTCTCGCTCTTCGTGATGGGCGGCTATTGCAACGAAACGGAGACCGGGGCGACCTTGATCGATGGTCCGTCGGCGATCCTTTACGGTGCCGGGACCATGCATCGCAACGCGATCGGAGAGAACGGATTCGAACAGCTCGAAATCGAATTCGATCCGGCATGGCTCGGACATCCGCCGGTCGACCGGCCGGTATCGCATTGGGTCGGTGGTCGTGCCGGCGGAGCGGCGCGCGATCTCGCGCATCTTTGCGGATCTGGGACGAACGAGTGGCAATTGCGTTCAGCGCTATGCCGCTACTTTGAAAGCGCGCCGCGCGAAAAGCTGCCTGAGCCGCCGCGCTGGACTAGTGACGTCACGCGACGCCTCCGGCAAAACCCGTCCTTGAAGATCGGCGAAATCGCCAATGCGCTGGACCTTCATCCCTCCTGGCTCGGCAGCGCCTACAAAAGCGCGACGGGTGAAAGTGTCCAGCAAACTGCCGCGCGCTATCGTGTCGAGCGGGCGGCGCGCCAATTGCGCGAGACGGACGGGTCTTATGCCGACATCGCGAGCGATTGCAGTTTCTGCGACCAGAGCCACATGAACCGCACATTCCAGCGCGTGCTTGGAAGAACGCCGTCAACCGTGCGCGGAGATCGCCAAAGCTTTCGGGGGGAGCAGTGCTTGAAGGGAGCCAATTGACAGGTCAAAAGTCTCGGCCGGAAAATTTCTTCTTCGCATCGCCCTTAAAGCCTGCAAATACGCTGCCTCCCTCGAATTGAGATACAGCAGTTCCCAAATGGGCTGCGAATATCCCCGCTTCGCCGAACTTCGCGGGCACCAGATTTGAGTGCTTCTCTTTCACCTTCGAGAAGGTGAGACGCCTATAGCTCGGCGTCTGTCATAAGTTGAGCAAACTCCTACCAAGCGGGCGCATGCCTCGGAGTTCCCTCACCTTCTCTGGTTAACAAGCTGCTAAAATCGCGACTCGCAGGCAAGTCTTAACCTTGTCGCCGATAGTGTCCCGAAATGGACGATCCCAGACGGATCCCTATGAGCGCACCTTACAATCTCGAGGCCGCCCCGGCGGGTCTGCGCGCCACGATCGAGCTGCGCTTGCTGGAGACTGCAGCGCGCTATCTCTATGTCAATTCCCTGCCGCTGCCCTTCGTCATTCTCGGTCTGACAGTCATCCTCTGGCACTGGTTTCCGGTGTCGTCGCTCGCGCTCTGGACCGTCTTCGCACTCGTTGCCTGGCTGGTGCTCGGCGCGGTGCTGCACCGCTTCCTGCATGACGAGAACCGCCTCAGATACCGGCGGCAATGGAGCATCCGGATCGCCGCCTGCCTGTTCATCGCCACCTGTGCGCTCGCCAGTTCCGCCGTGCTGTTCTGGGCGCCGGGAGACCGCACGAACAACGTGCTGCTATACGTGTTTGTGGCGGCTGGCATGGCCAGCGCCGCAGGGCAGTCCGCGCCCAGCCGCCTTCTGGCCGTTGCCAACCTTCTTCCATACGGTGCGGTCTTTCTCGGTTCGTCGCTCGTGCACGAGACGTTTCCGTTCAGCCTCGGCTTTGCCGCGCTCGAATTCATCTATTTCGGCCTTATCGTCATGTATGCGCGGGCCGTGCATCAGCTGGCATATGAGATGCTGCTGCTGCGTGAGGAAAAGCGCTCGCTCATCGGCCGCCTCGAGACTGCGCTCTCCGATGCGACCGCGGCGCGCAATCGGGCGGAAATGGCCAGCCGCGCCAAGTCGCAATTTCTCGCCAATATGAGCCACGAGCTCAGGACGCCGCTAAATGCGGTTCTGGGATTTTCGGAAGTGATCCGCGACCGGCTCTTTGGCGATGACGCGATGCCGCGTTATGCGGAATACGCCGCCAACATCCATGCCAGCGGCAGCCATCTTCTCGGCCTCATCAACGACGTGCTGGATCTTTCCAAGATCGAAGCGGGCAAGCTCGAGCTTCGACCCGAACATTTCGATCTCGCGCAAGATTTGAGCGAAGCCTTGCGATTCGTCGAACCGCAGGCGGCACGAAAGAATGTAGAGCTTGTGTGCGAGGCGCCCGAGAAGCTCGATGTCTTTGCCGACAAGCGGGCGATCCGGCAGATCGCGGTCAATCTTCTCGCCAACGCCGTTAAGTTCACCCCGGAAGGCGGCCATGTGACGATGTCATTGCGCAAGGAGCCGAGCGGGGATGTGGCCTTAGCCGTCAGCGACACCGGCGTCGGCATAAGACCGGAGGACATGACCCGCGTGCTGGAGTCTTTCGGTCAGGGCCGCCATGACGTGACGCCGCCTGACGAGCACGGCACCGGCCTCGGTCTTGCGATCGTCAAGAGTCTGATCGAGGCGCATGGCGGCCGCATCGGGATTGAAAGCATGCTCGGCGAGGGCACGACCGTAACCGTCACGCTGCCGCAGACGCAGGTCAATCTCGCCGCCTAGAATTGTTGCGACTGTTGCCTTCGCTTTGAGTTGAATTTGCGCGCAACTGTGCTCTTGCGACGCTTCTCTCCCACCCCAACATGCTCTAGCGTGACCTCAAACCATGAGCGGGAGTTGGCGCCATGAAACATTGCATCGCGGCCGCAGGTCTGGCCGCGGCTATAGCGGTCGCCGGCTCAGCCCATGCGCAGAGCACCTACAACGGCTTTTACACCGTCATCAATTACACCGGCGCCTTTCCCGATTTCAAAAAGGCTCTCGGCATCAGCACGCCGTCCTATCTTGACGGCGTCGAGGCCAATGTCGGCTGGCGCTTCAACCGCTTCTACACGATGGAGGCGAGCTACGATTACTATTCCGGCTCGACCCATACGCCCGGCGGGCCCTCCTTCAACACCACTCTGCAGGAAGGCTCGCTCGACGCGCTCGGCTATCTGCCACTCGGTCCCTGGCGGAGCTGGTCGCTCTACGGCGACATTGGCGGCACCTGGTATTCCCTGAGTTCGAACGGCGTCGGTTTCCTCCGTTCCGACCGTTGGGGCGGACGGGCCGGCGGCGGTGTCCAGTTTCAAATCGACGATGATCTGGGCGTCCGTCTCGGCGGTCGCTACGAGTGGATGGACATGCGCGCGCTGAAGTCGATGGAGGTCTTCAGCGTCGGCCTCGTCTGGCAGCGTTGACGATCCCCCATTGGTAAAGCGCCTTGGACAAGGCGATTTGGACGCGCCTTTATGCGCGCGGCACTTTTACCTTGACCTTCATAGATTCGATCGTGCACGCGTTCTCTAGAGTGCTCGCGCACAAAAGGTGGTCTTCCATGTTTGCGACTCTGGCAAAAAACTGGTGGGCGTTCGCGATCCGAGGTCTGCTCGGCGTGCTCTTTGGCATCATCGCGTTTGCCTGGCCGGGCGTGACCATGCTGTCGCTGGTCATCGTGTTCGCCGCCTATGCCATCACCGACGGCGTCTTCGCGATCATCGCTGCGGTGCGCGCCGCAAGCCATCATGAACGCTGGACGCTGTTCCTGCTCGAAGGCATCGTCGGAATCGTCGCCGGTGTGCTCGCCTTCATGTGGCCCGGGCTCACCGTCATCGTTTTCGTCACACTGGTCGCTTTCTGGGCGCTGCTCTCCGGTGGCTTGATGCTCGCGGCTGCGTTCCGGCTCGACACTCATCACGGCCGCTGGTGGTTCGCGCTCGGCGGCGTCGCTTCGATCATCTATGGCGTGCTGCTTCTCATCGCCCCCGTCATCGGGGCGCTGGTGCTCACTTGGTGGATCGGCGCTTATGCGCTCGTCTTCGGCATCGCGATGCTGATCGCCGCCTTCCGCCTGCGCACGCTGGCGCATGGCGGCGCATCGCTGCACACGGTGTGAGGGCTATCGCACCGGTTTCGAGACGCGCGCGGCGTGTAATTCCGCCGGCCGGTTGAAGAGATATAGGAAGGCCGCGCCCGCCGTCGGCCCCGGCTGAGTCGGCCCGTTCGACTGCCGATTGTTCCCGGGCGCAAACGCGCCTATCCCATCACGACAAGTGCACGCGAAATGGCGTAAGATGGGGGGTGTAGATGGGCATTAGGGCGCTTGCCTTTCCCGACTACGACTTCGCCACGGCCCCGGTTCCATGGGTGTCCGATGGGCGTTTGGTCCGAAGGTGGGTACCATTCGGCATGCCGCGATTCCGCCCAGCCATGGCGATGACGACGTTCTACCTGTACCGGCGCAACGAGCGCTCCGGGCAGATTGAGGGGCCATGCGGGACCGGCTTTGCGGTCGTGATCCCGTCGGCCGTCCATGGCGAAATTCCGCACGCCTACGCGGTTACGTCTCTACATGTGATCCAAGCAGGGGCCTCAATCATCCGCTTCACCCGCCTTGTAGAGGCGCAAGAAGGCCGGTCCATCGTCAAACGCCCAGCTGCAAAGTTCATCGAATTCAACCCCGAAGAGTGGCACTTCATTCCCGCAGGCGACGATGTCGCGGCAATCGAGATAACTGACCATATCGGCCACGATGACGATCTACTGACTGGCATACCCGAAACCGATTTCGCGCATCTTGGCTTCATACGTGAGGCACGGGTAAGCCTCGGCGAAGATGTTTTTATGGTCGGCCTTTTCACCGGCAATCCTGGGATTGAGATCAATCATGTTGCGGCTCGATTTGGCAATTTGAGCCAATTGGCCAGCGACAAGCATCCAGTTGTGCAAGGCCATGGCTATGCGCATCCCAGCCACGTAATCGACATGCACTCGCGTCCCGGCTTTTCCGGTTCACCGGTGATGATCTACCGGACGCCATATGGCGACCTTACCGCCATAGATCAGGAAGGCCGCTTTCTTCCCAATCTCAACTCGCCTTATCTGACGTTCGTGAAACTGCTTGGTATCCATTCCGGTCAGTTCGAAGAGCGCATTGGCGTAGAGCGCGCGGAGTCATATGGTGCGCAGCCGATCAAAGAAGGCGACACGCTCACAGTTCAAAGCAGCATGACGATTGTCGTGCCAGCTTGGAAAATTCAGGAGCTCTTGCACACTCAACATTTTAAGGATCAGAGGATGGCTCGCGAGAAGGAAGCACGACAGAAACACGTTTCGAGGGTGCAGCCAGAGGTAGCTTCAGCTGAACTGCGGGATGCCAATCCCGACCATAAAGAGGATTTCACGCGTCTGCTAAACGCGGCATCACGAAAGCGGCCACAAGACGATCAAACATAGCGCGGTGCGAGAAACGGTAGTTACGGCGATAGCTGAACTCGGAAACGTATTTCCAAAGATGCTTTTGCGAGACGTGCACATGCGTTCCGCGAATTGACCGCTTCAACTGGCTCCAGTGGCCTTCAATTGTATTCGTGTGGTGAATGCCGCGTACCCATTCGTCAGCCGAGTGATTGACGCGACCGTGAACGCGAAACGTCCCGCGAAGCCCGTCGTAGCCGCCATGCTCATCCGTCGAAATCGTGCTGTCCCAATGGATGTTGCGCGTGACGATAGGCTCCAGTGTCGATTGCGAAGCGTCCGGCACCGGACCCGCGAGGATACGGCCGTCGCGCTCGACCATGCCCATTACGATGGCTTTGTTGTCGCCCTTACGGCGGCGCTCGCCGCGCTTCTGCTTGCCACCGATCCGGGTCTCGTCAATCTCGACGTGACCGGATAAGGGGCGATGATCATCGGCTTGCGCCATTAGCTTCCGTAGCTCGTGCGCCATCCGCCAAGCGGTCTTGTAGGTGCAGCCGATCTGCCGCTCTAGTTCCTTGGCCGCTACGCCATGGCGCGTGCTGGTCATCAGGTACATGGCAAAGAACCAATGCGTTAGATGTGTCCGTGACTTCTCAAAGATCGTCCCAACGCACGGATAGATGTGATGGCCGCAATG